>NZ_JAPEOX010000001.1:4267806-4572650 GCF_026340675.1 Streptomyces sp. NBC_01264
CGGTCTCCGCCGTGACCTGGAACTGGTCGGCCAGGGACAGGACGTCGACCCGGCCCGCCTCGCGGGCGAGGCGGAGGATCTCCTGCTGGCGCTCCGGTGCGTACATGTGGCTTCAGATCCGTTCGATGCCCGACTCTGTGGATTCCTTCGTAGAGTACGCCCGTTTACGACTGAAAACAAAACAAACGGGCATGTCCGCCAACAGAAGCGGACATGCCCGTGAGGAGGGGTGCGGAGGCGTGCGGACTAGCCCGCGTACTCCGTGCCGCCCTCGCGCTCGGCCATGGGGACGGCCTTGCGCGGCAGCATGAACATCACCGAGAAGATCACGACCATGACGGCCACGACCCACCACATGGCGTGGTGGAACGCGTCGACGTAGGGCGGTCCGAACATCCGGTCGTCCTCGATGAACCCGAAGTACACGACGGAGGTGAGGCCCAGGCCCAGCGCGTTGCCCATCTGGCCGGTGGTGTTGATCAGCCCGGACGCCGAGCCGGCGTGCTCGCGCGGCACCTCGGAGAGCACGGTGTCGGTCAGCGGCGCGACGATCAGGCCCATGCCGATGCCCATGACGATCAGCGGGGCGGCCATCTGCCAGGAGCTGATGGTCATGCCGTACCGGTCCGACTCCCAGATGTAGATGAGCACGCCCGCGGCCATGGTCAGCGCGCCGGCCTGGAGCACCTTGCGGCCGAAGCGCGGTACGAGCTTCTGCACGGACACGCCCGCGGCGGCCGAGACGGCGATCGAGAACGGGATGCCGGTGGAGCCTGCCTTCAGGGCGCTCCAGCCGAGGCCCATCTGCATGTAGAGCGTCCAGACCAGGAAGAAGATGCCGGTCGCGAGGCCGAAGGTCAGCTGGACGGCGATACCGCCCGCGAAGCTCTTGACCTTGAAGAGGGAGAGCTCGACGAGCGGGGAGCCGTCCTTGCGGATCTTGTACTTCTCGTAGGCGATGAAGGCGCCGAAGACCAGCGGCGAGGCGATCATGCAGACGAAGCCCCACACCGGCCAGTCGTTCTCACGGCCGTGGGTGAGCGGGAAGATCAGCATGACCAGGGCGAGGGTGGCGAGCACGACGCCCACCAGGTCCAGGCGCAGCGCCTTGGGGGCCTTGGACTCGGAGATGAACTTGCGGCCCAGGATCACGCCGGCGATGCCGACGGGCAGGTTGATCAGGAAGATCGGGCGCCATTCGAGACCGGCGATGTTCCACTCGGTGAGCAGGGCGCCGAGCATCGGGCCCGAGACGGCGCCGAGGCCGATGATCGCACCGAACAGGCCGAAGACCTTGCCGCGCTCGTGCGGCGGGAAGGTGACGTGGATGATCGCGAGCACCTGCGGGACCATCATGGCCGCCATGCCGCCCTGGAGGATGCGGGAGGCGACGAGCACGTCGGGGTTGGGCGAGAGGCCGCAGAGCAGCGAAGCCGCGGTGAAGCCGGATATGCCGATGAGGAAAAGGCGCTTGCGGCCGTAGATGTCACCGAGACGGCCGCCCGTGATCAGTCCGGCGGCGAAGGCGAGCGCGTAGCCCGCGGTGATCCACTGGATGGCGCTGGTGGAGGCGCCGAGGTCCTCGCGCATCCGGGGTATCGCGATGTTGACGATCGTGACGTCGACCAGGTCCATGAAGGCGGCGGTCATCACGATGGCGAGCGCGATCCAGCGACGGCGGTCGGCGGGGGCCGCGGGCTCGTCGCCGGTCGCGCGCGTGTCTCCGGCGTCGCCGGCCTTGCTGATCGAGGTGGTCTCTGCGGGAGGGTCGGTCCGCTCTTCTTGTACGGGCCCGTTCTTTCCTTCGGGCGATGACTGGGTCGTCTCGGTGCTCATGAGGAGAAACCTAGACGGCATGTAGGTCAGGTGGTGTCCTATTTGGCTGGCACCTTTGAACCATGACGGATACCCCGGCCCGCCTCCTCTCCCTGCTCTCCCTGCTCCAGACCCCGCGCGAGTGGCCCGGCAGCGAGCTGGCCGAGCGCCTGCGGGTGAGCGCCCGCACGATCCGGCGGGACATCGACCGGCTGCGGGAGCTGGGATACCCGGTGGAGGCCACGCTCGGCGCGGAGGGCGGCTACCGGCTCGTGGCGGGCGCCGCGATGCCGCCGCTCGTCCTGGACGACGAGGAGGCCGTCGCGATCGCGGTGGGGCTGCGGGCAGGGGCCGGGCATGCGATCGAGGGCGTGGAGGAGGCCTCCGTACGGGCCCTCGCGAAGCTGGAACAGGTCCTGCCGG
The DNA here is from genome assembly GCF_026340675.1 of Streptomyces sp. NBC_01264. Taxonomy (NCBI): domain Bacteria; kingdom Bacillati; phylum Actinomycetota; class Actinomycetes; order Kitasatosporales; family Streptomycetaceae; genus Streptomyces; species Streptomyces sp. NBC_01264. The sequence continues at coordinate 4,270,045 of NZ_JAPEOX010000001.1, forward strand.
GGCGGCTGCGGCGGCGGGTGGGCGCACTGCAGTCGGCGACGGTCGCGGTGGCGCGGGGCGACGGGGCGAGCGTGGATCCGCGGACGCTGACGGCGATCGCCTCGGCGGTGGCGGGGCCGGAGCGGCTGCGGTTCGCCTACCGGGCGCGGGACGGGGTGGACTCGCGGCGGCTCGTGGAGCCGTACCGGCTGGTCAGCACCGGGAGCCGGTGGTACCTCGTGGCCTACGACATGGAGCGCGAGGACTGGCGGACCTTCCGGGTGGACCGGGTGAGCGAGCCGGGCGCCACGGGGGTGCGGTTCGCTCCGCGGGGGTTGCCGATGGATGCGGAGGAGTTCGTGCGGCGGGGGCTGCGGGGTGGGGAGTCCGCGTATCCGGTCGAAGTCACGTTCTCGGTGGCCTCGGGGCTGCCCGAGTGGGTGGCGGAACATGTGGTGGGTGGGGCCGGGGGCGCGGACGGCGCCGCCGTGCGGGTGCGGTTCGAGTCGGCGGATTCGCCGGAGTGGCTGGTGGCGCGGTTGGCGCTGGTGGGGGTGCCGTTCGTCGTGCACGGGCCGGAGGTGCTTGTCGAGGCGGCTCGGGCGCTCGGTGCGCGGCTCGCGGAGGCGGCGGGGGCGTAGCGGGCCCTGCGGGGCCGTCCCCTACCCGCCCTTCCACCGTTCCCAGGGCTCCGCCCTGACCCGTCAGGGCCCGGGCTGCGCCCGAGGCCCTGGGGCTCCGCCCCAGACCCCGCTCCTCAAACGCCGGAGGGGCTGGAATGGGGGGAGCCCCCGGCGCCTGGGGGGGATAGGCGCCGGGGGCTCGTATGGGGGGCTTCTTCTCGGGGCCGGTCAGGCCACCGCGTCGAAGCCGGTGTCGCGGGCCATCTTCTTCAGTTCGAGCAGCGCGTGCTTCTCGATCTGACGGATCCGCTCGCGGGTCAGGCCGTGCTGCTTGCCCACTTCCGTCAGCGTACGCTCCCGACCGTCATCAATGCCGTAACGCATCTTGATAATCGACGCGGTTCGCTGATCCAGCTTGCCCAGCAGGTCCTCCAGCTCCTCGCTGCGCAGCAGGGAGAGGACGGACTGCTCGGGGGAGATGGCCGAAGTGTCTTCGAGCAGGTCGCCGAACTGCGTGTCGCCGTCCTCGTCCACGCCCATGTTCAGGCTGACCGGGTCGCGCGCCCAGTCCAGGACGTCGCCGACGCGCTTCTCCGTGGTGTCCAGCTCGGCGGCGATCTCCGCGTGCTCCGGGTCCCGGCCGTTCTCGCGGTTGAACTCGCGCTGGACCCGGCGGATCCGGCCGAGCTCCTCCACCAGGTGGACGGGGAGCCGGATGGTGCGGGACTGGTCGGCGATGGAACGGGTGATCGCCTGGCGGATCCACCACGTGGCGTACGTGGAGAACTTGAAGCCCTTGGCGTAGTCGAACTTCTCCACGGCGCGGACCAGGCCGGCGTTGCCCTCCTGGATGAGGTCGAGGAGCGGCAGTCCGCTGCGCGGGTAGCGGCGGGCCACGGCGACGACCAGGCGGAGGTTGGAGCGGATGAAGACTTCCTTGGCGCGCTCGCCCTCGGCGGCCAGGACTTCGAGCTCCTCCTGGGAGGGCTGCTTGCCCTTGCGCTCTATCGCACCGTCGAGGATCTGCTGGGCGTACACGCCCGCCTCGATGATCTGCGAGAGCTCCACTTCCTTGGCGGCGTCGAGCAGCGGGGTCCGGGCGATCTCGTCCAGGTACATGCCGACCAGGTCGCGGTCTGCGATCTCCCCGCCCACAGAGCGAGCGCTGCTCGTGGACTGACGACGGGCGACGGCGCGGGTTGCCATGCGTGCTCCCTTGCGATGAGTTCGGTCGCGGTGGTGCGGTGGTTCGGCTGCACTGGTGCGGCTGCCCGGACACTCTCCCGAGTGCCCGCTTCCGAAGGAAACAACGACTGGAATCGGGACAGAATTCCCACGTTGCTCCCTGTTTTTCGAGATCTTGCAGTATCCTGCCCCGCCATCCCTCGATCCGAGGGGACCGGCGATGCCGTCGCACTCGAAGAGGTGCAGGTCAGGGCGGTAATTACGGCCGACCTCGGAGGGCCGACGGGCCGCGCGAGCGGGGCGTCGATGAGACCACCGTCACACTTGACAGGGCCGTTTTCACCCCGTCGCAGTGCTCGCCACCGGCTGCACTCCTACCCCAAGAGACGAACCTCAGCGGCTTCTGGTTGCCTCGGCTTGCGATGGCCTACCCGTCCGAGTGAACGTGAGGCATATTCCTTCGGCATGAGCGGCCGGTCTCCGAGTGTCGGAGGGTCGCTTGTGCCGTCCGGCTTGCGACGCCCACACTCAGAGGAGGTGCTGCACATGACCGCTCTCGCCCACGAGACGCTGGAGGCCGCAATGCCGAAGGTCGCGACTCCCCCGTCGGACCTTGACGACGCCCTGTGGCAGGCATGGAAAGCAATCGAACTCCCCGAGGGCTACCACGCCGAGATCATCGAGGGGCTCATCGAGGTGTCACCCACGGGTCGCTTGTCGCACAGCCAGATCGCCAACCGCCTTCGCCGCGCCCTGGACAAGTTCCTGGACCGGAGCGAGTTCGCGGCCTTCCAGGACACCCATGTCATTCAGGCACGGAAGGCCTGGATCCCCGACGTCCTGGTGGCACCCGAGGACGTGGAAGAACACGGCAGCGAGGACGGGATCGGCATCAAGGCCTCCGCCGTCCAATTGATCGTCGAAGTCGTCTCCCCCGGCAGCGACAGCGTGACACGCGACCGCACCCGCAAGCGGCGTGAATACGCGCGGGCGGGCATTCCCGTCTACGTCCTCATCGACGACCACGACGACCACGACGAGCACGGCATCGTGACCGTGCTGACCGCCCCCGATCCCGACCAGGCCATCTACGGCGACGAGGTCCGGGTGGGCTACGGCGCCACGGCCACCATCCCGACCGGCCCCGCCAAGGGGTTCGCCATCGGGGAGGACGTCACCGGTCCGGCCCGGAGCGGCGGGTAGCGACCTCCGGACAGGCCTGGCAGGCCGGTGGGCCCGACTGGGTCCACCATTTGCAGCGGGGGCGGAGGTGGCAGGGCGGGAGCGCTTGCTCGGAGCCGGACCGGGAGGTCGCCGTCAGGCGGGTGGCCAGGGTGCAGGTGTCGGCCTCGCGGTTGAGGCAGTGCGGGACGCAGTGCGAGGCCAGGCGGAGCAGGCGGCGCGGTTCCACCCCGGCGGGTAGTCCGGCCAGGGCTTCTGCCGCCGGGCGGGGGGCCGGGAGGTAGGCCGGGGGGCCGTCCAGGCCGTCGCGGACCGCGAGGACCAGCGACTCCGGCGCGTACGCCGAGCCGCTGGGGCACCAGAGCTGCTCGCGGTCAGCCAAATTGCAGGGAGCGCTTCGAGAGGCCCATCCAGAACCCCGAGACGGGGGTGGAGGCGGTGGTGAGGTCCGACTCCGCGGCGCCCAGGGTGACGAAGAGGGGGGCGAAGTGTTCCGTACGGGGGTGGGCCAGGCGGCCGGCCGGGGACTTGGCTTCGAAGTCCAGCAGGGCGTCGATGTCGGAGGCGGCCAGTGCCTCGTGGCCCCAGGCGTCGAACTCGGCGGACCATGACGGGACGCCCGGGCCGGTGTGGCGCAGGGCGGCCAGGTTGTGGGTGAAGAAGCCGCTGCCCACGATGAGGACGCCTTCGTCGCGCAGCGGGGCCAGCTTGCGGCCGATCTCCATCAGGCGGCGCGGATCGAGGGTCGGCATCGATATCTGGAGCACCGGTATGTCGGCCCCGGGGAACATCTCCACCAGCGGGACGTACGCGCCGTGGTCCAGGCCGCGGTCGGGGATGTCCTGGACGGGGGTGCCCGGGGCCTTGAGGAGCTTGCGGACCGACGCGGCCAGCTCGGGGGCGCCCGGAGCGTCGTAGCGGACCTGGTAGTAGTGCTCGGGGAACCCCCAGAAGTCGTAGACGAGCGGGACCTGCTCGGTGGCGCCGAGGGCGAGCGGGGCCTCTTCCCAGTGGGCGGAGACCATCAGGATCGCGCGGGGGCGGGGCAGGTCCGCGGACCAGGCGGCCAGTTCGCCGGGCCAGACCGGGTCGTCCGCGAGGGGCGGGGCCCCGTGGCTCAGGTACAGCGCCGGCATCCGGGTGGGGGCGAGGGCTTCGGGCGTCGGCATCGGGAGCTCCAGGAATCGTCGCGGCGGGGCGCCACGGACAAGACTAACCCCACATCGTTCAAATTTGAACGATGCGGGGTCATCAGTCATTCCCGTACCCACCCCGGAGCGGGGTCCGCCCGGGTCAGTGGGCGATCACCGGGATCTTCATGTCGGCTTCCTCGCCCTCGGCGACCGGGTCACCCGCACCCGGCTTGCCGGTGGTGATGAGGGTCAGGGCGATGAGCGAGCTGGCGACCAGGATGCCGACCGCCCACCAGATCGCGGAGGAGTAGCCCTCCACCATGGCCTTGGCCTGGATCAGCTGCGCCGCCGGGCCGCCCGCCGCGGCCTCGGCCGCGTGGTCGGTCAGGTACGCGGTCGTCGCGGAGGCGGCGATCGTGTTCAGCAGGGCGGTGCCGATCGCGCCGCCCACCTGCTGCGAGGTGTTGACCATCGCGGAGGCGACACCGGCGTCGGCCGGGTTCACCCCGTACGTGGCCAGGGACATGGCGGGCATGAAGGCCGTACCCATGCCGAGGCCCAGCAGCAGCTGCGCCGGCAGGATCAGCGCCGGGTAGGAGGAGCCGACCTCGAGCTGCGTCAGCAGCAGCATGCCGCTGGCGGCGACCATGAAGCCGGGGCCCATCAGCAGGCGCGGGGGGACCCGCGTCATGAGGCGGGCGCCGATCTGCGTGGAACCGGCGATCATGCCCACGATCATCGGGAGGAAGGCGAAGCCGGTCGTGACGGGCGAGAAGCCCTTGACGACCTGCAGGTAGTAGGTGAGGAAGAGGAACAGGCCGAACATCGCGATGACGGCGAGGCCCAGCGAGAGGTAGACGCCGCCGCGGTTGCGCTCCAGCAGGACGCGCAGCGGGAGCAGCGGGTTCTTCGTACGGGACTCGACGAGGACGAACGCGGCGAGCAGCACGGCGGAGGAGATGAACATGCCCACGGTGAGGCCGTCCGACCAGCCGGCCGACTCGGCGCGGGTGAACCCGTAGACGAGGGCGACGAGACCGGTCGTGGACAGCAGGACGCCGGGGATGTCGAGCGGGGCGCGGTTACGGCCGCCGGCCGGCTCGCGGATGATCATCCAGGCGCCGACGGCGGCGACGATCGCGAACGGGATGTTGACGAAGAAGGTCCAGCGCCAGTTCAGGTACTCGGTGAGGACGCCGCCGAGGATCAGGCCCACCGCGCCACCGCCACCGGCGATCGCACCGTAGATGCCGAAGGCCTTGGCGCGCTCCTTGGCGTCGGTGAACATGACGGCCAGCAGCGAGAGCGCGGCGGGCGCGAGCAGTGCGCCGAAGGCACCCTGGAGGGCGCGGGCGCCCAGCATCATGGCCTCACCCTGTGCGGCGCCGCCCAGCGCGGAGGCCAGGGCGAAGCCGATCAGGCCGACGATGAAGGCGTTCTTGCGCCCCCACTTGTCGGCTATGCGGCCACCGAAGAGGAGCAGTCCTCCAAAGGCCAGCGCGTACGCGGTGATGACCCACTGGCGGTTGCCGTCCGAGATGCCGAGGTCGGTCTGGGCGGACGGCAGGGCGATGTTCACGATGGTCGCGTCGAGGACGACCATCAGCTGCGCCAGCGCGATGAAGACCAGGGCCTTCCAGCGACTGGGATCGGCGCCGGTCAGCTGCGGGTTCGCGGCTGTTTTTGACATGGGGGTACCCACTCCATGGTGCGAGATGACTGATATGAGGTGATTCGGGCTGCTTTTACGACGCTAGAGGGTGCGACCCGGGGGCGTCACATGGTTTTCCGCCTCAGGTCCGCCAGGGTGATCGCCGAGCCCGGCAGTTCGGAGCGGGCCGGGGCCATCAACCCGTCGAGGAACAGCTGGAGATGGCGGTGGACGAAGACGTCCGCGTCGAAGCAGGCGGTGCCCGGGAGGGGGCGGCTGAGCTGCGACAGCGCGATCATCAGGTCGCCGACGCCGACGTCGGGGCGCAGGAGTCCGGACGTGCGACCGGCGGCCAGCAGGGCCTCGATCGACTCCTCCAACGCCTCGCGGGAGGCGACCAGTTCGGGGTGGTCGTGGTCGAACTCGCTGGAGAGGACGGGGCACAGGGCGCCGATCCGCTCGTCCGCCGCCGCGTGCGTGAACCGGCGCAGTGCGGCGAAGGCGTCCGGTTCCTCGGCGAGCGAGTCGACGGCCAGTGCGGTCACCCGGTCCAGGCCGAACAGCACGACGTGGTGGATCAGGGCCGGGCGGTCCGGGAAGTGCCGGTAGAGCGTGGCGTTGCCCACTCCGGCCCGGCGGGCGATCTCGTCGAGGGCGGCGGCGGGGCCGAACTCCACGAGCACGTCCCGGGCGGCTGCCAGGATGCGCTCGCGGTTGCGGACGGCGTCGGCGCGCGGGCGCGGGACCCCGTCCACGGAGGTACGGGCACGCGTGCCGGCCGCCCTGACCTTGCCCGCGGCCGCGCCCACGACCGCACACGCGCCGGCGCCCGGAGCGCCCGCGGCCGAAGCACCCGAAGCGCCCGCGGCACCCGCGGCCGAAGCCGGAGCCGTGAGGTCGAGGTCGACCTCCGGGCCCGGTACGGGCAGGGCCGCCGGATCGGTGGTTGCGGGGCTCTTCATGGACGGCTCCCTGGCAGGTGACGCGTACATCGGGCGGGTCGCTCGTTCGTTCTTCGTTCCGAAACGGGGAGCGGCTCCCCGGTTCGCAGGGACTCTGGTTCAAACGGGGAGAGGGTCCCCGCTTATTTCACTCTCCCGTGTGACCTGGGTCACACGACCTCAGGGCCTTCGTTCCCGTTTGGCCTCGCCCGACGCGCGAGCCCGCTCCAGCCGTCGGAGGGTGAGCCCACAGAGCGCAGTCCGGACCCGGCCGGCTGCCGCGGACCCGAAGGCCGATCTCCATGTCGCAGACGCGCCACCGGATACGCAAGCCAAGCCGAACCAGCGTGTACGTGGGCATCACCGCGCTGGCCCTCGGCATCACGGCTACGGCGAGCGCGGGCATATCCAGCCGCAGCCATTCGGCGGCCGGGCCGGTGGGCGCGACCAGCGCCGAATCGATGCTCGCGCCCTGCCGGATCGCCGGCGCGATGGGCGTGCAGATGTCCGAGGGGCTGCCGACGGCACCGGGGTACTCGCGCTCGACCGGCGAGGTCCGGGCGCTGAACCTGATGATCGACTTCCCTGACGCCAAGGGCGAGGGCACGGCGGCCGACCGGATGGCGGAGTTCTTCCCGCAGACGTCCGACTGGTTTCGCATCAGCTCGTACGGGCGGCTGACCTACCGGGCCGAGGCGCCCATAAAGAACTGGCTGCGGATGCCGATGCCGTTCGCGGCGTACGGGATCGAGCGGGGTTCCGCGTACGAGCCCGGCTACCGCCAGCTCGTCGAACACATCATCAAGGCCTCCGACGCCGAGGTCGATTTCTCCCGGTACGACCTGATAAACATCCTCGTCACCCCGAACGCCGGCCCCTCCGCGCTCGACACCGTCCTCTCCGTCACCTTCTCCGGCAACGGCGAGGCCCCGATGGCCGACGGCGTCCCGCTCGCCAACACGTCCTTCGTCTACAGCCGCCAGGACGACGGCTCCGGCTCCTACCGGGAGACCGGCTACCGCGTGCTCCCCCACGAGAACGGGCACGTCTTCGGCCTGCCCGACCTCTACACCGCCGACGGCGGCGGCACGGTGGGGCACTGGGACATCATGAGCGAGGACTGGGGCGCCAACAACGACCTGCTGGGCTGGCACAAGTGGAAGCTGGGCTGGCTCGACAGCAACCAGATCAGCTGCGCCGGGAAGTCCGGGGTCAGCGACCACGTGCTGACCCCGCTGGCCGTGGAGGGCGGCACCAAGCTGGCCTTCGTCCCCGTCTCCGAGAGCGCCGGGTACGCCGTGGAGGTGCGCACCCGCGCCGGGAACGACGAGGCCGTCTGCAAGCCCGGCGTCCTCATCTACAAGGTGGACTCCGACGTCGACACCGGCCGCGGGCCCGTCACCGTCTCCGACAGCTCCGGCGCGAGCGGCGGCTGCACCCGGCGCTCCAACGTGCACGCGGAGCTCTCGGACGCACCGTTCCGCCCGGGCGAGACCTTCACCGACGAGAAGTCCGGCATCAGCGTCTCGGTCGTGGGCGAGCTGCGCAACGGCAGCTACCAGGTCCGGGTCACCCGACCTTGAGCTCCGCAGGTGGAACGGGGCGGGGCGGGCACGGCCGTACGGGCACGGCCGTACGGGCAGGCGCCCCGGCCCCGGCCCCGAACCGGCCCGGGCCCGAACCCGGGCCGGACGGCCGGAACGGGCCGAGCGGCCGAAGCAAGTGCTGACGGTCGGCCCGCCATGTTCCGACCTACGGCCCCCCGCCGGGCCGGACCCGTACCCGCATGGTTGGGAACTAGCCGTGTAACGCCGAGTTAAGGAAACCCGTGAAGGCCTTCGCGCTGCGCCGTACCGGCGAGCCGCCCGCCGTGCTGGAACGACCCGTCCCCCACCCCGGGGCGGGCCAGGTCCTCGTACGCACCACGGCAGCGCTCATCTGCGCCTGGGACGGGCACACCGCCGCCGGGGCCCCCACCGGGCTCGGGCACGAGGCCGTCGGCGTCGTCGAGGACGTCGGCCCCGGGGTCTGCCCCTCCTACGTCGGCCGGCGCGTCGGCGTCGAGGGCCACGGGCGGCTCGCCGAGTTCTTCCGCGCCCCCGCGGCCGGGGCCGGGCTGGTCGCACTCCCCGACACCATCTCCGACCACCAGGCCCTCTACGCGGCGGGCGCGCTCCCGACCGGCTTCGCCGCCGCCGAGGAGTCCGGGCCGCCCCCGGGCGGGAGCGTCGTCGTATTCGGCCAGGGCGCCGTCGGGCTCAGCGCGACCATCGCGGCCGGCCGGCTGCGCGGGGCCCGGGTCATCGCCGTGGAGCCGGAGATGAAGCGCCAGCGCCTCGCCCTGCGGTTCGGGGCCGACGTGGTGATCGACCCGGCCTACGAGGACACCGCCGAGCGGATCCTGGAACTGACCGGCGGCGCCGGCGCCGACCGCGCGATCATGGCGACGGCCGCGCCCGCCGCCGCGAGGGCCGCCCGCGAAGGGCTCTCGGGGAGCGGGAAGATCACGTACGCCCGCTGCCGGCCGCCGCAGAGCAGCGGGGCGCGGCTCGCGAGGGCGCTGCACCTGATCGGGGACGGGCTGGTGGACCCGACGGTGATCACCACGCACGAGTTCCCGTTCGACCGTGTCGGGGAGGCCTTCGGGCGGCTCGCCGCCAAGGAGCCCGGCATGATCAAGCCGGTCATCCTTTTTCCCCGACCGCACGCCTCCTCCCCCGCCGGCGACCACAAGGAGATCCGCCCGTGACCAGCACCCCCGAAGAGCGCCTCGCCGCCGCCGGACTGAAGCTCCCGCCGACGCCCTCGCCGGTCGCCGTCTACGTCCCCGCCGTACAGAGCGGGCACTACGTGTACTCCTCCGGCCAGCTCCCGATGGTCGACGGCGCGCTCCCCCTCACCGGGAAGGTCGGCGCCGAGGTCACCCCGGAGCAGGCCAAGGAACTGGCGCAGCAGTGCGCGCTGAACGCACTGGCCGCCATCATCTCCGTCGCCGGGGACCTGTCCGCCGTCAAGCGCGTGGTCAAGGTGGTCGGCTTCGTGGCCAGCGACCCGCACTTCACGGGACAGCCCGGCGTGCTCAACGGCGCGAGCGAGCTGCTGGGCACCGCCTTCGGTGACGCGGGCATCCACGCCCGCAGCGCGGTCGGGGTGAGCGTGCTGCCGCTGGACTCCCCCGTCGAGGTGGAGATCCTCGTCGAACTGCACGCTCCGATGGGCCTCTAGGGCTTCGCTTCCGTCGGGGCCGATCGGCGCCAGCTGGGAGAGCCGACAGTCACCGATCCCACGAACCGGTGCGCTCGGACTCACCCCGATTTCCGTCGAATTACCCCAACGTAAAGGCCTGACCTGCGATGCAGCGGGAAATCCTCGCAATCGTGAACCCTGTGGAACATGGCAAAGTGGGGCCATGAGGCTGCGTGATCTGCTGTCGTCCGATGAGACCCAGGCGCCTGCGGACCCGCGTCCGCTGCGCCTGCTGCGCCTGCCCGGCGGCGAGCGGGACCTCGACCGGCCCGTCCTCGGAACGGTGACCATCGACCTGCCCGACCCCGGGCGCTTCGTGTCCCCGGGGGACCTGGTGCTGTCCGGCCTGGCCTGGCACGGCCGGAGCGCGGGGGCGGACGCCGGTGCGGGTACGGATGCGGGGGCCGGCCGGTCCGACGCGTTCGTCCGCGTGCTCGTGGAGGCGGGCGCCGTGGCGCTGGGCGCGGGAGAGGCGCAGTTCGGGTTCGTCCCGGACGATCTGGTGGAGGCCTGCGCCCGGTACGGGCTGCCGCTGCTCGCGGTGGGCGTGGAGGTTCCGTTCACCTCGGTCACCGAGTACGTGGCACGCGGCCGGACCGAGGAGCGGATCGGCGGCCTCGCCGCGCTCGTGGACCGGCACCGGCGCTTCAGCACCCGGCAGCAGGCCGGGGCGGGGTCCGAAGCCCTCCTCGAACTGCTGCTGGCCGAGCTGGACCTGCGCGCGCACATCCTCTCCCCGACCGGCCGGCAGATCGCGGGCGCCCGGCCGCCGCTGCCGGAGAAGACGGCCTCGGCGCTGGCCGGGCGGTTCCTGGCCGCCGAACGGGAGGGCGAGCGGGCACCGCACCGTACGGTCGCGCGCGGGACGGCCTTCTCCCTGTTCCCGGTCCGCTCCGGGACCGGGGAAGGGGACTCCGCTCCCCGTGCGGCGCTGACCGACTGGCTGATCGCCGTCGAGGCCGACTGCACCGACTGGAACGACGAACGCGTCGACCTGCTGCACCAGCTCGCGCGGCTGGTCACGGTGGAGCGCGGCGGCCGCGACACCGACCGCACCATGCGGCGGCGCGCCGCCGAACGGCTGCTCGCGCTGGTCGGCTCGGCCTCCGCCGGGGAGGGCCGGCAGTCGCCCTTCGAGGAAGAGGAGGCGGCGGCCCGGCTCACGGCGGGGGCCGCCGGGGCCACCGGGGCCGCGGGAGCCACCGGTCGGGAAGGCCCGCTGCGCTGGCAGGCCGTATCGGCCCAGCTGGAGACCAAAGGGCAGCACGGGTCGCCCGTAGCGGCGTCCGTACGCGGGCTGCTGGAGGAGGTCCTGCTGCATCCGCGCTGCCTGGGGCCGGACGCCGGTCTGCGGATGGCCGTGACGACCGCGGACGGGGCCGGATCCGGGTCCAGGTCCGGGGACGGGGTCGAGGCCGTGGCGTTCGTACTCGTCAGGGAGGACGCCCGCCTGACCCCCGATGCGGTCGAACGGGTCACCGGCGGCTCGCTCGCGCGCGGGCTGCGGGCCGGGCAGCGGCTGGCCTTCGGCGTCAGCGACCCGGTGGGCGGGGCCGCGGAGCTGCGGCACGCGCTCGCGCAGGCCCGTAACGCCCGTCAGGTCGCGGCTCCTTCACAGCCGGTGGCCGCCTGCGGGCCGGACGACCTCGCCGCGCACGTCATGTCGCTGCTGCCGCTGATCCCGGCCGAGGTCCGGCGGGAGTTCAGCCGCCGGCTGCTGGCCCCGTTGACGGACTACGACCGGCGCTACGGCTCGGACCTGGTGCCCACCTTGCGGTCCTTCCTCGAACACGACGGCTCCTGGGCGCGCTGCGGTGAGGCGCTGCACCTGCACGTGAACTCGCTGCGCTACCGGATCAGCCGCATCGAGGCGCTGACGGGGCGCAACCTGAGCCGGCTCGAGGACAAGATGGACTTCGCGGCGGCCCTGCGGATGGGCTGATCCCCGCCCGGGTTAGCCTCTCGGTCCGTACGAAGATCATCGGCACGGCACCGAGGGGGATCCCCGTATGACCCGCCACATCGAGTTCGAGCGACTGCACAACTTCCGTGACCTGGGGGGCTATCGCACGGCGGACGGCTCCGCCGTCGCCTGGGGAGCCCTCTACCGGGCGGACTCGCTCGGCAAGCTCGCGGGCGCCGACTGGGACCGGTTCCTGGACCTCGGCGTGCGTACGGTCATCGACCTGCGCTACCCCCGGGAGATCGAGGCGAAGGGACGGATTCCGGAGCCCGAGCGGTTCACGTACGCCAACCACAGCATCGAGCACCGGCCGTACGACCAGGCCGAGATCGACCCGGACACCGACCCCTGGCGGTTCCTCGCCGACCGGTTCGCCGAGGTCGCCGAGGACGGGGTGGCGGAGATCCGCGCCGCGATCGAGCTGCTCGCCGAGGGCCCGGGCCCGGCGGTCTTCCACTGCACCTCGGGCAAGGACCGCACCGGCCTGATCGCCGCGCTCGTCCTGGCCCTGCTCGGTGTGGACGAGGAGCAGATCCTCGCGGACTTCGCCCTGACCGAGCTGGCGACCGCCCGGCTGACGGCCGACTGGCACACCGCCAACCCGGGCCGCACGATGCGCTGGCCCTCGTACGGCCGGGCGCCCGCCGAGGTCCTGCGCCTGACCCTGACCGATCTCGCCACCCGCTACGGCTCGGTCGACTCCTACCTGACGGACGAGGTCGGCATCACCCCGGCCACGACGGCACGGCTGCGGGACCGCTTCCTGGCGCGGTGAGGCCTTGTTGACGCGGTGGGGCCTTGTGACGTGGTGAGCTCGTGTGACGCGGTGGCCTCAGGCCTCCTGCGTCCGCGCGTCGATCTCCGCGATCAGGCCCTCGATGAGGCCCTTGATCTCGTCCCGGATGGGGCGTACGGCCTCGACGCCCTGACCGGCCGGGTCGTCCAACTGCCAGTCCAGGTAGGTCTTTCCGGGGAAGTAGGGGCAGGCGTCCCCGCAGCCCATCGTGATGATGTAGTCGGACGCCTGCGCGGCCTCGGGGGTGAGGACCTTCGGCTTCTGGCCGGAGATGTCGATGCCCAGCTCGGCCATGGCGGCGACCGCGGAGGGATTGATCCGCTCCCCGGGTACGGAACCGGCGGAGCGGACCTCCACGCGGTCGCCCGCGAGGTGCCGCAGGAAGCCGGCGGCCATCTGCGACCGGCCCGCGTTGTGGACGCAGACGAACAGCACGGAGGCGAGCGGGGTGGCGGACATCGGTTCTTCCCTCGTGGTGGTGCCGGTGGCGAACGGTGTGAAAGTATCAGCACATGCTGACATCAGCCACCACTGACTTGTTGCGGGTGATCACCGACCCGGTCAGGTTCCGGATCGTGACGCTGCTCGCCCACGAGACCCTCTGCACCACCCACCTCGTGGAGGAGACCGGCGCCCGGCAGACGAACCTCTCGAACCACCTGAAGGTGCTGCGCGAGGCCGGCGTCGTCGAGACCGAGCCCTGCGGCCGGTTCATGTACTACAAGCTGAAGCCCGAGGTCATCGAGGCCCTCGCGGAATCCTTCGGCGAGCTGGCCGCCACCGCTCGAGCCACCCACGGGTCGAACCGAAAGCGGGCCTGCTGATGACCACGGACGCGCCCGTCCGCGGGGGCGGCCCGATCGTCGCCAAGCTATCCACCCTGGACCGCTTCCTCGCGGTCTGGATCCTGCTGGCCATGGCCCTCGGTCTCGGCCTCGGCCGGCTGGTCCCCGGCCTGAACGACGCGCTCGCGAAGGTCGAGATCGGCGGCATCTCGCTCCCCATCGCGGTCGGCCTGCTGGTCATGATGTACCCGGTGCTCGCCAAGGTCCGCTACGACAAGCTCGACTCCGTCACCGGCGACCGCAAGCTGATGGTGTCCTCGCTCGCCGTCAACTGGCTGGTCGGCCCCGCCGTGATGTTCGCGCTTGCCTGGATCTTCCTGGCCGACCTGCCCGAGTACCGCACCGGCCTGATCATCGTCGGGCTGGCCCGCTGCATCGCCATGGTCGTCATCTGGAACGACCTCGCCTGCGGCGACCGGGAGGCCGCCGCCGTCCTGGTCGCCCTGAACTCGGTGTTCCAGGTCCTCGCGTTCGGCCTCCTCGGCTGGTTCTACCTCGACCTGCTGCCCGGGTGGCTGGGCCTCGGCGAGGGCGAGCGCCTCGACATCTCCATGGGGAAGATCGCGCTCAACGTCGTCTTCTTCCTCGGCGTCCCGCTGCTCGCCGGGTTCCTCACGCGCCGGATCGGGGAGCGGAGGCTCGGCCGTGACGCGTACGAGTCGAGGTTCCTGCCGAGGATCGGCCCCTGGGCCCTGTACGGCCTGCTGTTCACGATCGTCATCCTCTTCGCCCTCCAGGGCAGGACCATCACCTCGCAGCCCGTGGACGTGGTCCGCATCGCGCTCCCGCTCCTCGTGTACTTCGCGGTGATGTGGTGCGGCACCTTCGCCCTCGGCAAGGCCATCGGCCTCCCCTACGACCGCACCGCGACGCTCGCCTTCACGGCGGCGGGCAACAACTTCGAGCTGGCCATCGCGGTCGCCATTGCCACTTTCGGCGTCACCAGCGGTCAGGCGCTGTCCGGGGTGGTCGGGCCGCTGATCGAGGTCCCGGTGCTGATCGGGCTGGTCTACGTATCGCTGGCGTGGCGCGGGAGGTTCGGGTCGGCGGGGTGACCGCGGGGGCGGCCGTAGCCGACTCCGCGGGCTCAGTCGATCCGCGGGCTGCGGCGCTCCAGCAGGACGACGTCGCGCCACACGCCGCGGTGTCGGCCGATGCGCACGCGGGTGCCGACGCCCCGGAAACCGGCCCGCTGGTGCAGGGCCAGGCTCGCGGTGTTCTCGGGGAAGATCCCGCACTGGATCGTCCAGATGCCCGCCGCCTCGGTCGAGGCGATCAGCACGTCCAGCAGGGCGCGGGCGACCCCGCGGCCCCGGGCGCCGGGGTGGACGTAGACGGAGTGCTCGACCACACCGGCGTAGGCGCTCCGGTCCGAGACCCTGGACGCGGCGACCCAGCCGAGCAGCTTCCCGTCCGGGCCCAGCGCGGCGAAGCGGTGCTCGGTCAGCCTCCCCGCGTCGAAGGTCTCCCAGGTGGGGGCCTCGGTCTCGAAGGTGGCGTTGCCCTCGTCGATCCCCGCCCGGTAGATCGCCAGGGCCTCCTCCGCGTGCGCCGGGGTCAGCGGTTCGATACGCAGGCTCATGCCGCGCCCGCCCGGGTCAGCAGGGCGCCCATGGCGGCGAGGACGGCGGGCTCCACGCGGTAGTAGACCCAGGTGCCGCGGCGCTCGGAGGAGAGCAGGCCGGCGTCCTTGAGCTTCTTCAGGTGGTGGGAGACCGTCGGCTGGGAGACGCCCACGTCGGAGATGTCGCACACGCACGCCTCGCCGCCCTCGTGCGAGGCGACGGCGGAGAACAGCCGCAGGCGCACCGGGTCCCCCAGGGCCTTGAACATCACCGCGGTCCGCTCGGCCTCCTCGGCCGTCAGCGGGCGCTCCGACAGGGGCGGGCAGCAGGCCGCGACGGCCTCCGGCTCCAGCAGCGGCAGGGCCTGGGAAGGGGACATGCGCCCATCGTCCCCGGAACTTAGAGGGATGTCTATGTTGACGAACGTCGATACAGGGTGTCAGCCTGAAGACATCAAGACATCGATGAACGTCGAAACAGCGACGTGGTCGACCGGAACCGTCCCGTCAGGGGAGTCCGTCGTGAACGCATCCACATCCGCATCCACCCCCACCTCCGCCTCCGTATCCACCTCCGACGGAGCCCTGCCCGTCGTCGTCATCGGGGCCGGCCCGATCGGCCTCGCGGCCGCGGCGCGGCTCGTCGAGCGGGACATCGAGCCGCTCGTCCTGGAGACGGGCCCCGCCGCCGCCTCCGCGGTCCGCGCGTGGGCCCACGTACGCCTCTTCTCCACCTGGGGCGAGGTCATCGACCCGGCCGCCGAGAAGCTCCTCGCCGACACCGGCTGGACCGGACCGGACCCGGCCGCCTACCCCTCCGGCGGCGACTGGGCCGAGCTCTACCTCCAGCCGCTGGCCGACGCCCTCGGCGAGCGCGTCCGCTACGGCGCGACCGTCACCGGCGTATCGCGCGCCGGCCGGGACCGCACCGTCGACGCCGACCGCGAGGCGCAGCCCTTCGTCGTCCACCACACCACGGCCGACGGCTCCGAGGCCCGCGTCCTGGCCCGCGCCGTCATCGACGCCTCCGGGACCTGGTCCGGCCCCGGTCCGGCGGGCGGCAGCGGCCTGCCCGCCCTCGGCGAGCGCGCCGCGGGCGACCGCGTCTCGTACCGGGTCCCGGACCTCGGCGACCCGGCCGTCCGGGCCCGTTACGCCGGCAAGCGGACCGCCGTGATCGGCTCGGGGGCCTCCGCCTTCACCGCGCTCGCCGGCCTGGCCGCCCTCGCGAAGGAGCAGCCCGGTACCCACACCGTCTGGGTCCTGCGGCGAGGCCTCTCCGGTGCCACCTTCGGCGGCGGCGCAGCCGACGAGCTCCCCGCCCGCGGCGCCCTCGGGCTCGCCGCGAAGGCCTCCGTCGACGACGGCCACGCCGACGCGGTCACGGGTTTCCGCACCGAAGCCTTCGCGCGGGACCGCGACGGGCGCCTGGTCCTCGTGGGCGAGGACGGCCGCCGCCTCGACGCGCTCGACGAGGTCATCGTCCTGACCGGCTTCCGCCCCGACCTCGCCTTCCTCGGCGAACTGCGCCTCGGCCTCGACGAACGCCTCCAGGCACCCCTCGCGCTCGCCCCGCTGATCGACCCCAATCAGCATTCCTGCGGCACCGTCTACCCCCACGGCGCCGCCGAGCTCTCCCACCCGGAGAAGGACGTCTACCTCGTCGGCATGAAGTCCTACGGGCGCGCCCCCACCTTCCTGGCCCTGACCGGCTACGAGCAGGTCCGCTCCGTCACCGCCGCCCTCGCGGGCGACCACGAGGCCGCCGGCCGTGTCGAGTTGACCCTCCCGGAAACCGGGGTCTGCGGCGGAGCCGGACTCTTCGACGAACCCACGGCAGCTGAGGAATGTGTGAGTCAGGGCTTGGGGGCCCGCGGGAAGTAGTCGGGTGTTGCCGAGACCGCTGCGGTCGCCGCCTGGACTCGTCACCCTGGTCAACGCGGCTCGCGGCCGCTCCGCGAGCACCACAGGCAGCGCCTCAGGTCCGCATCACCCCGGCTACGACTCCACGGCTGAGCACCCGCTTCCTGATCGGCTGACCCGATCCGTGGGAGCGGATGCGGCTGCGGGACCCTGACGGCATGAACGCGGAAGAGATTGCTGTCCTCATCGCCCGAGCCGGTCACCGGGACCCCGACCTCCGTGCCGAGGTGGCAAGCGAGCTGGCGGCCGGGGCCCTGTCGGGGCGGGCGGACGATCCACTCCTGCCGGCCCTGATCCGCCTGACCTCCGCCCCCGAGGCTCAGGTGCGCGAGCAGGCCACCTTCGCGCTGGGGCAGCTGGCCGAGGTGGACGATCGGGACATCAGGGCGGCCCTGTGGCTGCGGGTCGGCGACGAGGACCCGGAGACGCGCGAGGAGGCCGTACGCGGTCTGGCCGTGCGCCGGGATCCGGGTGCGGTGCCGCTGCTCGCGGCACTGCTCGAGGAACCGACGGCGTACGTCCAGACGTTCAACGCGGCGGCGGTGCTCGGCGATCCGGGGCTGCTGCCCTCGCTGCGGAAATACGAACCGGCGGATCCCGGCGTCGGCGAGGCGCTCGCGGCCTGCGACCCGGCAGTCCGGGAACGCCGCGATGCCGCCGCGTGGGCGCTGCTGGACGCGGTCTACGCCCTGCTGCCCTCGGTGGACGCAGCTCTCTCGACGTCCCGGTTCGAACCGGATCCGACCCTGACCCTGGTCACCGCCCAGGGGCGTGCGGTGACGTGGAACGCTCGTACGCTGCTCGTCCGCGCCGACTGGGACCCTCGCCGGGCGGCCGTGCTGGTCGCAGAGGCTCTGTGAGCGGATCTCTCCCGGAAAGCCCCGTGCCCCCGCAGCGGGGTCGACGTACCGGTGTGCGCGCTGACGACGCCGTACGGCGTGTAGCCGTAGGTGCCGGTGATCGCGCCCGCGGTGTCGGTCAGCGCGCGCGTGGAGCCGAGCTGGTCGTGGAAGTACCACTGGGTACCGGTCGCGTTGATCTGGGAGACCGGGGTACCACCGGGGTCTTCTGGTGCGGGGCTCGCGTAGTGGGCCGATGGTCACCAGGCGTCGAGCCGGACCGCGTCGACCCCACCTCCGCCGACGCCGAGACCGCGGAAGGCCTCACCCGATCCCCCAAGAACTGAGCCGCAGAGCCCCGTCCTGATCCGCTACCCTGTCCCTGGGCTGCCCTTGTGGCAGCCCAGGACCTCGCCGAGGCGAGCCGGACTCTCACACAGAGTGTTCAGCCACGTTTCACGCAAGGCCCGCCTTCGTAGCTCAGGGGATAGAGCACCGCTCTCCTAAAGCGGGTGTCGCAGGTTCGAATCCTGCCGAGGGCACAACCTGCAAGGCGCTGACCTGGGATTTCTTCCCAGCGAGGCGCACTATTCGGCCCCGGACTCCCCGTCCGGGGCCGTTTGCGTGAGCGGTGCGTGAGCGGACGTGCCATCGGGCTCCGGGATTCCCACCGACGGAGCGGCATGATCCGGCACGGTCTCCGGTTCATTTTCGGAACACCCGACCGCCTTCGCGGGGGCTTCCTGACCGGCTGTCCGGGCGCGCGGTACGAGCCTGGCCGCGGCCTCGGCGATCGCGAGGTCGGCCTCGGGGAGCAGGCTCGTGTAGGTGTCCGCTGTGATGGTGATCGAGGAGTGGCCGAGCATCTCCTGGATGTCCTTCAAGTCGGCCCCCGCCGCATGGGCCAGCGTCGCCGCGCCGTGGCGCAGATCGTGGAGGCGGACCGGCGGGAGCCCGATCTCCTCGTACAGCTCGATGAAGCGACGCGTGACGTTCGCGGGGTGGAGCAGCTCCCCGTTCTCGCGGGTGAAGACCCGGCCCGTCTCCACCCAGGCACTCTTCCACTGGGCGCGGGCCACGTCCTGCTGGGCCCGGTGGCGCCGCAGGGCGTGGACGGTGTCGGAGTCGAGCGCGATGGTGCGGGCGCCGGCGTCGGTCTTCGGGTCGTCCTCGTAGACCTCCCAACCGTTGACGACGAGTTGCTTGGCGACCGTGATGAGGCCTGCGTCCAGGTGGGTGTCGGTCCATCGCTGGCCGCAGGCCTCCCCGCGCCGCAGCCCCCGGAAGGCGATCAGGTGGAACAGCGCGTACAGACGGTCCTCGGCGATGTGGTCGAGGAAGAGGCCGGTGTGTTCCGGCGTCCAGACCATGACCGGCGAAGGCTTCTCGCCGGTCCGCTTCCAGTGCAGGATGCGTTCGTCGGTCCAGACGAGCGCCTTCGGCCGCTTGCCCGCCTCCAGGTCGACATGCGCGGCTGGGTTGAAGGTGATGAGCTGCTGGGCGATCGCGGCGTTCAGCGCGGCCCGCAGCGTCGAGCGGACGCGCTGGCGCGTGGACGGTCCCACAATGCGCCGGTAGGGGTCCATCTCATCGATGGCGGCCTTTATCGCCTTGCGTCGGGTGCGGTGGTCTCGCCCCTTCCAGGGGATCAGGGCGAGGTCTTCGACCGCCTTCCGGCGCGCGGAGTTCCCTTCGGCGATTTCGACGTTCGCCTCGGCGATCGCGTCGAACATCTCCGTCAGGTGGATGACCCGGAGCCGGTCCAACCGCAGGTGCCCGATGCGCGGCCTGAGGTGCACACGAATGTTGCTCTCGTCGCGGCTGATGGCGCTCGGCCGCCCCTTCTTCCCGGAGAGCCACATGTCCAGCCACTCGCCGACCGTCAGCCGACTGGTCAGGTCCAGCCCATGGCTCAGGCGCCGCCGAGTTGCCTCGATCTCGGGGAGCGGAGCCTTCTCGTCGGCGACCAGCTCCAGCAGGTCCGCTAGCCGGGCCAGGTTCTCGGTGTCGTCGATCTCGGCCAGGCCCAGGAGGGCGCGTATGTGGTCGAGGTCGGTTTGGGCGGCCTTGAGGGTCTCGTAGCCGGCGCGGCTGAAGGAGCGGCGGGCGCCGTCCTCGCGGGGCGGGAGCTCCTGGCGGATGGAGTAGGAGCCGTGCTTGCGGCTGCTGAGCTTGGGGCAGGCCTTGCCGAGCGGCTTGCCGGTATTCGCATCGCGGCAGTAGCAGCGGCGGTGGGTGGAGCCCTTCAATCGGTGTCTCTTTCGTAGCCTTCGGGTGGGTCGACGTCGACGAGTTCGTCCGGCAGGTCGGGGAGCGGATCGCCGTCCGCGTAGATGTCGCTGCGCACTTGGTAGAGCTCGGCTTTCGCCCGCTCGGTTCGTTCGGCGAGGTCGGCTTGGGTGCGCAGGGCCTTCGCCTGTTCGATGCCATCGGCCGTGCTCTCGGCCGCCCTTCGCTGGCGCTCTTCGCTGTGCACGGCGAAGAAGGCCCTCTCCACCGCAGTGCGGTGGGCGACATGGTGGCGAAGCATGCGGTGGTCGGCCCGGAAGTCCTCGTTGAGGCCGGCGAACCAGCTCATGGCCTGTGCGGTGTCGACCGGATACGTGAGCGGGAGCTGCTGGACCTCCTCCACGTACCCGACCGGGTAGATCAGGCGGATCGGGTGGGTGTACAGGGCTTCGGCCAGCACCATCACCTCGACCAGTGGCAGGACCGCGCGTCGGCCCGACTCCATGTTGGCGATGACGTTGCGGGGGATCGGGAAGCCGATCGCCTCGCACCGGTCGGCCAGGTCCTGGGCACTCCACTTCAGCTCCTTCCTCCGGCGGCGGACTTCGCGGGCCACGTCGGCCATGACCCGGTCCGCCCATTCGGGGACGTCGTCCTCATCTCCATCATCGAAACGATTTTGTGTCATGGGGACACATTTTCTTCTTCATGCTTAGTAATCAAGGCCCGGAGACGAATGCGAGGACGTGTTCGCCGTGGGCTGTGAGGACAGGAGCGCCCACATGCGTGATGACGAGACGGCCGGCCAGCCGAAGGGAATGAGCCGGGAGCAGCTGCTCGCCCTTCCGGTGGCCATTGACCTGGACACGGGCAACCGCGCCCTGGGGCTCGGGCGGAGCAAGGGGTACGAGATGGCGAAGCGCGGCCAGTACCCGTGCAAGGTCCTGCGGTTCGGCAACGCCTACCGGGTGGTGACCGCCGACCTGTTGAACCTGCTGGGACTGGCCGCATGACAGCGCGGCACCGCGCCGTCGGATTCTGCGCGGAGCTGACACGGAATCGCTGGACTGTGGCAGGGGTCGTACGTACTGTTCGTGTTCCCCCGAGCCAGGTAACTACCTCCGAGCGAGGGCGGATTGCCCTCCGCGCATCGCGCCCGGCGGGCCCCGATACACCCCACACCCCCAGCCGCGAAGCGCGGACCACCCGGTACCCGGGCGCTGCTGCATGCCCATGGCCACCGAAGAAGGAGCTGCCCCTTGGACCTGACCCCCATGTCGACCGATGCCGAGCCGACCCCCACCGCCTGGCCTGTGACAGCGATACCCGGTCAGCCGGGCGTCCACCTGCAAGATCCCGCACAGGGAGCGGAGGAAGAGCCGCCTTCCGCCCCTCAGCCCCCGAACCAGACTGGTCTCGCAGCTCCCCAGCCCATCGGCCCCGAAAGCCTGGGCGAGCAGGTCCTCGGTGATCTACGTGCCGAGATCGAGCGGTACGTCATCCTTCCGAGCGCCGAGGCGCTGACAGCCGTGGCCCTGTGGGTGGCGGCGACGCATCTGCAGACGGCGTGGCAGCACGCGCCCCGACTGGCCGTGGTCGGTCCGGCGAAGCGGTGCGGCAAGTCACGGCTGCTGGACGTGATCACCGAGACCGTTCACGATCCGCTGGTCACGGTGAACGCCTCTGCGGCCGCGATCTTCCGGTCGATCACCGCGACGCCACCCACCCTCTTGGTCGACGAGGCCGACACCCTGTTCGGGTCCGCGAAGGTCGCGGAGAAGAACGAGGAGATGCGGGGGCTCCTCAACGCGGGCGCCCAGCGCGGTCGGCCCACCCTGCGGGTCTCCGGGCCCAACCACGAGGTGACGAAGTTCCCCACCTTCGCCATGGCGGCCCTCGCCGGCATCGGCGACCTGCCCGACACGATCATGGACCGGTCGGTGGTGATCCGGATGCGCCGCCGCAGGCCTGGCGAGAGCGTGGCGGCATTCCGCAGCGCACGCGACATCCCCGGGCTGAACGCCGTGCGCGACCGGCTCGCTGCCTGGCTGACCCCGCTCCACTCCGAGGCGACGGGGCTGCAACCCTCCATGCCGGTCGAGGACCGGGCCGCCGATACCTGGGAGCCACTGGTCGCCGTCGCCGACCTCGCGGGCGGCCCGTGGCCCGACCTCGCACGCACCGCCTGCCGGGCGATGACCAAGCACGAGGCGGACCAGGACCAGGACAACAGCGGCCTGGGAATCCGCCTCCTCGCCGATATCCGCCACGCCTTCGAAGCCGAGGGCAATCCGCCGGTGATCCGCACCAGCCGCCTGCTCGACATCCTGAACAAGGACGACGAGACGCCCTGGCCGGAGTACACCGCCAACGGCCTCACACCGCGCGGCCTGCAGATCCTGCTGAAGGACTACGGCATCAGCTCGGCCAACCGCCGCTTCCACGGCGACGTCCAGGCCAAGGGCTTCACCCGCCAGCAGTTCACCGACGCCTGGGCACGCTACTGCCCCGCGACCCAGCCGGAACCCGCCACCCGCGCCTGACCCGCCACCACCCGTCGCGACCCGTCGCGTCGCAGGTCAGACCGGTTACGAGTCGCAGGCCCGCAACGAGTCGACTCGACATCACCGCCCCACCCGTACCTGCCCTGAACAGGCACGCGACGAGTCGCAACGGGTCCCAGCCTTCCCAGACGGCGGCCTCACCATGCCCTGCCCGCGAAGGCGCAGGCCGCCGTCCCACCCCCTTGGAGAAAACCCGCTTGTCCGCACCCGCCACCCCAGCACCCACCACGATCGGGGTCACCGCGATCCGCCTGGGCATCACCCTCCTCGGCGTCACCGCCTTCGCCCTCTCGTACGCCGCCCTGCGCCAGATGGCAGTCGCCACCCACATCCCCGGACCGCTCACGTACGCCTTCCCCCTCGTGATCGACGGGTTCATCGCCATCGGCATCGGCGCCCTCCTGCTCCTGCGCACAGCCCCCATGCGGGCCCGCATGTATGTCTGGGCACTGGTCGGCCTGGCCACCGCAACCAGCATCTGGGCCAACGCCCTTCACGCCGTCCGCCTCAACCAGCAGGTCCGCCACGACGGGCTTCACCTGGACGACGTGACCGTCGGCGCCCTTTCCGCCATCGCGCCCCTCGCCCTGGCCGGCGCCGTCCACTTCTACTTCGTCACCCGCCATCACCAGGCCCAGCACGATCCCGCCGTCCCCCTGGCGGAACAGGCCGAGGAGCAACCGCCAGTACCGCCCAGCGACAGCAAGGGGACGGCGCAAAGCCCGCCGGCCACCGAGGCGGATGCCCCGAAGCAGTCCGCCAAGCCCAGAGGTCGCCGCCCTGCCGCCAGCGACGAGCAGCTCGTCTCCATCGGACGCACCGTCCCGCGAGGACCCGACGGGCTGATCCCCCGCAAGAGGTTCGAAGCCGCCGTCCGGAAGGAGGGCTACCCCGTCGGCAAGGACCGGCTGGTCGGGGCGATGGACGTACTCCACGCGGAATCTGCCGACACCACTGCCTGACCGGCCGAGCCTCCACTGCCCGCTCCGCACCAACCAGCACATGGCGGGGCTGTTCTTGGCCGACCTCGCCCTCACCACCACAACCCCGACCGACCCAGGAGATCCCCATGCACGATCACCCGCACGAACTCCCCACACCATCCGGGCTGATACCGGCCAGCACAGCCCCAGACCAGGCAGCAAGGTATGGCGTTGGACCGTCCAAGGGCCGGTCCAACACGGCCTTCGCCCCAGGGGTGGCGGAGGCAGGGCTCCGGCGCGAGGGCGCACCGGAGGGGGAACCGGACGTGCCCGCCGTCGTGCGCGCTGCTGATGAAGCCGCGCTCTACCGCGTTGCCCGCCGCCGTGCCCGCGAAGGCGTGCAGCGCACCCAGCGCGTCGACGTCCGCTACAGCGTCATCGAGAAGCGGTCGATCCTCGCCGAGGCCCGCCGCCTCGGCCTGGCCGGCGCTCACCTGGTGGGCGCGATCGTCATGGCCTACCTCCACGGCGGCTTCGCGGTACCCGGCCAGCGCACCTCCTTCGACGACCTGATCGACGAGCTCGCCGCCCTGCGCGCGGAGATCGCCCCGATAGGCAAGAACGTCAACCAGATCGCCTACAAGCTCAACTCCGGAGGCCGTCCCCATCCTGTGGACAGCGCCGTCCTGGCCCAGGCGGAACGTGTCCTGGCTCTGGCCCGTACCGCGGCCAAGGCGATCGACCTCGCCGCGAAGCAGGCGGCCGTATCGAAGCGGGCGGCCTGATTGATCGCGAAGATCGCCAAGGCCGGCAGCAGGACCCGCGGCGTCCTGAACTACCTCTACGGACCCGGCCGCGCCAACGAGCACACCGACCCCCACCTCGTGGACTCCTGGGACGGCTTCGCCCCCGACCCCGAACGCGACCCGAACGCCACCCGCGCCCAACTCGCCACCGCCCTCGACCTGCGCGTAGAGCAGGCCGGCGACCGGGCCCCGAAGGCACACGTGTGGCACTGCTCCGTCCGAGCCGCACCCGAGGACCCGATCCTCACCGACGAGCAGTGGGCGACGATCGCCCGCCGGATCCTGAACGCCACCGGCATCGCCCCCGCAGGCGACCCCGACGCCTGCCGCTGGATCGCCGTCCGCCACGCCGAAGACCACATCCACATCGTGGCCACCAAAGTCCGAGGAGACCTCCGCGAGCCCCGGCACTGGAACGACTACCTGCACGCAGACAAGGAATGCGCCGCGATCGAGAAGGAGTACGGCCTGCGCCAGGTCCCGCGCGGAGACCGCACCGCCGCCAAACGCCCCACCCGCGCAGAGAAGGAAAAGGCCCGCCGCACCGGACACGCCACCACCCCGCGCGAACGCCTGCGCACCACCGTCCGTACCGCCGTGGCCGCTGCAACCAACACCGAGGAGTTCTTCACCATCCTCCGCGGCACGGGCGTACTGGTGGACATCCAGCACTTCCCCTCCGGCGACACCCGTGGCTACAAGGTCGCGCTCCCGGACGACAGCAGCGCCAAGGACGAACCCGTCTGGTTCTCCGGCTCCACCCTTGCCCCCGACCTCTCCTACCCGAAGATCGCCGAACGCCTCCGCCCCACCGACACCGCCCCCACAGGCCGGCGCCCGGAGCGGCAGACGGCGTGGCACCAGGTCACAGAAGCAGCCACGCTCATCCCCAAGGTGCTCGACCAAGCCGACGAGGCCACGGGGCAGGCGCACATCACGGTGCTCGCCGAAACCCTCGACGCACTCGCCTTGATCGTCCCGGCGGGATACAAGCCACAGCTCGCCCAAGCCGCCGCGGCCTTCGAGCGGGCCAGCCGCTCCCGGATCCGCGCCCGCCACCAGCAGGCCCAGGCCACGCGTCGGGCGATCAAGGCGATCGTGCGTGAACCCGCCCCGAAAGACGGAGCCCTTCTCGCGGTCCTCCTCGACGCCGTCCTCCTGGCCGTCGTCGCAGCCCAGCACTGGCACCACATCCGCCACCACGACCAGCAGGCCGAAGCCGCCGACCAGGCAGCCGGATACCTGCGTACCACTCTCAGGACCGCTGCCATGGAGCCGCTGCGCACCCTGTCCCAGCGCGGCCGTCTCCTCACGGGGCCTGTCCTTCACCGGCAGACGGCTGCCCTGCACCGTTCACTCTCGGAACACTCCGAGCGAGTGCTGGCCGAGCCCGGCTGGCCCGCACTCGCCACCACCCTCGCCGACGCCGAAGCCGCCGGTCATGACCCAGCCGCCTTGCTCACCGAAGCGGCAGGTCAACGGGACCTGACAACGGCCGCATCCATCAGCGAAGTGCTGGTGTGGCGTCTACGGCACCTCGCCGAACTGCCTCTTCAGCCCGCCCCAAGGCGGCCGCCGGCGACGCCGCCCACAGCTGGCGCAGCCCAACCGACTCAGCAGCGCCGCACGCGCTGAGCCCGACACCCCACCCGACAAGGAGCCCATCCTGAAGACCCACCCCTTCGCCGCCATGTTCCCGATGCTGAACGAGGAGGAGATGCACGACCTCGCCCAGTCCATCAAGGACGAAGGCCTCCTCAAGCCGGTCGTCCTCGACCCCGACGGCGTCCTCCTCGACGGCCGCAACCGCCTCGCCGCCTGCGAGATCGCCGGGGTCGAACCCCACTTCACGACGTACGACGGTGACGACCCGGTCCGCCTGATCTTCAGCGCGAACATCGTGCGACGACACATCAGCCAGGGCCGGCGGTCCATGATCCTCGCGATGGCCCGTTCCTCTTCGGAACACTCCCTGCGCACCCACGCGAAGCTCCACGCCATCAGCCTGACCAGGCTCTCCAACGCCACCACCGTCCTCAAGCACGACCCCGAGCTCGCCGAGAAGGTCCGGGTCGGCACTGTCCGTCTCGACGCCGCGTACCAAACCGTCCGTCGGCGCATGGAACAGGTCGCCGCACT
Source organism: Streptomyces sp. NBC_01264 (assembly GCF_026340675.1). Lineage (NCBI taxonomy): Bacteria > Bacillati > Actinomycetota > Actinomycetes > Kitasatosporales > Streptomycetaceae > Streptomyces > Streptomyces sp. NBC_01264. The sequence goes on from NZ_JAPEOX010000001.1 coordinate 4,296,576, forward strand.
CCTCGCCCTGCAGGATCGGCTGCGCCAGCACGCCCCCGACCTCGCCGACCAGGTCATCGAAGAGAGCCTCACCCTCGAAGAGGCGACCGCCGCACTTGACCAGCGGATAGAAGAAGAGCGACTCCGCCTGCGCATCGAAGAGGTGGACGCGATCATGCAGGCCGATGGGACCACCGCGCTCCGGCTCACCCAGCGCGCCACGCAGGGTGAGCTCACCTGGCAGGCGGCCCATCAGCTGGCCGAACAGCACTACTCCCGGCGGGAGGACGCCATTCGGCGAACCCAGCAGGCGCTCGAACAGATCGCCACGCACTGGGCCGAACTGGAAGAACTCGCAATCCGCCTGAACACGCCCTACGCCCAGGAGGTCTTCGGGAGCCTTACCCCGACAGCACGCACGATCGCCACCCGCCTGAGCATCAGGGCCTGACCGCATAGACACCGCTGGGTCCGACGCGTTTCAGCGTTGGCCCCAGCGCCATGTCCTCATGGCTGTACGGCGAGACCTGCGCCCTCCTGGCGTCGCGCTGCCGCGCCGCGTAGCGGCAGTACCTGTGCCTGCGCGCACGCCCACTCCCTGGCATCGCTGAGGTGGCTCTGGCTGAGCCCGGTGTGGGGGTCGGGCTGGATGAGCAGGGTGGGGTAGCCGCGGGCGGTGCGGGCCGCTGCCCAGGTGTGGTCGAGGGCGGTGAAGTCGTCGTCGATCCAGATGGCCGGGGCTGTGCTGAGCCAGGGGTCGACGTGGTCGCGTTTCCAGAGGTAGCCGTTGGGGTGGCTGGTGGTGATCTGGGGGCAAGGCAGATCGAGGTAGGTGAACTCGGGCAGGCCCAGGATCGGACCGATGATGCTGGTGGCGTCCTTGCGCCAGCTCGTGCACCACACCGGGGTGACGAGGCCGCTGGCGAGGAGGCCGGCCAGCGCGGCCCCGTGGTCGGGGTTGAGCCAGATGGGGACGGGGTCGTCGGGGTGCCGGCCAGTGGGCAGGACGGTGTGGCGGACGTGGGTGGGCGGGGTGCGGCCGTCTGCGGCCGGGAAGGGTATGAGGACGCCGTCGATGTCCAGGAGGAGGTAGGGCAGAGTCATTGGTGCCTCCGGGGGGTCAGCGTTTGCGGGCGGTGATCAGGAGGGTGGTTGGCCACGGGTCGCGGCGAGGGTGACGCAGCTCAAGTGCTGAGGTGATGCGCAGGCCGGTACGCCCGAGGTGTGCGCCCCAGCGGTGGGCGTCGAATTCCCAGCGGGCGAGGGGCAGTCGGGTGCGGTCGGGCATGGTGACGTAGTCCTCGCGCGGACGGTCGTCCGTGGACGGATGTCTTCCGGCCCGGGCTGGGTGAGGGACGGAGAAAGCCAGGACGCCGCCCGGCTTGAGGCGCCGGGAGATGGCGGCGAGCAGAAGCTCGGGGGCGACGAGGCCGACGGCGCCGAAGACGGAAAAGACCCCGTCGAACGTCTCGCCGGTGGCCTGCAGGTGGTGCAGTGCGTGGCCGGCGGCGAAGGTGGCGCCGTCGAGGTGGCCGTAGTGGGACCGGGCGCGGCGTATCTGGAGTCCGACGAGGTCCACGCCGGTGACGTGGGCCTGGTGGTGCTTGGCGAGGTGGGCCACGTTGTGGCCGGGGCCGCAGCCCAGCTCCAGGATGCGCTTGCCGCGCAGGTCCCGTCCCAGAATCTCAGCTCCGGGACCGAGGCCTGCGTGGGTGCTCCATTCCATCCGGACCGGCGCGGTGAGCGCATGGGCGGGGGAAGCGGCTATGCGCTGGGCTGCGTGGGCGTACCAGGGCGAGACCTGGGCGAGCACCTAGACCTCCAGGAGTTGGACCACGTCATTCAGGTGGCGACGGACGACGGGGATGTACGCGGTGTCCTTGGCCGGGTCGTTGATCCAGCGGATGGCCTGCTCCATGAACCACTCCACCGCCCACATGCGGTGCCAGCCCAGGGCCCATGCCTCGGCGGTCAGGCCGCCCCGGGCCGCGAGGGCATCCTCGTGGCCGCCTGCGGTGACGTACTGCTCCAGGAAGACCCGCAGCCGGATAGGGCTCGGTGTGTCGGTGGTGCCGTGGTAGGAGGCGAGGTCGATCAGGCCGGGGCCGGTGAAGGCACGGGCGAAGTCGAGGAGGTGCCATCCGTTCTCCCCGATGTGGACGCTCGTGGGGTGGAACTCGGAGTGGACCCAGCCGAACGGGTCCAGCGTCGCCCCCTGGACGCGAGCATCAGCCGCAGCGGAGATCCTCCCCAGTGCCGTCTCGATGTCGTCGCAGTCCATCCAGCGGCCGGCCTTCCGCAACCGTTGGAGGTGATCGAGGGCTCGGCCGGGCAAGGACGCGAGCCCCGCGCCGTCGAGAAGGGGCAGGCCGCCTGCCGGGCGGGCGGCGTGGAGCATGACGGCGGCGGCGACTCCGTCGAGGTCATCGGCGCCGCGGACGGGAGTGCCGAGGTCGTCCATGAGCATCCCGAGCCACTTGTCATGCATGGCGGTGGCGTGGAGCTCGGGGACCGGCAGCCCGCGCTGGTGGGCCAGCCGCAGCGCCTGGGCCTCGCGGTCGAAGGGCTCCTTGGCGTACTTGAAGACGGCCGTGGTGCCGTCGGGGAAGGTGACGCGTTCGACGCCGGACATGCCCCAGACGCGGATCTCGGTACGTTCGGGGAGGGGCTTGCCGACGAGGGCGCACAGGTCATCCAGAAGGGCGGCGGTCAGGCTCTGGTCCATGGGGGTGACTCCAGGGGGATGGTGGGCGCCGGGGCGGCGAGCGGGTCGGCCCGCCCCGGCGCCGTAGTGGGGTTGGGGTTACTCGGCCGCGGTCACGCGGTGGGCGTAGACCTGCTCGATCCAGCCCGCCTTGAACTCGGCCAGGTCGTCACGGAAGTTCGCCATCGAGGCACCGTAGGGCGCGACCACCCCGCCGGACTGGTCCGGCACGGACTGGCAGCCGTGCACGAGCCGACCGCCGAGTGCGGCGTGGGCCTTGATGGACTCGATTCGGCGGTGCTCGTTGAACCAGCCGCCGTGGTAGACCTCGTCCAGCATTCCGCCCATCTCGTCGTCCAGGTCGAAGACGACGGAGGTGGCGGCGGGGAAGAACCAGCACGGCCCGACGTTGGAGATGTGCCCGTCCAGCTCGACCTTGTTGAGCGCCATCAGCGTGGCCGCCTCGCGCAGCATCCGCAGGTGCTCGGCGGTGATCTGCGGCAGACCGAGGCTGCCCAGGTGCTCCTCGCGGAAGAGGTACGAGTAGACCCCGTACGCCGTCGCCAGTACGCGGGCGGCGTCGGAGGTGGACTCGCCGTGGTTCTTGATGAAGTCGAGCGCGAGCTGTTCGACCGCGCTCTCGGCCGTCTCGTCCACGTCGAGGAGCTGGGTCTTCACCAGCTCCCAGTCAGCGACGAGCCAGGTGTTGGACTCGAAGCGGAAGAAGTACTCGGCCGGGTCGATGGTGATGCGCTGGCCGTCCACGTGGATGCCGGGCAGGCGGCTCCAGCGCGGGTCGAAGGCGTCGGGCAGTTCGACCGTGATGGTCGCGGTGTCGATGGTGGTCACCGTGTCTCCGTCTCTGATCGTCCGGGCCGAGGCATACGAATGCCCGAGCCCGTTGGGGCGTACGGAACTTGGGGGCCGCCCGGCCCGTGAGTGGGCGGCTGCTGATAAGTGAACCGCCCGCTACGCAGAGTGGGTACGGTGTGACCGAGGCCAAGCGGTATACGCGGTTTACAGCTCCGAGGCGGAGGAGATCGTGCCAGCGCCGACCAACCCCAACTCCCGCCTGCGCGAAGTGATCAGTACCGCGAGGTGCACGTACGAGGCACTCGCCAAGGACGTGCGCCGCATCGCAGCCGAGAACGGCGACCTGCTCCAGACCAACAAGTCGGCCATCTCGCACTGGGCAAACGGCACTCGAGTCCCCTCAGGCCAGGCGGGCCAGTACCTTGCCGAAGCGCTCTCCCGACGGCTTGGTCGCGTTGTCACCCGAACCGAGATCGGTCTCCAGTCACCTGACACGGAGGCCCCGCCGGGCACCGATCCCGTCACCACGGTCACCGACCTCGGCCGCGCGGACGTCGAGCGCCACCGATTCCTCGCCATCGCAGCCTTCACCACGGCCGGCGTAGCCATGCCGCTACTGCACGACCATGAAGCCACCTCGCGGATGCTCCGCGCCCGCACTGCCCGCTCCCTTGTCGGCAGTGATGACATCGACGTCGTACGGCAGATCACCGCGGCCTTCAGCGCCGCCGACGAACGCCTCGGCGGCGGCCACGGCCTGACCACCGTCACCGCCTACCTCGCCGACACCGCCGCACCCATGCTCCGGAGCCGCTTCCCCTCCGAAGCCTTGCGCCAGGCCGCCTTCGGCGCTGTCGCGGAACTCGCCTATCTCGCCGGCTGGAAACACCACGACCTCGGTCACGAGGGCGCCGCCCAGCGCTACTACCAGGTCGGCTACCAGCTTGCTTGCGAGGCCGATCCCCACGGCCACGCGGCCTGGATGATGCGCGCCCTGGCCCACCAGGCCCTGAGTCTCAAGCAGCCCCACCACTGCGTCGACCTCGTCGAGGGTGCCCTGTCCCGCGGCCTCGGCCACGTCGACGGCCAGACCGAAGCCCTCCTCCACATCACCCACGCCCGCGCTTACGCCGCCACCGGCGAGAACCCTTCGGCCGCCCGCGCTCTCCTCGCCGCCGAAGACGCTCTCCTGCGCGAGGACGGACCTCAGCCCAGCTTCTCCCGCGTCAGCGGCCCAGCAGCCGGCACCGTCACCAGCCACACGGCCCGCACCCTGACCGACCTCGCCGACCACGTCGGCACCGAGCAACAGCACCGCGACGCCCTCACCCGCTGGGACCCGGAGAAGTACAAGTGCGTCCACGCCCTCACCCACGCCGACCTCGGCGACAGCCTCGCCGCCCAAGCCCGCGCCGACGAAGCGGTCGCCGCCTGGACCCAGGCCCTCGTCCTCATGGAGGGAATGACCTCCGATCGCACCCGCAAGGCGATCACCTCGATCCGCTCCACCCTCGCGGTCTACCAGCGCCGCCGCGTCCCCGGCGCCGCCGATCTCGCCCGCCGCGCCCGCGAAGCCCTCGCCTAACATGCCCAACAATCAGCCCGATGAAGGGAAATGCACCGTGGCTCAGCAGACCGATGACCGCTCCCCCGCCCTCAAGCCGGCACTCGAATCGATGACCCTGCTGGTCGCGGCCGTCATCGTCCACGACCAGGCCACCGACCGCGTCGTCCTCCTCCAGCGCAGCGAGAACGCCAAGTTCGCCCAGGGCATGTGGGACCTCCCCGTCGGCAAGAGCGAGCCCGGCGAGCCCATCACCGAGACCGCGGTCCGCGAGCTCTACGAGGAAACCGGCATGACCGTAAAGCCGGAGTCGCTCAAGGTCGCGCACATCATCCACGGCGCCTGGGGCGTCGAAGCCCCCAACGGATTCCTCACCGTCGTCTTCGCCGCCCACGAATGGACCGGCGAACCCGAGAACCGCGAGCCTCGGAAGCACTCCCAGGTTCGCTGGGTCGACACCGCAGATCTGCCCGCCGAGTTCGTCCCCACGACCCGCAGCGCCTTGGTCGCCTTCCTCGCGGACGGGGCACAGGTCTCACTCAACGGGTGGCTCTAGATCGGAGACAGGAGCATCATGACCGACTCGCCTTGGGACTCAGCTCTCCCGCCGATCAAGCCCTTCTACGCCTTCAACGGTGTCGGCGACCCGATCACTCTTCACCGTGGCGAGATCCACGGTGTACAGGACACCGGCATTCCCGGGGAGGTCAGTCTTCGGTGCTCGCCGATCCTCGGCGTCGACTGGAACACCACTCCCGATCCGGACGCGCGTCCCCGCACCCAAGACACAGCCGTCCTCCGGCTCCAGCGGCCGCATGGGCAGGCCGAGGTGGAAGCCTGGACCCGGAACTACGACGAGGGGTGGATCAATGGAGCCGCTCTCGGCGAGAGCGATGCGCCACTTACCCGCCTCGTGGCCCACTGGTTCAACCTTCCACGATTCAAAGGTCACCAGTACCTGACAGACCGGATTGACGGCGCTGATCGGTTCTGGTCGGGCGGCCGCTGGTCACACGAGGTGGACGGTTGGAAGATCCATCTGGACGTCCGGCCGGATCACAAAGAGATCTGGGACGAACTGCTCAAGACCCGGCTCTATGCGATGACCCACACGATGCAGATCAGCCGTGCCGATGGACAGCAGTTCACCGCCGCCGAGGCGCGCCACCTACTCGTGGCTCTGCACTTCGGCATGTCCTTCTGCCTGGGCCGGTGGGTCGCCCCTCTTCTTCCCGTGGGCATCGGAGCTGACGGGGCCGTCGTCTGGGAGGAATGGGCCGCCCTGCACTGCGATCCCGCCAAGTCGCTGTCCTCGGGCTGGTGGCAGCCGTGGGACCCCGAAGCGCTGGCCAGGTTCATGGACGGACTCGTGCCGGCGTTCTCCGACCCTGGCAAGGCCGAGCCCCTGCGACTGCAGATCAGCTACGCGATCACCGCGATCCGGGACCAGGGGTTCGTGGAGCAGCGAGTGATGATCGGTGCCGCCGGGCTGGAGCACGCCATGTGGCAGAGGCTCGTCCTGGCCGGGGTGCTGACCCGCCGGGAGTACAAGAACACCCGAGTGTGGAAGGCGCACATCAAGCTGCGAAAGGTCCTTGAGGGGATCAACGTCTCCCTGGACATCGACAAGACCCAGCTGCCCGCCATGGCCCGCTTCATCGACGAGGCTCTACAGCGGAGCGGGGAGCAACTGGACGGGCCGGAGGCCGTGGCGAGGATCCGCAACTCACTCGTGCACCCTGAGGAAGCTCAGAAGAACATCTACGAGATCCCGGGCCTCGTCACGGAAGCCTGGCTGCTCACCCGGCACTACCTGTCGCTGCTTGTCCTTGAGTCACTGGGCTACCGAGGGCCTCACCAGAATCTGGCACGGATACGCGGCTGGGCCGGCGAGACCGAGGAGACGCCCTGGTCCTGAGTCAGAACCGGGCCGGATGAACATCCGAACCAGCGCTTGATCGCCGTCGACCTTATGCAGCTTGGCTGGCTGCCTCGTCAGGTGTGATTCCTCTGCGGGCGATGCCGTGTTTGATGCCGCGTCCGCGTATCCATCGCCGCAGGTGGGCATAGCCGTAGCCCTTGTCGGCGTGGAGCCTTCCGGGCTTACGTCGCCGATGTCCACCGCGGGATGGGTGGTATGCCGCGGACGAGAGGTTCGAGGGTTTGGCTGTCGTGCAGGTTGGCGCCCGAGATTGCGATGGACAGGAGCAGACCCTGATGAGTGCAAGAGCCCAGGTCAGTACTCCCGTATGCGTCAGCGATGCGTGAGCGGACGAGGCGGTATCAAGCGTCACACGCCGGATTGGGCACCGTGCCGCGTGGCGCTGACCAGGAGGTTCAGCACCACGCGGCACGGACCGGAACCGCCCGACACGGATTCGATCCCACTCCGAGCGGGTGTCGCAGGTTCGAATCCTGCCGAGGGCACAACCTGTATGCCGCTGACCTGGGGTTTCTCCCCAGGGAGGCGCTCTATTCGGCCCCGGACTCCGCGTCCGGGGCCGTTTGCGTGAGCGGACGCGCCGGCGGGCTCCGGGATTCCCGCCGAAGCCGGCGACCCCGAACTGTCCGCCATGGTCCTCCGAGGCCTCGCAGTGCGGTGCGGCGACCTCGCCTACCGACCTGAGGCCGACCAGCTCGGCGAAGACTGCGTGGACTACGGCCGCAACCTCGACAACCCCCGCGCCCTCGCCTACTAGGAGGCCACCCCCGCCAACGCCGCCGCCCAGGACGACGACCGCCGCATGGCCACCAAGCACCTCGCCTGCCATCTGCGCAGCACAGACCGGGTGCGGATGGTCACCCGGCTTTCTCAGCGGATGTGTCGGCGTCCGGAGCGACGCCCGCGCATGCCCAGGTAGACCAGGGCCGCCACGAAGAGCAGGATGCCGATGAACAGCAAATAGAGCATGCCTTCGGCAGCAACGCCGATGATGCCCAGCACCATCGCCACGATGACCAGGATCAAGAAGACCTTCACGACGTGGACACCTCCTCGATCGAACGGGGGCTCAGCGGCGGGCGAGCTGCCGCTCGCCGCCCGCACCGGGCCGGTAGGTGAGGCCGTAGTGCTGGAAGATGCCCGCCTCTTCCTCGGCGGGCAAGACGTCGTCCGTGCCGATCGAAGGGCTCTTCTTCACCAGCGCCTTGTCGTAGTCGACCTTGACGTAACCCGGCCCGACGATCGCGCCGCCCAGCGGAACGAAGACCAGCCGGTGCCGGGTGGGCAACCCCACCAGCACGGTGGCCATGGCCGGCTCGTCCGTGCTGGTGTCCACGTAGACGGCCTCCAGCGCGCCGATCCTGTGCCCGTCCACGTCGACCACGTCGTGGGCACGCCACTCGCGAATGTCCGCTGCCTGGATCATCCTCAGGTCCCTTCGCACGATCACAACCCGGCCGGTGCACTTCCTAGCCTGCCCCCGCCTGACGAGGGAAACCAGCTCGGCACACCCCAGCTACGCCCCTCCCGTCACACCGGTTCTGTGCACCTGCTCCGAGGGGACTCCCGCCAGAGGGGTGAACAGCGGTCATCCCGGGTGCGGTGCGACCGCAGCAAGCCCCGCGCCGCAGAGCCTCCGCGCGCCCCGATTCGCAGGAAAACGATGCCTCTCAGATGTCCTCACCCTCAGCCCGGCTACCGAGGGAGTCCGTCCCGGCATCCGCTCGGACCGCGGTCAGCCGCCGGTTCGGGGGAGAACGGTCACGTGCTGCGCTGGTCGTGGGTGTCCTGGCGGAGCTGGTCGGTGTGTCGGGTCAGGGCATCGATGCGTTCGACGAGGTCGGCGTCTTCGGGGCGCAGGTGGGGCCGGGTGTCGGTCAGAGGGCGGACGAGACGCGCGGCGTCGTTCTCGGCGAGGGCCAGGTTCAGGTCGCCGACCGCCCTCTCGGCGTCGGCCGGGAGACCGGTGAGGGAGGTGACCTGGCCGGCGAGCCGTCGCAGGTCGGCGGCGTTGTCGCGGGCCCAGGCGGTCACGGTGCGGTCGGCGGCGCGGGTGTCGCGAGTGGCCTGGACACGCTGGTCGCCGGTGCTCCCGGCGGTGCCGGGGCGCAGTCGCAGGTAGCGGCGTTCGGCGGCCTGCCGGCTGGCGACCCCCAGGGGTCCCGCGAGATCGGCCCAGCTCGCTCCGTGCCCGCGGGCGGTTTCGATCAGTCCGCTCTCCCAGCCTGCGAGCTGTTCACGGACCTCGCGCAGCGTCAGCAGTGCGGCCAGAGCCGGGTGGGGGCCCGAGTCCGGTGGGGGCGTCGCTTCGGTCGTCGGCCTTCTGGCGGAGGGTTGTTGCGCGTCCTTGACGGCCCGGTTGATGGCCTCCAGGGCAGCGGCGGCGGCCAGGAAGGGGACGGGTGCGGTCGGCTCGGCAGCCTCGTTCATGACACTCTCCGTCGCTATGTCATCCTCCAGATGACTCCTTGCTTGTCATCGTTTCGATGACAAGTTACAACGGGAGCACGTTGAAGCGCATTGGCAGTTTCTGCCTGAACCAACTGGAGGTGTTTCGCGATGTTGATGCGCACTGACCCGTTCCGCGAGATGGACCGGATCGTCCAGCAGCTGTCGGGTAGCTCGGGTACGTGGTCGAAGCCGTCGGTCATGCCGATGGACGCCTACCGCGAGGGCGACGAATACGTGATCTCCTTCGACCTCCCCGGCGTGAGCAGCGAGGCGATCGACATCGACGTCGAGCGGAACATGCTGACCGTGAAGGCGGAGCGCCGCCCGGTCGCGAAGGCCAACTCCGTGAAGGTGGAGCTCTCCGAGCGTCCCCTGGGCGTCTTCTCCCGCCAGATCATGCTGGCCGACACCCTGGACACCGAGCGCATCGAGGCCGACTACGACGCGGGTGTCCTGACCCTGCGGATCCCGATCGCCGAGCGCGCCAAGCCCCGCAAGATCAGCATCGGCGGCGAGTCCGGCCGCAAGCAGATCTCCGGCTGAACCCACCCGCACCAGCCGGCTGGTGGAGGGCGGGGGAGAGCCGATCCCCCTCCGGCACCCCGCCCTCCGCACCCCCGTTTCGCCCCTTCACCCCTTCTCGGAGGCGTCGTGATGTCGATGCGCAGGGAGTCGTTCCTGGCCCACGTCCAGGAACGCGGCGAGTACGAAACCACGGAAGAAGCCGATCGCGTTGCCCGCGTCGTCCTGGCCCTGCTGGGCGCACACCTGGTCGGCAGTGTCCGCGCCGAGCTCGCCGCCCGGCTGCCCGAGACGTACGCCCTGATCCTCCTCAACCCCCTCCAGGCCGCAGAACCGCTCTCGCCGGAGCGGTTCGTCCGTGCTACCGCGGCCTGGATCGAGGGCGCCACCGAGAAAACGGCCCTGTGGGACATCGGTGCCGTCCTGTCCACCACGGTCGCAGCCGCAGGCGACGTCCTCACCCGGGAAGTCCTGCTCCAGCTCCCGCCCGGCTACGACCTCCTCTTCGGCCACCCCCAGCCCACTTGAGCGAAGTCGGCCGCAGACCCGAACCCTCGAAGAGAAAGGCAACCGCAGCCATGTACGACCAGCCTCGACCGAACCCGGCCCCGCCCGCCATGTCGTTCGAGCAGATGCTGGAACGAGTGCGCTACGAGGGTGCGTACCCCACCCTCGACCGCGCCGAGGACGCAGTCCGCACCGTCCTCGCCGCCCTCGGCCGGCAAGTCACCGGCGACGAACGCATCGACCTCGCGCAGCGCCTGCCCGTCGAGGCCGCCCTCACCCTCACCGCCCAGATCCCCGACACCGAACAGCTCACCGGCTGGGGCTTCGTCAAGGACCTGGCCACCCGCACCGGCGCCACCCCCGCCACCGCACGCTGGGACACCGGCGCCGTACTCGCCGTCGTCACCCGCCTCGCGGGGCCCGACCTCCTCGCCCGCATCCTGCGCCGGCTCCCCGGTGGCTACGCCCTCCTCTTCGGCCAGGCGGAACTGCGCCAACCCCAGCTCGCCGCCTGATCCGGTACTCCCATACGGCGGTGAGGGCCCGACCCGATGCACCGGTCGGGCCCTCAGTCCTGCGGCGGGTCCTCGCCGTAGCCGCGGGTCAGTTGTCGGAGTAGCTGAAGTCGCCCACGGTCCAGGCGCTGACGTCCTTGATCGAAATGCGGTACATCCCGCCCGTCTCAGGGATGCCCACGGTCCCCTGCAGGATCCGCGCCACATGGAAGTGCAGATGTGTGGGCGGACCCTGCTTGGGTGGCGTGGCGGTGAAGATGGCGGCGAACTCGCTCAGGCGGGCGGAATCCGTCAGCACCTCCGACACCCGTTCTCTCCACACGGCTTCGGGGGCGAGCCGGCCGGTGATCACAGCACCGCCGGTGACCACGGTCAGGGACATCTGGTTGCTCTGCCCGGACTCCACCAGGGCGGCGACGTTCACGAGCAGCTCGTCAGGCTTCGACATAGAAGCCGATTCTATTCTCCACCGCGCCCCGGCGGGCAAAGCCTGCGCGCGACCGCTCTTACAGGGCCTGCTTGGGAGGCCTCCGTCGGGCCCCCCGAACCGCCAGTGGCGCCGGTGGTCGAGCCCCTCCCGAGGCGCGTTCGCTGCCGTACAGGACTTCGTCAGCGCGAGGACCGTCCCACGGTCCGCAACGTCGGAGCCTGTCCCGACCACGTCTCCACCAGCCGACTTCGCCGCCACCTCCTGCAGTCGGCGGCGAACAACCAAAAAACACTGCGGTCAGGGCGAATCAATATCTGTCGCCACGGTCTGAGAATTTAATGGATCCAGTGGGGAGAGTTTCTACCGCAACACAGCGTCCGGAAATATTCGCCGCACACAGGCCGCTGCAGCGTGCTACTGTCGATCTCGGTTGCAGTTTTGGTACCCAAGAACTTCAAGCGCCTCCAGCCGGAATTCGTTCCACTGGAAGCGCTTTGTATTTCCCGGTCTTTTTACCGGGCGGGGCATCATCGCGGCGACACGGCGTCCGCACAGTGCAGTCGCCGATGTATTGCCCCAAAGGAGATATGACATGGCTGCTGGTACCGTCAAGTGGTTCAACGCGGAAAAGGGTTTTGGCTTCATCGAGCAGGACGGTGGCGGCGCTGACGTGTTCGCCCACTACTCGAACATCGCCGCCCAGGGCTTCCGCGAGCTGAACGAGGGCCAGAAGGTCACCTTCGACATCGCGCAGGGCCAGAAGGGCCCGACGGCCGAGAACATCGTTCCCGCCTAAGCGCTGACACGCATTCTGCAGCTGGGGCCCGCATCCCTCGGGGTGCGGGCCCCAGCTGCACGCATTTCCCGCGGTGGGTTCACCCGCGGTATCGATCATGGAGACACTCGGCCGACCGGCCCTTTCGGAGCCGAACCCGAGTGGATTGTTTTTGGTTGTCGCGCCCATATGGCGCCACCTTTTTCCAGCGTCTGAGCCCGTACAGATTCCCTGTCCGCCAGATCTGCTTTCGCATTCCATTCGGCCCGTTCTCGCAATTCCCTGCGCCGCTCATACGCTGCGGGAATTCCTTGATACGTGCCGTATCAAGGAAGGTTCCGCATGAACCCCACACGTACGAACGAGCGCTCCTCCCGCACCCGCGGCCGCACCGGCGGCCCCGCTTTCGGAGCCGGCTCGGGCTCCGGTTCGGGCCGGGGCAGCCGCTTCGGCTCATCGGCCCCGAGCCGCTCCGGAGCCCCGAGCCGCTCGGGCGGCTACGGTCGTCGGCCCGCTGCGGTGCAGGGCGAGTTCGCGCCGCCGAAGACGATCACTCCCGCGCTGCCCGCTGTCGAGGCGTTCGCCGACCTGGCCATGCCGGCCCAGCTGCTCGCCACGCTCACCCGTGAGGGCATGGCCACGCCGTTCCCGATCCAGGCCGCCACGCTGCCCAACACCCTCGCGGGCCGCGACGTCCTGGGACGCGGCCGCACCGGCTCGGGCAAGACCCTCGCCTTCGGCCTCGCCCTGCTGGCCCGTACGGCCGGCCAGAGCGCCGAGTCGGGTCAGCCGCTCGCGCTGGTCCTCGTACCCACCCGTGAGCTCGCGCAGCAGGTCACCGCGGCCCTCACGCCCTACGCCCGGGCGGTCAAGCTGCGCCTGGCCACCGTGGTGGGCGGCATGCCCATCTACCGGCAGGCACAGGCGCTGCGCGCCGGGGCCGAAGTGGTCGTCGCCACGCCCGGCCGGCTCAAGGACCTCATCGACCGTGGCGACTGCCGGCTGAACCAGGTCGCGATCACCGTCCTGGACGAGGCCGACCAGATGGCCGACATGGGATTCATGCCCCAGGTGACCGCGCTCCTCGACCAGGTGCGTCCCGAGGGCCAGCGGATGCTGTTCTCCGCCACCCTCGACCGCAACGTCGACCTGCTGGTGCGCCGCTACCTGACCGACCCCGTCGTGCACTCCGTCGACCCCTCGCAGGGCGCGGTGACCACGATGGAGCACCACGTCCTGCACGTGCAGAACTTCGACAAGCAGGCCGCCACGACCGAGATCGCCGCCCGCGAGGGCCGCGTGATCATGTTCCTGGACACCAAGCACGCGGTGGACAGGCTCACCGAGCACCTGCTGAGCAGCGGGGTGCGCGCCGCGGCCCTGCACGGCGGCAAGTCGCAGCCGCAGCGGACCCGGACCCTCACCCAGTTCAAGAGCGGGCACGTGAGCGTGCTCGTGGCGACGAACGTCGCGGCCCGTGGCATCCACGTCGACAACCTCGACCTGGTCGTCAACGTGGACCCGCCGACCGACCCCAAGGACTACCTGCACCGCGGCGGCCGCACCGCCCGCGCCGGCGAGTCCGGCAGCGTCGTCACCCTGGTCACCCCCAACCAGCGCCGCGACATGACCCGCCTCATGCAGGCCGCCGGGATCAGCCCGGAAACCACTCAGGTCCACTCGGGCGACGAGGTCCTGAACCGCATCACCGGCGCGCAGGCACCCTCCGGCATCCCTGTCACCATCACCGCACCGGTCGTCGAACGCGCCAAGCGCAGTACGGCATCCCGTGGCCGCCGCGGGCCCGCTTCGGCCGCACGGCGCGCGAGCGCGCGGCAGTCCGCCTTTGATGCGGCGGCCTGAGCATCCACGTGATCCGGAAACTGACCCATCTCTGCAGGAGGCAGATTTTGACGCTGGTCCAGATGCAGCCCCGCTCCCCGCGTGTCGACCTCGTCCGCAGGACGGTGGACGACGCCATGGAGGCGGCCGGTCCGCAGGTCTGTGACGACATGACCGTCGAGGTGGCCCTGGCCGTCACGGCCAGTTCCCGCGCCGACCATCTGCTCGTCTGCGACGAGGACGGCCTCTGCACCGGGCTGATCACGCAGGAGCGGCTGAGCGCCATCCGCGACAGCGCCGCGTACACCGACCGGCTCCGGCTGCGCGATGTCCTCGGCGACCGTGGGCCGTTCGCCTCGCCCAGGACCACGATGGCCGAGGCCGAGCACGCGATGCGCTACCGCAAGCTCGCCGCCCTGCCCGTCGTCGATGAACAAGGCAGCGCTCTGGGCGTCCTCGCCCTCGCCCGCTGAGCCACCTCACCGTGGCCGGACCGTTCTCCTCTTCTCCCTGTGAGGCCTCATGCGCTGTGTCATCGCCCGCTTCCCGTTCGACCTGACCAAGAGCGGCGTCCTGGAGTCCATGAAGGGCATCAAGCCCGAGCAGGTCCTCGGCGAGTCCGTGATCATCGGCCGCCGCACCTACCCCGTGAAGCAGGTCGGCCAGGTCCTCACCCGCCAGGACCGCCGCGACTTCAGCGCCGGCGAAGTCCTCCGCGCCATGACCCAGCTCGGCTTCACCTGCCGCGGCAGCAGCATTCCCCGGGCCGCCATCGCCACGCGCGTACTCAGCCCGCTCCAGCGAGCCTCCGCGATGCTCGGCACCCCCGTCACCGCCTGACCGGTAGGCCGGCGCACGCCGCCACCCGAACAGCGAACAGGGCCCGACCGGCACACGCCGATCGGGCCCTTCCGCATACCCACAGGGAAGCGCGGACGGGTGGACCTCCCGCCAAGCCCGGCCCCGAGTCCTGACCGCCAGGACTCCGCGCGGAGAGGCCCTGGATCGGCTACCCACGCGCGGGCTCTCGCCTATCCGCCCGTCCGACGGGGCAGGAGGGCCCGTACGGTCTTGCCGCCTTCGGGCGTGGGGGTGACAACCGTGGCGTCGGCAAGATCGTTGACCATGTGCCAGCCGAACCCGCCGGTGCCGTCGACGAGGTCGGGTGTGCGCATGCGCGGCGGGTGGGGACTGGCGTCCTCGACGGCGACCTCGATGGTGTCGCAATGCACGGCCAGCCGGAGCGTGTAGGCGCCGCCGCCGTGACGCAGGGCGTTGGTGACGAGCTCGGAGACGACCAGGATCACAGTGTCGGCGCAATCCCGATCGATGCCCCACGGCCCAAGGGCTCCGAGGAATGTCCGGGTGGCCTGGCGCGCCTCGGCGACGGCGGTCGTTGAAGCAAGGGCTGTGCACTCGGCGCTCATCGTGGTCATCGCGCGCTCCGGGTCTGTTGTCGGTGTCCGGCCTTGCCTGCCCGGTCGTTGTTCCCTGTCCCGCAACTGTTCAACCTGACGAGACCTGATTACCTCCGTGGCGCGCACCCAAAAATCTATCGCGGCTGAAGTAGACATTGGGCGGTGGCGTGGCTATGGTTTCTCTCGTAACCCAGAGAGACCGCAGGGTCTGGCAGAGACGAACTGCCGGGCAGCAGTACACGCAGTACCGAAGTCGCAGTGCGCAGGACGGTGCGGTGGTGGTGTTTCGAAGCCAGAGCAGTTGAGTTGAACGACGGCGACGGGACTGACGACCGGACCGGGTGGCCCGCAGTCATCAGGGGCGACCGCGAGCAGTACCCAGCAGTGAAGTCAGTGAGCAGCACCTCGGTGAAGGCGTCGGCTGCGGGCGCGCGCACCGGGAAGTTCGGCAGTGGGGTTCCAAGCCAGAGCAGACGCACGATGGGCGACGGGGCTGGCTGCCGAAACGTGGCGCTAGGTCAGGCCACGAGCAGTAACAGCGGTTCGCAGTACAGAAAGAAGTACCAGCAGTACGCAGTCCCCCGCTTCGCAAGTAGTTGACACCGAGGGATGAACGGAGGAGTTGAAGCGCCATCAGGATCGCCCGGACGTAAGCCTGAGTCCGGGTACCGCAGGACATCGATAGTGAGGTGGTCTCCGGTCAAGCAACCGCGATCCCCGCATTCCCGGCAGCATCTCGGCCGGGTCGACGGAAACAGATGGCCGGCGCAGCAACAGGGCCGGCAGATGGTGTAGCAGTTCCTTCGGGGCCCTGGCGTCGTACGCGCCAGGGCCCCTCCCCACGCTCCGCCCCCTCCCTCTACCTGTTTCGCAGTGAGGTGCGATGACAGCAGACGACTCGTTCAGCCGTCTCGACGACGACGGCTACCCCGCCTACACGATGGGCCGGGCCGCAGAGATGCTCGGCACCACCCAGGCCTTCCTCCGCGCCATTGGAGAGGCCCACCTGATCACCCCGCTGCGTTCCGAGGGCGGCCACCGCCGCTACTCCCGCTCCCAGTTGCGCATTGCCGCCCGCGCCCGGGAACTCGTCGACCGGGGCACTCCCATTGAGGCCGCCTGCCGGATCGTGATGCTGGAGATCCGACTCGAGGAAGCTCAGCGCGTCAACGCCGAGCACCACTCGCCCGCATCCGAAGGGCGCCCGCGCACGGCGGCCTGAGGTGGACGTGCCCGCCGATCGCGGTGGGCACTCCCGCCCGCGCGTGTCGGAGGTATGACGCACCTTGCTGCCTATGGTGACGGGCCGTTGGCGGCGTGTAGCGTCTGCGTCAGCTGTCGTGGTTCGGAAGTCCCCCTTGCCCACGCCTTGGTGTGGGCGTTTTGCTGTGCAGTGCCGCAGGAACCAGGACGATCACCTCCGCCTTCCGCATGGAGCGGAAGGCGTTCATCGACTGGAAGGCATGAGACATGGCTACGGGAACCGTGAAGTGGTTCAACGCTGAAAAGGGCTTCGGCTTCATCGCCCAGGACGGTGGAGGCCCGGACGTCTTCGCCCACTACTCCGCGATCAACTCCTCGGGCTACCGCGAGCTCCAGGAGGGCCAGGTCGTCACGTTCGACATCGCCCAGGGCCAGAAGGGCCCCCAGGCCGAGAACATCAACCCGGCCTGACCCTCCCCCACCCCGCCCGCGTTCAGGGCCGCGCAGCGTTTGCCGCGCGGCCCTGATCCGCGTCCGGAGCGGGGCGGACCGACGGGGAGGCAGTCCGGCGACTGTCCTTCCCGGTGGAGGGCGGCATGGCAGTCGGTCGTGCTCGGGTGGCGCATTTCCTTCAGCTCGTCCTGCGGCTTCCTCGCGCGGGATCAGTGCCGCTTCGTCCCGCTTACCCAGGGTAGGCAGGGGCACGCAGGGCTTCGGCTGTGAGCCCGTGAATCACGCGATTACCTCCGTTCGAACCGACGCGGTTGCGCCGTCAACAGGGTGGGCAGCCCCGCCAGGTGCAGCCAGGGATGTGCCGCCATCCGGGACCTCTCCACCCGGCTTGCTCACCCGCGTGCGCCGGACTAACAGCCTCAGGGAGCAGCCGTGCTCGAGTCCGATTACCTCCTGACCAGCCAAGAGCAAATCTATCGCGGCTGGAGTAGACATTGGGCGGTGGCATGGTTATGGTTTCTCTCGTAACCCAGAGAGACCGCAGGGCCCGGCAGAGACGAACTGCCGGGCAGCAGTACCCGTAGTTGCAGTGCGCATGACGGTGCGGTGGTGGAGTTCCGAAGCCAGAGCTATTGCAGGACGGCGACGGGACTGACGACCGGACCGGGTGGCCCGCAGTCATCAGGGGCGACCGTGAGCAGCACCCAGCAGTGAAGTCAGTGAGCAGCACCTCGGTGAAGGCGTCGGCTGCGGGCGCGCGCACCGGGAAGTTCGGCAGTGGGGTTCCAAGCCAGAGCAGACGCACGATGGGCGACGGGGCTGGCTGCCGAAACGTGGCGCTAGATCAGGCCACGAGTAGTAGAAGCGGTTCGCAGTACAGCAGTAATCACCACCCGCAGTAGACGCAGTATCCGTAGTTGCAGTGTGTAGGGCGGTGCGGTGGTGGAGTTCCGAAGCCAGAGCTATTGCAGGACGGCGACGGGACTGACGACCGGACCGGGTGGCCCGCAGTGATCAGGGGCCACCACGAGCAGTACCGCAGTTGACGCAGTGGCAGTACCTGTAAGTGCAGTTCTCGTAGGTGCAGTACCCAGCAGTGAAGTCAGTGAGCAGCACCTCGGTGAAGGCGTCGGCTGCGGGCGCGCGCACCGGGAAGTTCGGCAGTGGGGTTCCAAGCCAGAGCAGACGCAGGACGGGCGACGGGGCTGGCTGCCGAAACGTGGCGCTAAGTCAGGTCACGAGCAGCACAAGTGGTTGGCAGTACGCAGTATCAGCAGTAAGCGTCACCGGCATTACGTAGTACCCCGCTTGGTAAGTAGTTGATCACCGAGGGAAGAACGGAGGAGCTTGGCGCCATCAGGATCGCCCGGGCCGGCAGGTTGAAGCCCGGGTACCGCAGGACATCGCTAGTGAGGTGGTCTCCGGTCAAGCAACCGCGATCCCCGCACCCCGATCACGCATGAGTCGGGTCAGCGGAAACAGAAGGCCGGCGCAGTCTCAAGGTCGGCAGATGGTGTAGCAGTTCCTTCGGGGCCCTGGTGCCATAGGCACCAGGGCCCCTCCACGCGTTCCGGAAAGAGGCTCAATGACAGCAGACGACTCGTTCGGCCGTCTCGACGACGACGACTACCCCGCCTACACCATGGGCCGGGCCGCAGCGATGCTCGGCACCACCCAAGGTTTCCTCCGCGCCCTGGGCGAGGCCCGCCTCATCACCCCGCTCCGCTCGGACGGCGGCCACCGGCGCTACTCCCGCTACCAGCTGCGCATCGCCGCCCGCGCCCGCGAACTCGTCGATCACGGAACCCCGATCGACTCCGCCTGCCGCATCATCATCCTGGAAGACCAGCTCGAGGAAGCCCAGCGCATCAACGCCGAGTACCGCCGAGCCGGCGAATCCTCCGCTCCATCGGCCTCGCCCTCGGCCTCGGCCTCGGCCTGAGGTGATCGTGCCCGCCCGGCATCGGCGGGCCCCGGTCTTGGCCCGTTTCCGGGGTGACGGGCGTGCGCAGGCGCGTGGCCCCGGTTGCGCAGCAGACATCGGGGCATGTGGTCGGGCAGGCGCGAACCGGTGGGGCACCGAGCCACCACGTCCGGTCGCCGAGGACGAGGAGACGGTCTGTAAGCGGAGTGTGGATGTACTCGCAGGACAGCGATTACACGTCCGGGCAGTCACTGGTGGGTTTCACCGTGGAAGCCGCTGACGGTGTCATCGGACACGTCGACCGACAGCAGGACCAGCCGGGCATGCAGCACCTGGTCGTCGACACCGGCGTGTGGGTGTTCGGCAGGAGCGTCCTGATCCCGGCCGGCGCCATCACCCACATCGATACGGCGGCGCAGGCAGTGAAGGTCTCGGCCACGCAGGAAGACGTCAAAGCCGCACCCCGGTTCACCACCGACAGCGAAACAGCCGACCACGCCTACCTGTCCGCGGTCGGCGACCACTACGTCTCTCTAGGCCGACCGCCCGCGCCCTGACCCGAAGCCGGTCGGCAACTCACCGGCCCACACACGAATGAACCGGCAAGCATCGAAACGTCG
The DNA here is from genome assembly GCF_026340675.1 of Streptomyces sp. NBC_01264. Classification (NCBI taxonomy): domain Bacteria; kingdom Bacillati; phylum Actinomycetota; class Actinomycetes; order Kitasatosporales; family Streptomycetaceae; genus Streptomyces; species Streptomyces sp. NBC_01264. Next base: position 4,316,238 of record NZ_JAPEOX010000001.1, read on the forward strand.
TCGCGCTCAGTGGGCAGCGAGGAAGACGGCGATGTAGTGCGCGGTGAAGGCTGCCACGGTCAGGGCGTGGAACACCTCGTGGTATCCGAACCAGCGGGGTGAGGGGTCGGGGCGCTGGAGGGCGTACACGACGGCGCCCGCGCTGTAGAGCAGGCCGCCCGTCACGATCAGGGTGAGTACGGCCGCGCCGCCGCTGTGCAGGAAGTCGGGCAGGTAGCGCACCGGTGCCCAGCCCAAAGCCAGGTAGCAGGGCGTGTACAGCCAGCGGGGTGCTCCGATCCACAGGACGCGGAAGGCGATGCCGGCCAGAGCGCCCGTCCACACGATCCACAGGAGGACGGAGCGCTGGTCGGGGGCGAGGAGGAGGACGGCGAGCGGGGTGCAGGTGCCGGCGATGATGAGGAAGATGTTGGCGTGGTCGAGGCGGCGCAGGACTGCCTCGCCGAGGGGTCCCCAGGTGCCGAGGTGGTAGACGGCGCTCGTCCCGAACAGCAGCCAGGCGGTGACGGCGTACACGGTGCACGCCGCAGTGGCCTCTGGTGTTCCTGCCAGACAGATGAGGACGATGCCCGCGGCCAGGGACGCGGGGACCATGCCGGCATGGAGCCAGCCCCGTAGCTTCGGCTTGATCGGCTCCACCAGCTCGGCCGCTCGCCCGAGCAGGTCGGCGGGAGGCTCGGAGCCCTCGCTTCCCCCATCCGTCGGTGCGGAGACACCATGGCCGTCTTCGGCGTCGTCCCGGGGCACTACTTCCCGTCCTGACACGTGCTGCTGGGCGTCACTGGCAACCATGAGTCCATGCTAGGAGCCGGTCCGGAGCGGCATGGCCCGAGGGGTGCTCCAGTCTCCGGCGCGGCACCGCCGGGCGCGGCCGGTTCGACCGCCTCTTGGTTGCGGTCCTGGCAGTCTTCTTCCAACTGGGGCTGTGGAACTCGTGTAATTCGGCGGGCCAGGGGAACGATCTGGGCTTCCGAAAGGGCCTCTCCGCTCTCCTACGTTCAAGGACCGCCGATGCTTCCCGAGTTCCGCTCCCACGCGTCCGCCCCCCTCTCCCATCAGCTGGAACAGCGACTGGGACTGGACCCCCGCCTCGAAGCCGGCCACATCGACGTGGAGCGCGTCGCGGACATCGCCGTCGTCGCATCAGCACACTCCGACGGATACGCGGCCACCGCACACCTCCTCGGCCTACTGGCAGCGCTCCCCGCCCCCACCGAGTCCGGAGAGCACTTCTGGTCGGACCTGTGGAGGTCATCGGGCTCCCTCTACTTGCTGCCCTCCAACATCAAGGCGTGCGTGCTGAGTTCACTGGCCGGAGAAGGCACCGGTCTGGCCGGTCAGATCCTCTCGGCCTTCGACGAGATGACCCCGCCCCAGCGCATCGCGGCCGGAGAGGTCATCGGCCGGGCACTCGCCGAGTCCGACCACCTCCCCGACCTCAAAACACAGGTCATCGGCGAGCTGTGGCTCCGCGACCTCGAACTCACCGCCTGGCGCGTCCTGCACGCGGACCACAAATCAGCCGATCCGTCCAGGCGAGAGGCCTTCTTCCACGCGTGGACGAGCGTCTGATCTGCAACGTCACCCGTGCGTGCACCGCCGAATGCGTGCGCGATGCGTGAGCGGACGGGGCGGCACCAGCCGTCATGCGCAGGACGCGGCACCATGCCGCGCGGCGCTGACCAGGAGGTTCAGCGCCACGCAGCACGGACCGGAACCGCCCGACACGGATTCGATCCCACTCCTAAAGCGGGTGTCGCAGGTTCGAATCCTGCCGAGGGCACAAGGGAAAGGCCCCCAGTCGATCATGACTGGGGGCCTTTGACATCTACAGCTGACATCAACGCGGGCGGTCACTGTCGGCCGGGCGCCTCTTGAGCAGCCGGTCCATGTGGGTGATCGCTTCGCGCTGGGTGTCCTGGACGACGTGTGTGTAGACGTCCATGGTGATGCTGATCTGGCTGTGCCCGAGGATCTCCATCACGACGCGGGGCGCCACCCCGGCGGCGGTCAGCAACGTCGCGCAGCCGTGGCGGGCGTCGTGCAGCCGGATCACCCGGAGGCCGGCGCCCTGAGCGACGCTGGTGAAGGAGCGGTAGACGTTGCGCGGCTCGACCGGGCGACCGGTGCGGGTGGTGAAGACGTGCCCGCTGTCCGCCCACTTCTCCCCCGCTTTGGCTCGCTGGCTGCTCTGCTGCATCCGGTGCCAGCGCAGCGGGCGATACACATCGCGGGGATGGGGACCGCCCGCCGGCGTCGCCCCTTGGGGTCATCGTCGTAGAGGACACCGCGGCGGCGCTGGGTCTGCTGGCGGACGTAGAGCACGCGCTTGTCGAGGTCGAGGTCCGACCAGCGGAGGCCGACCAGCTCGCCGCGCCGGAGCCCCATGGTGATGGCGAGCACGAAGGCCGCGTAGAGCGGGTCGGTCCGGGCGGCGGCGAGGAAGTCGAGCGTCTCGTCCAGGGACCACGGACTCAGCTCCCGCGACGCCGACCGGGGAGGCTCGACGAGCGAGGCCACGTTGCGCGCGATCAGCTCTTCGCGACAGGCGGCAGTGAGCGCCGTCCGCAGGACGCGGTGCGACTCCTTGGCGGTGGCCACGGTGGTCTTCTTCTCCAGCTGGACGAGGAAGCGTCGGACCTCGGCGACGCCGAGGGATTCCAACCGCCGGGTTCCGATCATGGGCTCCAGGTACAGGCGGACGTGCGCCTCGTACTTGTCGTACGTGCTGAGCTTGCGGCGCGGCTTGACGATGTTGTCGAGCCAGTACGGCAGCCACTCGGAGAGCTTGGCGGACTTCGTCGGCACGGGCACGCCCTGGTCGACCTTGGCGAGCAGGTCCCGTCGCTTCACGTCGCACTCGGCCCAGGTCTTGCCGTAGGCGAACTTCCGGGCCCGGGTTCCGTCGGGCTGGAGGACGTACACGGCGGCCTGGAAGCGGCCGTCCTTGCGCTGGGTGATGGTGCCCGCCCCGTTCGGGTTGCGCTTGCGCTGGGTGGCCATCAGGCAGCCTCTCCGATCTCGTGGTCGATGAACTCGCGGACTGCGTCGACGGGGATACGGCGGGCCCGGCCGATGGTGATCGAGATGAGCCGCCGGGACCGGATGAGGTCGTAGACCGTCGAGCGCCCAACCTTGAGCCGCTGCATGACCTCGGGGACGGTCAGAAGTTCAGGGGTGGCGGTGGTCATGGTGTGGCTCCCTCCCAGTCGAGTTGGTCGCGCAGGGCTTCGCGGGCTGTCTGGCGGTTCAGCTGGATATCGCGCGCGATGGTCGCGGCGAGGACGGACTCCCCCGGGCTGTGCCCGTGGCCGGCGTACTGCCAGGAGGCGAACACGAGCACGGTGTCCGGCTCAACGTCCTCCAGGCCACGGGCTTCGCGTTCTTGGGCGGCGCGGTAGTCGGCGCGGGTCTGGCGGAGGGCGCCGAGGGTGGTGGAGTACTGCCTCGACTTGGTGGAGAAGTGGCCGCGGAAGCCGAGCATGTGCGACCAGGCGGCGAGGCGGCGGTCCGGGTACAGCGGGTCGAGGTCGAGGCAAGCCTCGATCAGGCGGGCGGTATGGTCGGGAACGTCGAGGAGGACGAGGGCCTCGCGGTTGCCGATCCGGCGGTCGAGGGTGCCTGTGTTCTCGGCGGCCTTGGTGGCGTACTTGGCGACGTACGAGGCGACCGCCTGTTCGGTGATGTCCGAGCCGTCCCCGAAGGCCTTGATCGGGCGTACGTCGAGCTGGCTTCCCCACCGGAAGGTGCGGGCGGGCTGGTCAGCAGCGGCCGGGACAGTGATTGAGGTGTACGGGTGGGCTACGGCGGCCCGGATCGAGCGGTCGAGGAGCTCCGTGGTGGCCCAGGAGGGCGGAGGGCTGAGCGGGCCTGCGGGTCCGTCGATCCGGATCACGGCGTGGAAGTGGATGGCACCGCGCTTCTGGAACTCGGCGACCTTGCCGTAGGAGATCCGGGCTTCCTCCTTCAGCTCGCCTTGGGTGAGGCCGGCGGAGGCGGCGATCTCGCGGCGCAGGCGGGTGGTGAAGCGTTGCCAGAGCTGTCCTGCGTGGTTGTTGAAGAGGATGGCGGCGGCGTAGTCGTACTTGGCCGGGTCGAGGGCGGTGCCGAGTTCGGGCGCGTCCTCCTGGTGGTGCGTGCCGCAGCGGCAAGGGCGCCCGGTGGGGCAGTTGTGGACCGGGCCGAAGGACGGGGCGGTGAGGGTGGCGAAGACGCGGGGGTGTTCGCGGACGGTGGCGGGGATGTCTCGGCGGTCGTCTCCAGCGAGGCCGGCCCGGATGAGGTGGTACGTGTCTCCGGCGTAGGTCCAGGCGCAGGCCGGGCAGCGGGAGGCGCGGCGGTTGCCGCAGGCGATACGGAGACGGGAGCCGGGCTCGTTCTCGGTGGAGTAGCGGTGAAGGATCTCGCCCGAGGTCTTGTCCTTGGCGACCGTCCAACCGGTGATGTGGATCGGGTCGGAGCAGCCGCCCGTTCGGTGGATCTGGTCTTCCCAGCGTGCGTAGCAGGGATCCCCGGCCACCTTCAGCATGTCGCCGAGGGTGGCCGGGTCCAGGCCCGCGAGGGTCGCGGCGTGGGTCACGCGGTCACCGTCCGGTGGGGACGGCGGATGGAGCGGCGGGTCCCGGTGCCGTGGCAGGTGAAGCAGTGGGCGGTGATCGTGCGGAGGTGGCCGTTGTGGTCGCGGCCGCCGAGGGTGATGGCGACGGAGGCGTGGCCGTCGCAGTTCGGGCAGAGCTCTCCCGGGGTGTTCTGGTTCATGATGGTGGTTCCGTCCGGTTTGTTGGATCGGGCAGGAATGCGGCGCCGGGACGGCGGAGACTTGGCGGTTGAGGCCGTCCCGGGGCCGGTCAACGGCTCTTGAACTCCTGGCGCAGGGCGCGGACGAGGAAGAGCATGACGACGGCGCTGATGGACAGGGCGACGGCGGTGACCGCGACGGCCAGGAGCAGCGAGACGGCGACGGAGGCCAGCGCGAGGACTCCGGAGACTCCGCCGGCGGCGAGGGCGAGGGCGGTTCCGGGCGAGCTCTGGACCAGGCCGCCGAAGGCGCTCGGGGACTTCACGGGGACGGGCGCCGAGCCGAGCTCCGAGTACTCGACGGGCACGGGGGTCGGGCGCATGCCCGCGTGCATCGGCTGCTGGTGAATGCTCCCTAAAACTGGGCAGGCCACCGTGCAAATGTCCTTGTTGAACGGGCAGTTCAACCCAAGGAGTGCACGGTGGCCTTGTCCCCAGCAAGACCTACTTCGCCTGCTCGAGTCACTACGTTCGGCGGACGGTCTTGAACTCGTCCGCGATGTCGCCGAGCGTCTGCTGCAGGAACTGATCGAGGCCGAGGCCAGCGCGAGGATCGGCGCCGAGTGGGGTGAACACGCCGAGGCCCGCACCGCCTATCGCAACGGACACCGTGACAAGACCCTCACCACGCAGGCCGGTGACCTGGAACTCGCGATCCCCAAACTTCGGACCGGCAGCTTCTTTCCCAGCCTGCTCGAGCGCCGGCGCCGAATCGACCAGGCCCTCTACGCGGTGATCATGGAGGCGTACGTCCACGGCGTGTCCACCCGCTCCGTCGACGACCTGGTCAAAGCCCTCGGCTCGGACACCGGTATATCGAAGAGCGAGGTCTCCCGGATCTGCGCCGGCCTCGACGAACAACTCGAGGTCTTCCGCACCCGACCGCTGGACCACATCCGGTTCCCCTACCTGTTCCTCGACGCAACTTACGTCAAAGCACGCGTCGAGCACCGGATCGTCTCCCAGGCCATCGTCATTGCCACCGGCGTCACCGAAGACGGCGGCCGCGAGGTCGTCGGCGTGATGGTCGGTGACAGCGAGACCGAGGCCTTCTGGTCCCAGTTCCTGCGTCACCTGCGCGAACGTGGCCTGTCCGGCGTCCGCCTCGTAATCTCCGACAGCCACAGCGGCCTGGTCAAGGCCATCCGGAAGGTCATGATCGGCGCTGCCTGGCAACGCTGCCGCGTCCACTTCGTCCGCAACGTCTTCTCCGTGATCCCGAAAGGCTCCGCGGAGATGGCCGCCGCGACCATCCGCACCCTGTTCGCCCAGCCCACCGCCGAAGCCGTCCGATCCCACCTCGACACCGTCGCCGACATGCTCGGCAGCCAGTTCCCCAAGGTCAAAGCCATGCTCCTCGAAGCGAAGGAGGACCTGACCGCTTTCGCGGACTTCCCGCACCAGCACTGGAAGAAGATCCTGTCGACCAACCCGCTCGAGCGTCTGAACCGGGAGATCAAGCGACGCTCCGACGTCGTCCAGGTCTTCCCGAATACCGCCGCCGTCAGCCGCCTGGCGACCGCCGTCCTCACCGAGCTCCACGACGAATGGATCGCCTTCCCCCGCCGCTACCTCTCCATCGAAAGCATGGACAGCCTCTATCCAGACACCGCAACCCGCCTGCCCGACACCACCGAAAGATCGGTTACACCACTACAAGGGACATGACCCAGCGGGGGAACCTCAGTCTGCGAAGGAGACTGTTCAGCTGATCGAAGACACCGAAGTCAGTAACGGATGCTTGGTCGGCGGGTTGGAGCAGATCCCGATCGGGCAGAACGACGCCCTTCGCGTTGCGCGATCGCTCATGCGCGGAGGCTACGACAGTCATAGCCTGCAGGCTCGCGCCCACCGATACCCGCAGGGAAACACCATGGACATCTTCGTCGTCGCACACTCCCCATCACGCGAATACGACCAGACCTTCGTGCCCCAGGGCATGCCCGTCACTCCCTTTGCCGACTTCGACCTGAAGATGGACCAGGCGGCGTCACTCATGTCGATGACCCTACTCACAGCGGTCGGGGGCGTCAGCGCCAAGGTGGCGCAGGAGGACGAGCTGGAGAACAGGAAGCTGACGGCCCTGTCGGCGGCGGAGTTCGATCGGGTCAAGCGGGCCGTGGACGAGCGGGGCGCAAGGGCATTCACACCGGGGCAGGACGGCCTGCAGAACCCGATCATGCTGTGTGACGCGCCTCCGGGCTCCGGCCTGTGCTCGGCCGCGACGGGGGTCCACAAGTGCTACGGCCTCCTGCGCCAGCTGCATGACTACTACCGGAACGGCACCGGGAAGGTCTACCTCGTCTACTGCCGCGGCACCAGCAAGGCGTCGGGGGTCGACTCCAAGCTGGCCGCCCAGGTGTCGGGCGGAGACGACCACATCTTCCAGGCCTTCACCGACCAGGCCCAGCACCTCTTCACCCTGGCCCGTGACCGTGACAAGACGGCCTTCTTCGCAGAGTTCGATCCCCGTTCCCAGCGCACCAAGGACCTGCTGCGCTCGTGGAAGCCCGACATCGCCGGGATGGCCATCACGGCACGGAAGGCCGAGCAAGTGTTCGTGGCGGCGAACGGCGACCTTCAGAACCCCTACGACCTGAGCGAGAAGGGCGAGGAGGCCGGAGCCGCCCTTCTGCGCCACTACCTGGCGAACGAGCCGTTCCGGACCCTGGTGACCCAGGTGGCCGACGAGGAAAGGCCACTGGGGTCCTTCAAGTCGTCCGCGGCGGATGTGGTCATGAAGAGCTGGGGCTGGCACAAGGTGGAAAGGGAGGAGCGCATCGCACTGCTCGGATACGAGCCGAGGTTCAAGACGTGGTACAGGGAGGGGGAGCAAGAGAAGAAGGCGCAGCTCAAGGAGATCAAGAAGGCGGAGCTCCGGCGGCAGGACGGCGGGTCAAGCTCCAGCAGCTTTGACGGCTCGGACTACGACTCGTCGTACGAGTCGGCCCCGCCTTCACCGCGCGCCCAGCGCCCCGCCTACCACGCGCGGATGGACGGCACGGAGCGCTGGCAGGTCATCGTCCAGCACTTCCAGCAGAACTGGCTCGCCCCCGACCTCATGGACCCGGTCGACACGCACAACCGTGACCTCCTGGCCCTCGGTGGTGGTTTGCTCGACTTCGCCTACTTCCAGGGGCGGCTCCTGCTGGGCTTCACCTTCGTCGGCGGAAAGCCGCTGAAAGGCGACCAGGTCCACAACCCCGGCTACATCGTCATGGACACGTCCGAGTTTATGGGCTATTACCAGGACTGCTGCTACTTCGGGAAGCTGTCCAAGGCCGGCGACGGGGTCTTCACCATCGTGGAGCCGCACGGCAGCGATCCAGGCATCGAGGCGATCGCCTCGGCGTTCAAGCGGCTGGACGTGGACATTACCTGAGCCTCGATCCGGGTGCTGATGCCCCTGTGGATGTCAAGGTTTGGGTGGAGCGGGTGTCGCGGGGCTGGTTGCCGTCGTGGTGGGGGTGAGGAGTCGGTAGATTTCTCGTGCGACGCAGCGTTTGAGGCATCGGATGATCTCCCGCTTGGTCTTGCCTTCTGCTGTGCGTCGTTGCAGGTAGTGCTGGGTGCGTGGGTCCCAGCGGAGGCGGGTGAGCACGGCGCGGTAGAGGGCGGCGTTGGCCTGGCGGTCGCCGCCGCGGTTGAGCCGGCGCCGTTGGGTCTTGCCGGAGAACTGTTCGACGGGGGCTGAACACGCACAGGGCGGCGAAGGCGGCCTCGCTGGTGAGACGCTCGGGGTTGTCGCCGGCCGCGATCAGCGGGGCGGCGGCGCTGTCCGGGCCGATGCCCTGCACCTCCAGCAGGCCGGGACTGCTGGCGTTCACGGCCCGAGCTATCCGCTTGACCAGGTCGTCGATCTCCTCGGTCAGATGCTGGATGCGGCGGGCCTTCCACTGGGCATGGGTGAGTTGCCTACGCGTCACCACCACAGTCTTACCGGGTTCCACCCTGCGAAGAGGGCGGAACCCGGCGACTCATCACGACATCACACAGGCCCTAGACCGTGTCCTATGTGGTGAGGCGTCGTTGAGCTTTGCATGGGGCGGGGTACTTGGAGTTGGATTGTTCCGGACGGGCTGTGGGATATCGCGGAGCCGCTGATCCCGCCCTCGAAGGTGCGGGCGCAGGGTGGCGGAACTGCGGATACGCCTGATGAGACGCTGTTCGCAGCGATCATCTACGTGCTGGTCAGCGGATGCGCTTGGCGGTCGCTGCCGCCGTGCTTCGGGATATCGAAGTCGACCGCCCACCGCAGGTTCCTGATCTGGTCGAGAGCCGGAGTCTGGGGCCGGCTACACGAGGAGATCCTGCACCGCCTCGACGACGCCGGCCTCCTCGACCTCTCCCGCGCCGTCCTGGACTCCGCCCACGTCCGCGCTAAAGAGGGGGCGAACTCACAGGTCCGAGCCCCGTGGACCGGGGCAAGCCGGGCTCCAAGATGCACGTCCTGTCGGATGCGAACGGACTGCCCCTCCTCGTCGGCATCAGCGCCGCCAACACCCACGACAGCCTCGCGCTCAAGCCCATGATCACGGGCCACCAAACGAGACACGACCCCCACCGTGGCCGCTACTTCAAGCCCCGGCGCCTCCACGCCGACAAGGCCTACGACATTCCCCACCTGCGAAAATGGTTACGCGGGAAACGGATCGGGGTCCGTATCGCACGCAAGGGCGTCGAGTCATCGGAACGACTCGGCCGGCGCCGGTGGGTGATCGAGCGGACCATGTCGTGGCTGACCGGCTACCGCCGCCTCAACCACCGCTACGAACGCCACCCCCGCAACTACCTGGCCTTTCTGGGCCTCGCCGCAGCCATCTGCTGCTACAAACGGCTCGTCCGCCTCACCACATAGGACACGGCCTAAGCCCCCAGCGACTTCTGGGGGCTAGCTACTGCTGGGACGCGGTGCTATCCGCTGTCGCCGGCGAACGAGGGACAGCGCCGATTCCTCCCGCGGTGGGGGCCCATGTCGGTAGGCGGTGACCGCGGCTGGTTGCTACGCGGACTGCGTCTCGCAGCGCTCCGGTCAGGTCTGTTGCCAGGAGGCGGAGCTCGTCCGGGTCGGTCCCCTCTTCGGCAAGGACTTCGAGGGCATGGTCCAGGAGCTCCGCGCCGAGGCTGAGTTGGACCTCTTCGGTGTTGTCGGCCAGGCGGGACAGGTAGCCGGCGTTGTCGTCGGCGCTCAGGAAGCAGGGCTTGCCGTCCGGGCCTATCCACGGCAGGTCGCAGTTCGTTGTGGGGTGTCATGCTTCCGCCCTCCTGGCTTCGGTCGTGTGGTGGGTGGTGAAGACTGCGTCGGCTCGGTCTCCGGGGAGGACCAGCAGCGTCGCCTCGACCACGCGGCCGGTGGTGTCCGTCGCCACGCGCGTGATCGACAGGACTGCCGAGGTCACGCTGATGCGAAGGGTCGTCGCTTCGTCTGGGGTGGGGAGACGTGTGCCGACCTTTTCCCGGACCGCTGCCAACGGTGGGCGCCGCTCTGCCAGGCGTGCGGCTAACAGCCCTCTGTGGATGTCTGACGGCGCCAGGTCTCGGGGCACGTAGATGCGGGCCAGGCTGTGCGGGGTCCTTCCCTCTTGGGTGAAGCAGAGGAACTCCGTCAGGGGACTGCGGGGCGAGACCTTCAGGAGGGCGGTCAGATGGCCGTGCGCCCGGAGGTTGGTGGCGCGGACCGTGGCGTGGAGGGCTTCCTCGGGCTGGGTCGGTGCGCTGGGCGCATAGCCACCTCCGACGTACGTGATTCTGCGGAAGGGGTGGCGGACGAAGTTGCCGCTGCCGTGGACCTTTTCGATGAGGCCTTCGCTCTGGAGGAGCGCCAGGGCGCTCCGCAGCGTGGGCGTGCTGACCGTGTAGCGGGCGGCGAGTTGGGCCTCTGAGGGGAGGCGTTCGTCGGCCTTTAGGCGGCCCGTCGAGATTTGGTTGCGGAGGTCTTCGGCGATGGCGTGACGGCGGGAGGGGGAAGGGTGGGTCACCAGTTCCTCCGCATCCGTAGGGCGACGAGGCGAGTGCGGGCGTGCATGGTCAGCAGTTCGCCCGACTCGAAGCAGAGCCGCTTTGCGTTGGCGGGGAGTTGGATCAGGTCGATGACGCGGCATGGCTGGCCGCCTACCTGGATTACGTCGCCGCGCTGGACCGTGGTCGAGGTGATCTCGACGTTCGTGGCGAGGGCGCCGCTTGGGGTCCATCCGGTCACTGGGTCACCTGCCGCGGGTGGGAGTGGTCGTCTGGGGTGTGGCAGGCGCAGGCGCAGGCCTCGTAGATCACGGGTACGCCGACCGGTGCCGTAGCCGGGCACGACTGCGCGCACTCGTGGTGTGTGCCGATCGCGCACGAGGTCGAGCGGTAGGGGGTGGTGGCCGGGCCGGGTGGTGGGGCCGGCCTCAGGGAACGGCCGCTGGTGTGGGCGGGAGTGGGGACCATACGGTTCGACATGCTGATCAGCTCCTACTGCTGTCGGCCAGGTCCCCGGACGTCGCCCGTCGCGGGGACCGCTTTGCGTACGGCGGCCCAGAGGGTGCGGCCGGTCAAGCTGCTGGCTAGGAGCCCGAATCGGTCGGCCTCCGCCACTACTTCCAGGACCTCCCGCCATGCGGAGGCGGGCAGTGCTTCCGGCACCTCCGCTTCGATCGACGTGTAGTCGGCGTGCGCCTCCACCCGCGTGGTCAGACCCAAGGTGGAGAGCCGGGCAGCGATGTCCTCGGCCCTTGCTACTTCCGAAGCGGGCACAGGGCCTCCGTTGCCGGATGAACACATTGAGTGAAGCTAGTTAACTAGATTAGAGCTAGTGGACTAGATTTTCTACATGCCTGAGCAGCCGCCTTATCTCCGTATCGCCGACGTACTGCGGCAGCGGATCGCGGAGCGTGTGTGGACCGTTGGCGATCGGCTTCCGTCGCGGGCGCAGATCGCCGGGGAGTGCGGGGTCGGCGAGAACGTGGTGCGCCGGGCGCAGGAGCTGCTGATCGCCCAGGGTGTGTTGGAAGGTCGCGCGGGGTCGGGTACGTACGTCGCCGAGGCCCGTGAGCGAGTGCGGGTCGTTCGGTCCTCAGCGCGCGAGCAGCCCGGGGAGTCCCCGTTCCGTGCGGACATGCAGGCCTTGGGGCGACAGGGGAACTGGGAGAGCCGGACGGAGGCGAAGGTGCCAGCGCCGGCCGAGATCGCCGCGCGACTTGGGATCGCTGCGGGCGAGCTGTGCGTCCGCACCGTCTACGAGTTCCTCGCCGACGGCAGGCCCGTTCAGCTGTCAACGAGCTGGGAACCCTACGAACTCACCGCCGGCACTCTCGTCGTACTCCCCGAGGGTGGGCCGCACGCAGGTGTTGGCGTTGTGAACCGTATGGTGGAGATCGGGATCACGGTCACCCATGCCGTCGAACAACCTGAGCCGCGTCACGCGACCGCCGAGGAGGCATCGCTCCTAGGGATCCAGAAGGCCGCTCTCGTCACGCACATCCGGCGGACGTACTACGGCGACCAAGGCCAGCCCGTGGAGACAGCTGACATCGTCATCCCCGCAGCGCTGTGCGAGATCGCCTATGAGATCCCCGTCGGTCGCTAGCGACGTCTGATGGCGCCCTGATGATCTGACGGACGAAGGCAAGGCTGGTCTGGAGCCGCAGGGTAATCTCAGCGCCCCAGGTCACCCGCTGCGAAACGCGAGCCCGCTGTGTCCATGCGTGAGAGCTTCAACAACTTCACCAGCCTCTTCAAACGCACATCGAAGACCGCTGAAGGCGCACCGTTCGCAGCGGAACGACCCTGCCAGTGCTCTCCTGGCTGGCCTGCGCTGGAGACCACGGCGAACGGCTACATGCTCCCCGCCGAGGCTTCCAGCCACTACAGCCTTCTCGCCAACCCCGACTTGGGTCCGTTCGTCGCGCGCTGCACGAGCTGCCAGGCTCGATACCCCCACCCCTGGGTGATCCCGCCGGGTGCTCCCATGCCCTTCGACTGGGCCCGAGACTGAGCGGGAAGACCTCCGTCGAGAGCTACCGATCAGACGGTTGTTTCCGACATCCACGACTGACATCAACGATGCGGGACGGTGGCGCACACAAGCAGCCCGGTTCGGCAATCGCAGCGGTGGGAACGGCAGACGTCATCTGCTGTCGATCGAACTCCTAAAGCGGGTGTCGCAGGTTCGAATCCTGCCGAGGGCACAAGTGTGGAGGCCCCCAGCCGATCTTGGCTGGGGGCCTCTGGCGTCTACGGGTGGCGTCGGCGGGTCACAGTTGGTGGATCAGGCGGTGCAGGTTCGTGCTGGGGGCGTGCGGGGTGTTCGGGAGGTAGACGACCTCGACCCCCAGGGCGGTGAAGTCGCTTTCCCAGCGCTCGCCGCGGGGGGTGCCGCGCCACTCCTCGCCCTTGAAGAGGCGGTGGAAGCCGATCCGCTGCCAGGCGTCCAGGTTCTCCGGGGTGGGTTCGACGACGGCCTCGTCGACGCAGCTCATGGAGCTGACGACCTCGATGCGCTCGTGGAGGGGGATGGCCGGCGGGAATCCCTTGTGGCAGGAGGCCTCGTCGGTCAGTACTCCGGCCACCAGGTAGTCGCACTGGGCGCGGGCCCGCTTGAGCAGGCGCAGGTGGCCGACGTGGAAGAGGTCGAAGACTCCTGACACGTAACCGATGATCTGCGACACGGGGGTCCTCCCGGACAGGGGTGCGGGGCTGGGGTCGGGTGATCAAGGTTGCCGCAGGTGAACGGGGCGGACCAGGGGGCACGGGTGTCCTGGACCCGACATGTCCTCCACAGGACAGGTGGTCGGATCGGCCAGAAATCTCTGTGGGATACCGTGCCGCCCGCCCTTCGGCGGGGCCGCCGGTCAAGCTAGCCTGGCGCACGTACACAGGGCCTGTGAGCTGCATCGATACGCCCTGCAGGGTCTTCCAAGGGGTGGGCGTCAATGGTCGGTCGGCTAGAGCTCGATGACGTGACCGCATCGGTCTACCGGCGCAAACTGGCCCATCCTCACGACGGGGTCCCGGAGCTGGCCGAGCACCTCGGGCTGACCCCGGACGACGTACGCCGCTCGCTGGCCCGGCTCAGCGAGATGGCGCTGCTGCGCGGCGGCGGGGGCGATCCCGGACAGGGCCGCGCCATCGGTCCGGAGCTGGCCCTCCAGCTCCTCCAGGCCCGCCAGCAGGCCGAACTCGCCGCCCAGCAGCAGCGCATGGAGGCCACGCGGGCGGCCGTCGTCGGGCTGATGGCCGAGATCGCCGACTCCTCGTCGCAGGAGGCCTCGAAGTCCGGGATCCGGTACCTCGAAGGCATCGACGCGATCCGCGACCAGATCGAGCTGCTGTCCGCGGGAGCCCGCTCCGAGGTGCTGTCCTTCGCCCCCGACTCCCAGATGTCGCAGGCGAGCATCGAGGCGGCCCGGCCGCTGAACCAGCGCAACGTCGAGCAGGGCATCGAGATGCGGACCATCTACCTCGACAGCATCCGCCACGACCACCACGCCCGGGAGTACACGACGTGGCTGGAGGGCATCGGGGTCCACGTCCGCACCAGCCCGGTCCTGCCCAACCGGCTCACCATCGTGGACCGGCGCAGCGCCCTGGTGGCCGTCGACGCGACCAACACCGGGGCCGGGGCGGCGCTGGTCACCAGCCCGGGCCTCATCTCCCTGCTGGTCACGCTCTTCGAGCACATCTGGGAGGCCTCGGCCCCGCTCGGTCCGACGGCCGCGCCCGGCGAGCCGGAGCTCCTCACGCGGCAGCAGGCCGCGGTGCTCCAGCTCATGGCCGAGGGCCGGACGGACGAGGCCATCGCCCACGGCCTGGGCGTCTCCACGCGCACCGTGGGCCGGGTGATCACCGGGCTGCTCGCCCACCTGGGCGTCCGCAGCCGGTTCCAGGCCGGAATGCGCGCGGTCCAGTACGGATATCTGTCGCACTCACACCCGCACTCGCACCCGCATGCCTCGCGCGCCGATCAGGCCACGAGGTCGGCGTAGAGGATCACGTTGTTGGTGCGGTGGCCGTTCCTGATCTCGCCGCCGCAGGTCAGCAGGCGCAGCTCGGGGCGGTTGGTGTCCCCGTAGACCTTGTCGGTCGGGAAGTCCTTCTTGGCCACGTCCTCGATCTCGCGGATCTTGAACCTGGCCGTCCTGCCGTCCTCGCGCGGCACCTCGATCAGGTCACCGAGCTTGATCTTCTTGACGTTCTTCATCACCGCGGGCCCGTACTTCGTGTCGAAGTGCGCGACGAGGACGGACACCCCCTTCTCGCCCGGAGTCACTCCCTGGGTCCACCAGCCGGGGTTGTCCGCGTCGGTGTCCGCGTTCGGCACGCCGAGCTCGCCCGTCGCCGGGTCCACCGCGAGGTCGACCATCTTCTTCGCGTCCACCCCGGCCGCGTCGATCTTCATCCCGGTCGGCTTCGAGCGCGGCAGGGCGGCGGCGGCCGGGTGCCCGCCCTCGGGAGCGGGAGCCGCCGTGCTGCCCACCTCGGGATCCGCCGGCAGCCCGGTGCCGGTGCCGGAGCCGGAGCCGCACGCGGTGAGGGTCCCGCACGCGGTGAGCGCGACGATCGCGGCGACGGCGGCGGTACGGAAGGTGGCGCGCATCAGTGTTTCCCTCGGGTCGGCGTCACCTGCGGTGGCGACGACACGACGTTACGAGGGTCATGTCCGGATCGTCCGTCGGGAACGTAACAGCCGCCCGGACGCCACCCCGCGAAGCCGTTAAGGACGGACGAGGGCCCCTCCGGCCGAAGCCGGAGGGGCCACATCACGACATCACGACGTCACGGAAGCGAGGCGGGCTCGGCGGCCCTCGGCCCCGTCCTCAGCTGAGGCCCCTGCTGCGCTCGCCGATGCGGTCGCCCTGCGGGGTCCCGGCCCGCTTGAGTTCCGCCTTCGTGTGCGCTCCGCCCTTGACCTTGCTCCGGATCGGACCGGAGAACCCGTGCGCGTGCTCCACGGCACCGGGCAGGTGGGTCGCCTCCGCGGCCTTCGCGACAGCCGCCTGGAAGTCCTGCTTCTGCTCTTTGCTCATCCCGTCGTCACTCCCTAAAAAGACTCGGGGCACCCAATCGGACTACTGGGATCGTATGCATATAAAGGGCCCAACGCACCCGGACCGGACGTAACAAACCGTCGATCAAGGACGGTCGATCAGGGGCCGTCGATCAAGGACGCGGCGAACCCGGCCGCTCCGGCGGCCCGAGCACCTCGTAGACCAGTTCCTCCGGACACGGCGTGCCCCGCGGGATCTGGTACTTTGCCGCGATCCGGTACTCCCCCGGCGCCGGGGCGAGCAGTTCCGTCCACTCGTCGCCGATGCCGTCCGAGGGCGCCTTGAACAGGCACCCCGCCGTGTTCGCGTAGACCTTGGGCTCGGCGACCGTGCCCTTCGGCGTCGCCTTCCCGGCGGCCTTCGAGGCCTCCGTCTCCTGCGGCGGCTCCACCGGCTTGCCCGCGCCGTCCACCAGCCCCAGCCACGGGGAGTGCGGAATCCGCACGAGCACCCGGCCGGCCTGCTTGACGTCGATGACCAGCTGGTCGGCGCTGGCCCGCACCACCGTCGCCTGACCGGCGACCAGGTTCGTCGGGTCCGTGACCTTGAAGAGCTGCCAGTTCGCGTCGCCCCAGATCTGCTGGAGGTACGGGAGCCCCTCGCGCACGAGCTTCGCCTCGTCCCGCCCGCCCTCATCGGGTTTGTCGGCGGGCAGCACCACATAGTGCACGGCCCAGCGGTCCAGCCACTCGCGGTAGCTGTAGGAGGTCAGGGTGTCGTCGTAGAAGACCGGGTTGCGTTCCAGGTCGGCCTGCCGGTTCCAGCCGCGCGCGAGGTTCACGTACGCGGGGAAGGCGGAGGACTCCCGATGGCTGCTGGCCGGGACCACCTCGACGCGGCCCCGGTCGGCGCCCGCCCTCTGGAGCTGGTCCACCAGCGGGGCCAGCTCGCGGCTCCACGAGGCCAGCGGGGTGGTGCGGACGATGTCGGTGACGCTGTTGACGGTGATCCAGGCGGTCACTCCGGTCAGCGCGAGGAGCAGCCCGTACCAGCGCCGCGTGCGCGGGGCCTCGTACGGGAGGGCCGCCAGCAGCACCACCCCGCCGAACAGCATGGCCAGCCGGGTCACGTTCGAACCGACCTGGGAGTCGATCGCCCAGGTCAGCGCCACCCCGAGGGCGTAGATCGCGGAGGCGGTCCGGACCGACTTCCAGCCCTTCGGTACGAGGAACAGCGCGGCCAGCGCGCACGCGAACGGCAGCGCCGCCGAGATCAGCTTCATCGGCTGCGTCCCCGAGAAGGGGAACAGCCAGGAGGACAGCCCGACCACCGCCACCGGGGCCAGGCCGAGGGCGTACGCGCCCGGGCGCCGGCCGTTCAGGAACAGCGCGGCCGCGATCACGCCGAGGAACAGTCCGGCGACCGGGCTGGAAGCGGTGGCGATCGCCGCGAGCGGAGCGGCCACGGCGGCCTTCGCCCAGCGCCGCTCGGCCCATTTGCGGGGCCAGCAGAAGACGGCGGCGACGGCGCCGAGCGCGAACATCGCGCCGAGCCCGAAGGTGACGCGGCCCGACACGGCGTTGCACAGCAGCCCGTACACCCCCGCCAGGGCGGGCCACAGCGGCTCGCGGACGGCGCCCCGGCAGCGGGTCAGGATCATCGCGAGCAGCCCGGCCGAGACCGTACCGGCGATCATCATCGTGGTGCGGACGCCGAGCACGTGCATCACGTACGGCGAGACCACGCTGTACGAGACCGGGTGCATGCCGCCGTACCAGGCGAGGTTGTACGCCGAGTCGGGATGGCGGCCCACGAACTCCGCCCAGGCGTCCTGCGCGGCGAGGTCGCCGCCGCTGTTGGCGACGGCGAAGAACCAGATCAGGTGCAGCAGCCCGGCCAGCGCGGTGGCCACGGCCACGGGGTGCCGGCGGGCCCAGTCGAGGGCACGGAGCACCGACCCGGCGGCGCCGGCCTGCGGGCTCGGGGCCTGGGAGGCCTCAGGGGCCTCAGGGGCCTCAGGGGCCTCGACAGGGTCGGGAGCCTCGACGGGTTCGGGGGCCTCCGGGGCTCCGCCCCGGCCGTGGACCCGGGTCTCGGCCCGCGCCTGGTCCTGACCCGGGGTCCGGCCTTGGTTCCGGCCCTGGTCCTGGCCCTGGTCCTGGCCCTGGTCCTGCCGCTCAGCGGTGGTCACGCCGACGTACTCCCCACTCCGGTCCCTCGGGTGCGTCCCTCGGTTCGTAGACGCGGTCCGCCGCCCCGGGGTTGCCCCCGGGGCGGGCGTCGGACCTGCTCCGCGCTCGTGCGCGGCGGCGGCCGACGGCCGACGGCTCAGCCGACGCGCGTCAGCTTCTTGCCGACGCCGGGCGCGGTGAGGTCACCCTGCAACGCCACCGGCACCTTCACCTGGCTGGCACCCTCGCCGACGGTCAGCATGCCGATCTCCGAGCCCGCCTTGGCGGTCTGCGGAAGCTGGGTGGACCCGTCAGCCAGCTTGATGGCGATCGTGAGGGTCGGCCAGCCGACCGCCTGCACGTCGGCGGTGGCCACGACCGGGACCTGGGTGCCGAGGCCGTCGTCCACGTAGCCGACGACATCGCCCTTCTTCACGACGGGCTCGGCCGTGAGCATCTTCTGCGTGGCGATCATGATGTTCTTGCTCGCCGCGATCGCGGTGCCGAGGATCGGCACGCCGTGCTGACCGAGGACCGCTCCGACGATCAGCTGGTTGGTCTTGCCGACCTTCTTCTCGGCGGCGAAGAGCAGGTTGCCACCGGCCTTGGTGGTGGAGCCGGTCTTGATGCCGAGCGAGCCGTTGAAGGGCACCAGGTCGTTGTAGTTCCGCCACTCCTTGCCCGTGGGGTCGATCCACTTCGGCTTCTTGGTGATCGCGATCAGCTCCGGCATCTCGACGATCTTGAGGCCGAGCTTGACCTGGTCCTCGGCGGTGCTGACCGTGGTCGCGTCCAGACCCGAGGGGTCCGTGTACGTGGTGTTGGTCATGCCGAGTTCCCGGGCGGTGTCGTTCATCTTCTTGACGAACGCCTCCTGCCCGCCGTCCCAGCGCGCGAGCAGGCGCGCGACGTTGTTGGCGGACGGGATCATGATCGCGTTGAGGGCGTCCTCCTGGGAGATCTGGCCGCCCTCCTTCAGGTTGTTGACCGTGGACTCGCCCTCGGTCTCCTTCTTGCCGTCGTCGACCGCCGTCTTGTCGACGGGGATCATCTGGCCCTTCTCCCCCTTCTTCATGGGGAAGTCCTTGAGGATGACGTAGGCGGTCATGGCCTTGGCCACGCTGCCGATCGCCACGGGCTTCTGCTCGCCGAAGCTGCCGACGGTGCCGAGGCCGGCCGCGGCCATGTAGGCCTGGCCCTCCTTCGGCCAGGGCAGGGTCGGGTCCGCGCCCTTGAAGGTGTACGAGGCGTTCGCGGTCATCTTCAGCGTCGGAGCCGGCAGCGGGCGCACCAGCTGGACGACGGCGAGGACCACCGCGAGGAGCACCAGGATAGGCGCGTAGATCTTGAACCGCCGCAGGGCGGTCCGGGCCGCGCTCGGCGGCGGGGGCGGGTTGTTGGTGAGGTCCGCCAGCATGTCGAGCGGCGGCTTGGGCGGCAGCGGCTGCTGCGTGGTCCGCTCCGGGGACTCCTGCGTCACCGGGGTCCGCACGCCGGCGGGGACCGGGGTCCGCGCGGGGGCCTGACCCGGAGCGGGGGCCTGACCCGGAGCGGGGGCCGCGGGGGTCTTGGGGGGCGCGCCCGCGGTGGGCCGCGCGGGAGCGTCGTCGCCGCGCAGCGGTACGAAGGTGCTCTCCCGCTCTCCGGCGCCGGTACGCGGGGGCGCCGGCTGAGCCGCGCCACCCTGCCCGACGGTGCCGCGCCCGGCGGGGCGGGCGGTGTCGGGGTGGGCGGTGCCCTGCCCTGCGGGGCCGGGGGTGGCGGTACCGGGCTTGATGGCCCGGAACACGGCGGTCCGCTCGCTGTCGGTCGGCTCACCGTCGGCCGGAGCGGCCGGAGCCGGGGGCTTGACCGCCCGGAACACAGCCGTCCGCTCACTGTCCTCCGCCGACCCGCCCGGGGCGGATCCGGGCTTGACCGCCCGGAACACGGCAGTCCGCTCACTGTCGGTCGACTCACCGGAGCCACGACCGCCGGGGGTGCGGGGGGCACCGGGGGTGCCCGTACCGGTCCGGCCGCCCGGAGCCGCCGGGGTGCCGGGGGTGCCGGGCGCGCCCGTAGCGGTCCGGTCGCCCGGAGCCGCCGAGGCACCGGGGGTGCCGGACCCGGTCCGGCCAGCCGGGGTCGCAGGGGCGCCCGAGGCCGGCTGCTTGCCCGGCGCAGCCGGAGAACCCGAGGCACCCGAAGGACCCCGAGTACCGGAAGGAGCCGGTGCGGCCGGAGCGCTCGAAGACGCCTGGCTGCCGGCGGAAGCCGAACTACGGGCGGCGGTGTCGTTGCCCGGCGCAGCCGGAGAACCCGAGCCCCCGGTTCCGGAAGAAGCCGCGTTGCCGGCGGACGCCTGGTCGCCCGACGTGGTCGGAGAGCCCGGGGCGCCGGAGCCGGCCTGACGGCCCGAAGCCGCCGCAGACTCCGGGGCACCCGAAGGGGCCCGCGTGCCCGACGAGGCCGGGGTGCCCGAGGAATCCTGGGCGCCGGGGCCCGACGTGGTCGGGGAGCCCGGGGTGCCCGAAGGGGCCCGGGTGCCGGACGTGCCCGACGAGGCCGGGGTGCCCGAGGAAACCTGGGCGCCGGGGCCCGACGTGGTCGGGGAGCCCGGGGTGCCCGACCGGGTGCCGGGCGAGGTGGGGGTGCCCGGGGGTGGGGGGGGCGGCATGCGGAAGACGGCCGTGCGCTCGCTGTCCGCGGGGGCGTTCGGCGCTGCGGAATCCGCGGAGGCCGGGGGCGTGACCGTGCGGAACACCGCGGTGCGCTCGCTCTCGACCGACCCGGCGGCGGGCGCGGGCCCGTCCGAGGCGCCAGCACCGGAACCGGAAACCGAAGTGGAAGCGGAACCCGAGGCGGAGTCTGCGGGCAGATCCGTGCCGGCAGGAGGCGTCTCCGTACGGGACGGGATCGTACGGTCAGCGGCGGGCTCAGCCGAAGCGGAACCCGCGGAGCGACCGGCATCCGCCGAAGGCGCCACCGTACGGAACGAGGCCGTACGGTCGCCTCCGCCCGAGCCGGCGGCAGCCGTGGGCTCGCCGGAAGCGGAGGCCGGGGGCGTCACGGCGCGGGAGGCAGTCCTGTGGTCGCCGCCCGCCGGCCCGCCCGAGGATTCGGTACCGGAAGTGGCCGCGGGCGCAGCAGTCGAAGCCGCAGGTCGGCCGGCCTCGGTACGGGACCCCGCCCCGCCCGTCGCGTCCACGGGACGGGCCTCGGAGGCGCCTGTGCGGCCCGCGGACGCACCACCCGTACGCCGGGAAGCGGAATCAGTGGAGTCGGTCGAGGAGGCGCCATCGGCAGCCGGGGGCGTCACGGTGCGGAACACCGCCGTGCGCTCGCTCTCGACCGCGGAGCCCGCAGGGTCGCCGCCCTCGGACCCCGAAGCGGAGTCAGAATCGGAACCCGAAGGGGAGCCCGAAGCGGAACCCGGCACAGCCGCGTCCGCGGGCAGGGCCTTGAAGACCTCGGTCTGCGCGCCCGGAGCCGCCGGCGTGGCCGGCCCGTCGGACTCCTCGTCCCCGGAGGGCGAGGGCTCCGCCGTGGCCACCCACGCGGCCACCGCTTCGCGCAGCGGATCGCGGTCCGCCGGCCCGTCCTCCGAGTCCCTCGGGCGGAACAGCGACGCCCTCGGGTCACGCCCCTCGGACGACTCCGCCGTCCCCGACGTTCCTTCATCAACCGACTTGTCGGGGGACTCGCCCGCCACCAGTTCCTCCTCGTTCGCCTTCACGTCCGGCTGTCCGAATGTCTAACAGTGTCCCGTCTAGGGGGCATCGCCCCCGTGCTAGACGAGAACGACATAGCTGACGGTTCCCCCACAAAGCGGCCAGGCGCTCTCGACAGATGAATGTGAGAGGCGTCACCCTGTCACTCATCCACGCGGGGAGGCATGGATGGGCAAGAGCCGCAGAACGATTCCGGAGGAGCTTTTGCTGCTCGCCTTGGACCCGGCCACGGGTACCACGGCGCAGCCGCAGTCGCTCGACCTCGGCCTGGCCGGGGCACAGCTAGTGGAGCTGGCTCTGGCAGGACGGATAGCCCCTGATGGGGATCGTATCGCCGTGGTGATGCCACGGCCGACAGGAGATCCGACTCTGGACTCCGCACTGGAACTGCTGCGCAGGCGCGGCAGCCCGGTTCGGGCGGTCCACTGGATCGGCGGACCCCGACTGGGGCTCCGTCAGATTTACCTCGCTCACCTGGAGCGTTGCGGCATGGTGCATGCCGTCGCGGGCCAGATGTGCGGGGTGCTGCCGACGACTCGCTACCAAGCGACCGACACAGCGATCAGCCGGGAGATCCGAGGCCGGCTGGACAGTGCGATCCGCACCGGTGTACCGCCGGACCCGCGGACCGCGGCGCTTGCCGCACTGGCCCACGCGGTCGGACTCGGCAAGCACCTGTACCCCGGCAACGAGGGGCGGTCGTCCAGGTCCCGACTGCGGGACCTGATCCGGCACGACCCGATGGGCGGACTGGTGGCTCACGCCGTCATGGACGTCCAGAACGGCGTGGCCGCACAGCCGCGCCGCGACCGGGCACCGGCCCAGCCCGCCCGGGCAACGGCCGCAGCCGCCGCGCTGCAGCCGCGCCGGACCGGTGCGATGGCCCGCGTGGCCGCGCACTGATCCACCGGCGGGGCACGCACGGCCGTGCGCAAGGCCGTACGTAAGGCCGTACGCAACACCAGCAGGACAGCAGGACCGGCAACACCAGCAGCGCAGCAACACCAGCAGGGCAGCAGTGATCGCAACCGCCTACGCGCGGGGCGACGGGCCGGCGTACCGGCTCCGTCGTCCCGCGCGTTTGCTTTTCCCGCCCGTTCCCCAGCGAGGCCGCATGCTTCGGTGGCAGTCTGCTCACCAGCAGACACGCAGAGAGACAGCAACGGAAGACAGCAACAGAAGAAGGCGGAGGTGCCGTTCACGTGGCGTCCAATGTCAATCCCACCGTCCGACGCCGCCGACTGGGCATGGAGTTGCGCAAACTGCGCGAGGACAAAGGCATGACGGCCGAGCAGGTCGCGGAACGCCTGCTCGTCTCCCAGTCGAAGATCAGCCGGCTGGAGAACGGCCGCCGTTCCATCAGTCAGCGCGACGTCCGCGATCTGTGCGACGTCTACGAGGTCGAGGACCGGCGGCTCGTCGACTCCCTCATGCAGATGGCCAAGGATTCCCGTCAGCAGGGCTGGTGGCACGCCTTCGGGGACATCCCGTACAGCGTTTACATCGGCCTCGAGACGGACGCCGCCAGCCTGCGCACCTACGAACCCCTGGTGATCCCGGGGCTGCTCCAGACCCCGGAGTACGCCCAGTCGCTCGTCCGCGGCGCATGGCCGGAGACGGCTCCCGTCGACGTGGAGAAGCGCGTCCAGGTCCGGATGCACCGCCAGAAGCGGCTGCACGAGACCGAGAACAGCAATCCCGAGATCGGGCCGCTGCGTCTGTGGGCGGTCATCGACGAGGCCGCCCTGCGGCGGCACGTGGGCGATGCCCAGCTCATGATCCGGCAGCTCGAGTTCCTGATAGAGCAGTCGGAGAAGCCGCACGTGACGGTCCAGGTGATGCCCTTTTCGGTGGGCGCCCACCCGGGCGTCAACGGCCAGTACGCCATTCTGGAATTCCCGGACGCCTCGGACTCGACGGTCGTCTACATCGAAGGCGTGACGAGCGACTTGTACCTGGAGAAGGCCAACGACGTCCAGAAATACAGCGTGATGTACGAACATCTGCGCGCACAGGCCCACAACGTGGACCAGACGAGGCAGTTCATCGCGCAGATCATCGAGGACTTCGCCGGCAAGGGGTAAGGGGGATCGGGGAAGGGTTTCGGCGAAAAGGCCGGTACGGTACACCGTCACTCCCCGGCGGCAGAAGACCTGAATGGAATATGCCACTCGGTCGGGTGAACGCCCCCTTCGCACAACGGGCGCTGCGGGTAGCGTCGATCACGTCAGCCGGAGCAATGGCCGACATGACACCGGAACCACTCGCTGAACCGGAGAGAAACATGGCTATTCGTCAAGGTGCAACGGAAAACTGGACCAAGTCCTCGTACTCCGCCAACGGTGCCTGCGTCGAAGTCAAGTCCCCCGTCATGGAGGCCATCGCGGTCCGTGACTCGAAGGTGCAGGACGGCCCGTCCCTCACCTTCGCCCCCGGCTCCTGGACCTCGTTCGTCGCCGACGTGACCGAGGGCCGCCTGGGACGCCTCGTCTGAACGTCGAAGCGACCCTCCCGGCCCGTCGTCACACGATCAGCGCCACCGGCTTCACCGCAAGACCAGCACCACCTGCACCACTGACTGGAGCCCTCTCGCCCGGCCCGCCGTCGCCTGCCGAGGGGGCTCGGCCATGTCCGAGCCCCCGGGCCCAGCTCCCTCGCTACCTCAGCTGGTCGACGTACCGGTCCGTCCCCGGCACCGTCGGGACGAACGGGGCCACCAGCTCCACCCGCCCCAGCCCCGACTCCGCGACCTCCGCGTCCAGCCCCTGGAACCGGTCCCAGCACTCGCGCGGGTCGGCCTCCAGGAACCACAGCAGGGTCAGCCGGGTGTCGACCCCCTCCACCTGCTTGACGTACGTCATCCGGTCGCCGGGCAGCGGCGTCGGCCGGAAGACCGTCACCATCGCGGCCGGTGAGCCGGCCAGCCGCTTCGGCAGGGCCCGCGAGCGCAGCCACTCCAGCAGTTCGGCCCGCTGCTCCGAGCCCTCCGCGTCGATGACCTGGACCACGAGCCCGCCGTACGGGTGGTCGAGGGCGTGGAAGTCGCGGGGCCCGGCGGCGCCGTCCCGGTAGACGGTGGCCTCGTGGTCCTGGAACGCGGTGAAGACGTGGGTGCGGTCCTGGTAGACCCGGCCGTCGCGGTTGAGGCGCTTGTTGATGCCGACGGTCCACTTCATGTGCTCGTCGTAGCGGCCCTCGGTGACCCAGTACGTGGAGATGTAGCACCCGGCGGTCACGGGCTGGGCCACGGCCGACTTCTCCGGGTAGCGCAGCTCCTGGAGGTCGCGGGTGGCGACCCAGCGGCGGCCGGCGAACATCCAGGGCATGGCCATGGCACCGGCGTAGTAGTGGTCGTCCTCGTACCAGCGGTTGTACGCGAACTCGTGGCCCGGGTGCGGCTCGACCATGGTGATCAGCGCGTGGCCGGGGTGGACTCCGTAGGGGCCGACCGAGGCGAGCTCGGCATAGTCGTCGGCCCGGGTGTTCCGCTCGTCTGCTGTCATGAGAGACGGTCTAGCTGATGCGGCGTCAGATGGGGAGCCCTTGGGGGGCGTTCAGCATCCGATACATAGGTGCCGTCTACACCTTCCCGCGGCTACGATGCGCGCACCCGCCCCCCGAAGGAGCCCCCGTGCCCGCCTCCGCGCCCGCCTCCGCACGCTCCCGCACCACGCCGGTCGCCGCCCCGGCCGCGCCGTCCGCCCCGGCCACCCCTCCCCCGCCCTTCGCCGCGCGGATCCGTACGACCGCGCCCTCCGCCGTGCGCGAGATCCTCGCCGTCACCGCCCAGCCCGGCATGACCTCCTTCGCCGGCGGCCTGCCCGCCCCCGAGCTCTTCGACGCCGAGGGCCTGCGGGCGGCGTACGACTCCGCCTTCGCGCGGTCCGCCCGCCGCGCCCTCCAGTACTCGACCACCGAGGGCGCCCCCGAGCTGCGCGCGGCGGTGGCGGCCCGGCTCTGCGCGCAGGGGCTGGCGACCACCCCGGACGACCTGCTGATCACCACCGGATCGCAGCAGGGGCTCGGCCTGATCACGACCGCGCTGATCGAGCCGGGCGACGTGGTGCTCGTCGAGAACCCCACCTACCTGGCGGCGCTCCAGGGGTTCGAGCTCGCCGGCGCCCGGGTGGTCCCCGCGCCGTGCGACGACCAGGGCATCCTTCCCGACGCGCTGGCCGGGCTCGTCGCCCGCGAACGCCCCAAGCTGCTCTACACGATCCCCACCTTCCAGAACCCGACCGGCCGCACCCTCCCCGCCGACCGCCGCGCCGAGATCGCGGCGGTCGCGGCCCGGCTCGGCCTGTGGCTCCTGGAGGACGACCCGTACGGGGAACTGCGCTACGAGGGCCGCGAACTGCCCCGGCTCGCCTCCTACCCCGGGGCCGAGGACCGTACGGCGCTCCTCGGCAGCTTCTCGAAGGTCATGGCCCCCGGGCTCCGGCTCGGCTGGCTGCGCGCCCCGGCCGCGCTGCTGCGCGGAGCGGTGCTCGCGAAGCAGGCGGCGGACCTGCACACCTCGACGGTCGACCAGCTGGCGGCGGCGGAGTACCTGCGGACGGCGGACCTCGACGCGCACGTCGGCCGGGTCCGCGACGCGTACCGGGTCCGGCGCGACGCCCTCCTGTCGGGCCTGGCCGCCGCGCTGCCGCCGGGCTCCACGTGGAACCGCCCGGAGGGCGGCATGTTCGTCTGGGCCCGCCTGCCCGAGGGCCACGACGCGACGGACCTGTTCCGCTCGGCCACCTCCCGGGGCGTCGCCTTCGTCCCCGGAGCCCCCTTCTTCGCCCGCGCCCCGGACCCCCGCACCCTGCGGCTGTCGTTCACGACGCACACGCCGGAGGAGATCGAGGAGGGCCTGCGCAGGCTGGCGGGAGCCTGAGCCTCACCGGGCGGCCGCGGTCACCGGGTCGGCAGCCAGGCGTCGAGGGCGGCTGCCAGCTCGGCGTGCCCGGTGAAGACGTGTCCGCTCATGCCGAGGGCCCGCGCCGCCCGCACGTTCTCCTCGCGGTCGTCGACGAAGAGGAAGTCGGCGGGGTCGGCCTTCAGGGCGATCACGCAGTGGCGGAACGCCGCCGGGTCCGGCTTGGCCGCGTGGATCTTCCCGGAGAAGGCGACGTGGTCGAGGTCGTGCAGCCAGGGCTGGGCGGCGAGGAAGGCGTCCGCGTGATCGGCGGGGATGTTGGACAGCAGGGCGACCTCGGCGACCTCCCGCAGGGACTGCGCGTAGGCGACCATGCGCTCATCGACGCGTGACCAGCTGTCGATGTCGGCGAGCCGCAGCTGCTCGACGGTGTCGGGGTGGGCGGGGAGTGACAGCTGGTGCAGGACTGCCGTCCAGTACTCGGCTGCGGAGAACTGCCCCGCGTCGTAGGGCAGGCGGCAGGCCCAGTAGGCGGCGTCGAAGGCGTCCGCCGGAGCGCCACCGCTCAGCAGGGCCATCGCGTCCATGGCGCCGGGGCGCTGGTGGCGTGCGATGACGCCGAAGAGGTCGAACAGCACGATGGGTCGGTCCGTGGACACGGCGGGGGTTCCTTCCGCGCGGGGGTGGGGGGCAAGGCGCCTCGTGCCAGAGGCGGGTGGGGGCGGTCTGCGTCAGGCCCGAGCGGAGCAGCCGTACGGGCACGGGCACCGGCCCTCACCGGAGCCGGTACCGGGCTCGCCCTGGAGCAGATCATGCGGGGCCAGGGCCAGGCTCGAGGCGAAGAACGCCGAGGCCATGACGCGGGAGGTGGTGCGCAGGCGTCGCAGCAGCGGTGTGCGGGGGGACGTACTCATGTCGGAGCTCCTGGAGCGGTGTGGGCGGCAGGGGTGTGGGCCGAGGGGGTGTGCGGGGAGGGGTTCGGGCGCGGGCGGCCGCCGTCGGATCCGGTGCGCAGGACCCCGGCGGCCACGGCGGTGGTTCCGCAGAGCAGGGTCAGCAGGAGGAAGGCGTGGTTCAGGGCGACGAGGTGGGACAGCCAGCCGATGACGGCGGGGCCGGCGAGCATGCCGACGTAGCCGAGCCCCGCGACCCGGGAGACGTTGGCGCCGGCGGCGGCCGGGTCGGCGTGCCCGGCGGCGCTGAACAGCTGCGGGACACAGCCCGACAGGCCCAGGCCGAACAGGGCCCAGCCGGTGAACGCGGCCCACATCCACGGGCCGAGGGCCACGAGCGTGATGCCGACGGCGGCCGTGGCGGCGCCGTGGCGCAGGATCGCCACGGAGCCGAACCGGGAGACGAAGCGGTCGGCGAGGAGCCGGCCGGCTGTCATCGCCGCGGCGAAGGTGCCGTAGGCGAAGGCGGCCGTGGCGGCGGAAGCGCCGAGTACGTCCTTCAGGTGCAGGGCGCTCCAGTCGTTGGCGGCGCCCTCGCAGAGCATGACCATCAGCGCGAGGACGGCGAGGAGCCGGATGCGCCGCGCGGTGCCCCGGTGCGCGGCGTCCGGTGACGCCCCGGCCTCCGCCGCCGGGCCGCCGTCGGTAGCAGCGGGGGCCCCGGTGGCGGCGGGGCCCTCGGGAGCAGGGGCGGTCGGCAGCAGGGCGCGTGCCGAGGCCAGGGCGATCACGATGCCCACGGCTCCCGTGGCGGCCAGCGCCGCGGCCGGGTTCAGGCCGGCGCTCGCGGCGCCCGCCGCGACGAGCGCGGCCAGGACTCCGCCGACGGAGAAGGTGGCGTGGAAGCCCGACATGACGGGCCGGCCGTACGCCTTCTCCACGTGCACGGCGTGGGCGTTCATGCCCACGTCCAGACAGCCGTTGCAGAAGCCGAAGACCAGCAGGGCGCCTGCCAGCGTCCACGGATCGCGGGCCAGACCGGGCAGCACCAGGGTCGCGGCGCACAGCACGCCGGCGGCGGGGATCACGAGGCGCGCGCCGAGTCGGTCGGTGAGGCGACCGGCCACGCGCATCCCGAGGAAGGCGCCGAGCCCGAGCAGTACCAGCAGGCCGCCCAGGGCCGCGTGGCTGATGCCCACGCGCTCCTCAATGGCGGGGATGTGCACCACCCATGCGCCCATCAGGGTGCCGCACAGGACGAAGTAGACGTAGGTCGCCACTCGGGCGGTTCGAAGCGAACGTTCCATGCGACCCACCATAACGAACATGATTGATGTTCGTAAACCGCACTATCGAACATTTTGAATGTTTGAAGCTCGATGGTGTTCAATCGCGGCATGAGCAACGCAGACCGCCACGGGCTGATCGCGAAGGCCGTCAGGGACTCGGGCAGCGCCACGGTCCAGGAGCTCGCGGAGCTGACCGGGGCCTCCGAGATGACCATCCGGCGCGACCTCGACGCCCTGGCCGCCCAGGGCGCCCTCGAACGCGTCCGCGGCGGGGCGCGCACCCTGCTGCTCCGGGGCGAGGAGCCGCCCTTCGCGCTGCGCGCGCACGAGGCGGTCGAGGCCAAGCGCCGGATCGCGGCCGAGGTCTCCGCGCTCATCGCCGACGGCGAGAGCGTGCTGCTGGACAGCGGCACCACCTGCCTGGAGGTCGCCCGGCTCCTGCGCGAGCGGCCCGTCACCGTGATGCCGCTGTCCTTGCAGGCCATCCACCTGCTCAGCGAGACGCCCGGCCGGGCCACCCTGGTGGTGCCCGGCGGACAGCCCCGCGCCGCGGAGCAGGCCCTCACCGGCCCCCTCACCCTGGCCTCACTGGCGGCCCTGCGCTTCGACACCGCCGTCATCGGCTGCTGCGGGCTGAGCGCGGCCGACGGGCTGACCGCCTTCGACCTCGACGACGCCGCGGTGAAGAAGGCGGGCATCGCCGTGGCCCGCCGCACCATCGTCGCCGCGGACGGCGGCAAGCTCGGCCGCACCGCCTACGCCCACGTGGGCCCCTCCACGCTCCTGCACACCCTCGTCACCGACACGACCGCACCCGCCGCCGAGGTGGCCGCGCTGGAAGACGCCGGAACCGTCGTCAGAACCGCCTGACCGGGCCTTCGGCAACGCCGCGGCGACGGCGCCGCCCATCCCCTTCCCTCCCCGCGCCCCGCCCCGTAGCCTGACGCCCCGTCAGATCCATTGGGTCGTCAGGAGGCCGCACCATGTCGCCGCTACTGCTGCAGGGCAAGACCGTCATCGTCTCCGGCGTGGGCGCCGGTCTGGGCCATAAGGTCGCCGCCACCGTCGTCCGCGACGGCGGCAACGCCGTGCTCGGGGCCCGGACCGAGGCCAACCTCGCCAAGTCCGCCGCCGAGATCGACCCCGACGGCACGCACACCGCGTACCTGCCGACCGACATCTCCGACGAGCGCCAGTGCGAGGCCCTCGCCGCCCTCGCCCAGGAGCGGTTCGGCGGGGTCGACGCCGTCGTCCACGTCGCCGCCTGGGACTCGTACTTCGGCGGCCTCCAGGACGCCGACTTCGGCACCTGGCAGCAGATCCTCGACGTGAACCTGCTCGGCACCCTGCGCATGACCCGCGCCTGCCTTCCCGCGCTGAAGGCCGCCGGCGGCTCCGTCGTCATCATCGGCACCCAGTCCGCCATCGCCTCCCCCAACGAGGTGCAGCAGGCCGCCTACGCCGCCTCCAAGGGCGCGCTGACCTCCGCCATGTACTCCATGGCCCGCGAGCTCGGCCCGCACCGCATCCGCGTGAACACCGTGCTCCCCGGCTGGATGTGGGGTCCCCCGGTCCAGGCCTTCGTCACCTTCACCGCGCACACCGAAGGCGTGCCCGAGGCCGAGGTCCACGCACGGCTCACCGACCGGATGGCGCTGCCCGATCTGGCCACCGACGGGGACGTCGCGGACGCCGCGGCCTTCCTCGCATCGGACCGCGCACGGGCGATAACCGGCCAGTCATTGCTGGTCAACGCCGGGGAGCTGATGCGATGAGCCCCTCCGTGCCCGTGCGAGCGGATCGTATGCTCGGGCCATGACCACTCCGAGTGACGCTCCGACCGAGAACTCGATGCGCCGCGCGCTCCGCCGCGCCCGCGACGGCGTCGCGCTCGACGCGACCGAGGCGGCCGTACTCCTCCAGGCGCGCGGCGAGGCCCTGAAGGACCTCGCCGCCTCCGCCGCACGGGTGAGGGACTCCGGGCTCGAGGCCGCGGGCCGGCCCGGCGTCATCACGTACTCGCGCAAGGTCTTCATCCCCCTGACCCGGCTGTGCCGGGACAAGTGTCACTACTGCACCTTCGTCACGGTCCCCGGCAAACTGCGCCGCGAGGGCCACGGGATGTACCTGTCCCCCGACGAGGTCCTCGACATAGCCCGCAAGGGCGCCGCCATGGGCTGCAAGGAAGCCCTGTTCACGCTCGGCGACCGGCCCGAGGACCGCTGGCCCGAAGCCCGCGAGTGGCTCGACGCGCACGGCTACGACGACACCCTCGCCTACGTGCGCGCCATGGCCATCCGCGTCCTGGAGGAGACCGGTCTCCTCCCCCACCTCAACCCCGGCGTGCTGTCCTGGTCGGACCTCCAGCGCCTCAAGCCCGTCGCCCCGTCCATGGGGATGATGCTGGAGACCACCGCCACCCGCCTGTGGTCCGAGCCCGGCGGCCCGCACCACGGCTCCCCCGACAAGGACCCGGCCGTCCGGCTGCGCGTGCTCGAGGACGCGGGCCGCTCCAACGTCCCGTTCACCACCGGGGTGCTGATCGGCATCGGCGAGTCCTACGGGGAGCGCGCGGACGCGTTCTTCGAGCTGCGCCGGATCCAGCGCAGCTACCACGGCATCCAGGAAGTCATCGTCCAGAACTTCCGGGCCAAGCCCGACACGGCCATGCGCGGCATGCCCGACGCGGAGCTGGAGGAGCTCGCGGCGGCCATCGCCGTGGCCCGCCACATCCTCGGCCCGAGCGCCCGCATCCAGGCCCCGCCGAACCTGGTGGACTCCGAGTACGCGCTGCTCATCGGCGCCGGCATCGACGACTGGGGCGGGGTCTCCCCGCTCACCCCCGACCACGTGAACCCCGAGCGCCCCTGGCCGCACATCGAGGAACTGGCCGCGCGCACCGCCGCCGCGGGCTTCGAGCTGCGCGAACGCCTCACGATCTACCCGGAGTTCCTCCAGCGCGGCGAGCCGTGGCTGGACCCGCGCCTCCTGCCCCACGTGCGCGCGCTGGCCGACGCGGACAGCGGGCTCGCGGACGAGTCCGCGACCGTCGAGGGCCGGCCGTGGCAGGAACCGGACGAGGGCTTCACCGCCTACGGCCGCACCGACCTGCACACCACCATCGACACGCAGGGCCGTACCGGCGACCGCCGCGACGACTTCGACGAGGTCTACGGCGACTGGGAGGCCCTGCGCGAGGCCGCGGCCCCCGGGATGGTCCCCGACCCCGAGCGCATCGACAGCGACGTACGGGGGGCGCTCGCGCAGGCCGCCGACGACCCGACGAAGCTCACCGACGAGCAGGCGCTCGCCCTGCTGCACGCGGACGGCCCGGCGCTGGACGCGCTGTGCCGGATCGCGGACGACCTGCGGAAATCGGTGGTCGGCGAGGACGTCACGTACATCGTGACCCGCAACATCAACTTCACCAACGTCTGTTACACCGGCTGCCGCTTCTGCGCCTTCGCGCAGCGCCGTACGGACGCGGACGCGTACACCCTCTCGCTGGACCAGGTCGCCGACCGGGCCGCGCAGGCGTGGGACGTGGGCGCGGTCGAGGTGTGCATGCAGGGCGGCATCCACCCGGACCTGCCCGGGACGGCCTACTTCGACATCGCGCGGGCGGTGAAGGAGCGCGCCCCCGGCATGCACGTGCACGCCTTCTCCCCGATGGAGGTCGTCAACGGGGCGACCCGCACGGGGATGTCGGTACGGGACTGGCTGACCGCGGCCAAGGAGGCCGGCCTCGACTCCATCCCCGGGACGGCCGCGGAGATCCTGGACGACGAGGTCCGCTGGGTCCTCACCAAGGGCAAGCTGCCGACGGCGGACTGGATCGACGTGGTCTCCACCGCGCACGAGCTCGGCATCCGCTCCTCCTCCACGATGATGTACGGCCACGTGGACCAGCCCCGCCACTGGCTGGGCCACTTCCGCACGCTGGCGCGCATGCAGCAGGAGGCGCGGGCCAAGGGGGTGGAGGGCTTCACGGAGTTCGTGACCCTGCCCTTCATCCACACCAACGCCCCCGTCTACCTGGCGGGCATCGCCCGCCCCGGCCCGACGGTGCGCGACAACCGCGCCGTGACGGCGATGGCCCGCATCC
Source organism: Streptomyces sp. NBC_01264 (assembly GCF_026340675.1). Lineage (NCBI taxonomy): Bacteria > Bacillati > Actinomycetota > Actinomycetes > Kitasatosporales > Streptomycetaceae > Streptomyces > Streptomyces sp. NBC_01264. The sequence continues at coordinate 4,349,028 of NZ_JAPEOX010000001.1, forward strand.
TGCTCCACCCGCACATCACCAACATCCAGACCAGCTGGGTGAAGCTGGGCTCGGAGGGCGCGGCCGAGATGCTCCGCTCGGGCGCCAACGACCTGGGCGGAACCCTGATGGAGGAGACCATCTCCCGGATGGCCGGATCCAGTTACGGCTCGTACAAGTCCGTCCAGGACCTGATCGCCGTCGCCGAGGCGGCCGGCCGGCCCGCGAAGGCCCGTACGACCCTCTACGGCGAGGTCCCGGAGGAACGCCAGGCCGCGGCCCGCGCCTCGGACGGCCACCTGCCGGAGCTGCTGCCGGTCCTGGACTGACGCGCCGGCCCCGCGAACGCGTGCGGGCCCTGCCAGGGGGACAGCCCGGCAGGGCCCGCACGCCGAACCCCTTCGGGGTCTAGCCGACCAGGAGGTCCTTCTTCAGCTGCTTCAGCTCGCGGCCGTCGATGCCGAGGCCGTCCTTGAGGTAGGTGTCGAAGCTGCCGAACTTCGCGGTGACCTCGTCGTACCCGGCGTTGAGGTACTCGGGGCGCACGTCGAGCAGCGGCTTGTACACGGCGGCCTGGGCGGCCGGCAGGTGCGAGAGGATCGCGTCGTTGGCGGCCTTGCGGTAGTCGTTGCTGGCCAGGTAATCGGCCATCACGGTCTCGCTCGGCACGCCGAGGGCGGTCAGCAGGGAGGCGTTCGCCCAGCCCGTACGGTCCTTGCCCGCGGTGCAGTGGAACAGGACGGAGCGGTTGCGGTCGCGCTCGATGCCCTCGAAGACCTGGGTGTAGGCCTTCTTGCCGCCCTCGCCGCTGACCATGCCCTTTTCGGCGTCGACCATGGCCTTGACGGCCTCGTCGGGGGTCCTGGGCATGGTCTGGAAGGAGCCGGAGCCGGCGAAGACGTCGGCGACGACGTAGGTGGCGCCAGCCGGGACCTTGTCCACGTCCGTGGTGCGCTCGCTCTCCATGCGGAGGTCGAAGATGGTCTTGACGCGCAGGCGCTGGAGCTTGGCGAGGTCGTTCTCGGTGAGCTTGTTCAGCGCGTCGGAGCGGTAGATCTCGCCCATCTTGACCCACTGGCCGTTCGTGGTGCGGTAGCCGCCCGCGTCACGGAAGTTGGCGGTGCCGTCCAGCTTGATCAGCCGGTCGGCCAGGCGCAGGCCCTCGCCGCGCTCGGGCTCGAAGTCGAACCACTGGCGGTCGGCGGCGGGCAGCCCGCGGACCACGGCCTCGCCCTGGGCGCCGCCCTTGGCGACGACCTTGCCGTTCGCCTTGATCTCCACGCGCTTGGTGCCCTTGGCGTTCCACTTCAGGGTGAACGCCCCGTCGGCACCGGCGGTGACGGTGGCCTCGGTGAAGGGGATGGAGGAGTTGCCGTGGTGACCGCCCCAGTGGAAGTCCCACCCGTGGGCGGAGGCGGCGGGGGCCGCGACGATGGCGACGGTGAGCGTGGATGCGACGACGGTCGCGGCGAGCAGTGCCTTCTTCATGCCCCCGAGACTCTTGGCCTCCGAATAACGCAACGTGAACTCTGCATGGCCGAAATCGACCGGGCGTAAGTCCACTGTCAAAACGTGCCACCCATCTGGCCGGCGCCCCTCCCTGACGCGGAGCCCGCACCGCTGCGCGGGCTTCGCCCCGCTGCGCCGGGCACCTTCTCGACGCGGAGCTCGCACCGCTGCGCGGGCTTCACCCCGCTGCGCCGGACACCGTCCGGCGGTGGCTGGGCGGCGGTGCCGCCGTGGCCGCGTGGTGCGGGGCCGCGCCGCGCGTCGAATCGGGGGGCGGAATCCAGCCGTTCCCCGGCCCCATACCCCCCACACGACCGACTACTTCCGGACCCGATCGGTACTGTCCACTACAGTGCCCGCCAGAGCACGCGCGGGCAGTCCGGGGGGATCGACATGGACACGGCGACGGAAACGTCCGGGGAGCAGCAGAGCAGGCCCGGGGCCGCCCAGCCCCTCCAGGCGGCGCCCCCACCCACCGGCGGAGCCACCCGCGGGGCCACCAGCCTGGGCCCCGCCACCGGTCCCGCCGCCGGCGCCACCCTGGGCGGCCGCGCCGCCGTCACCACCGGTCTCTGGGGCCGCACCGAGCAGCAGGACTTCCGTAGCCGCGTCAGAGGAACCCTCCTCGGCTCCGCGATCGGCGACGCCCTCGGCGCGCCCGTCACCCCGCTCTCCCTCCCCGAGCTCCTCGAGACCCACGGCCCGGCGGGCCTGACCGAGCCGGCCCCCCACACCAGGGTCACCGCCGCCACGCAGCTCGGCCTCTTCACCCTGGACGGCCTGATACGGGCCCACGTACGCCGGGACACCGGCGCCTGGCACCCGCCGACCGACGTGCACCGCGCCTACCTCCGCTGGGCCCTCACCCAGAGCGACTGGGGCCCCGACGAGCGCCGCGAGGACAACGGCTGGCTCGCGCAGGAGGAGTGGCTCTACGCCCGCCGCTCCCCCGCCCGTTCCTCCTTGACCGGCTTCGCCGACGGAGTCCTCGGCACGCTCGCCCAGCCGAAGAACCCGACCGCCGTGGACCCGGCCGCCGCCACCCGTTCCGCCCCCTTCGGGCTGCTGGTCGGCTGGGAGCCCGCCCTGGTCCTCCAACTCGCCGTCGAGTGCGCCGTGCAGAGCCACGGACACCCCACCGCGTACCTGTCGGCCGGCGCGCACGCCGTCATCGTCCACGGCCTGACCCGCGGCGAGTCCCTCGACTCCGCCGTCCAGCGCGCACTGGGCCTGCTCGGCGTCCGCACCGGCCACCAGCCCGTCACCGACGCCCTGCAGCGCGCGCTGGGCGCCGTCACCGCGGGCGCCCCCTCACCGCAGACGGTCGAGGGCCTGTCCCCCGGCCAGGGCGGCTCCGCCGAAGAGGTACTCGCCGTCGCCGTGTACTGCGCCCTCGTCGCTGAGAACGTGGCGCACGGCCTGCGCCTCGCCGTGAACCACAGCGGGGACTCCGCGGCCACCGGCGCCCTGTGCGGCTCCCTGCTCGGCGCCCAGCACGGTGAAACGGCCCTCCCGGCGGCCTGGCTCGCCGGCCTGGAGGGCCGGGCCACGGTCCTGGAACTCGCCGACGACTTCGCCCTGGAGATGACCCAGGGCCCCGCCCTCCACGGCCCGGCGGCCACGTCCACGGCCTGGCTGACGCGATACCCGCGGGGGTGACCGCGGGAGTGACCGCGGGAGTGACCGCGGGGCGCCTCGGGGGTGCCTCAGGGCGACCTCGGGGGTGACCTCGGGGGCGACTTCCGGGGTGCCTCGGAGGTGACCTCAGGGAGGACCTCGGGCCGCCGCCCCGGGCCACGTCCACGACCGTGACCGCCGCCACGTCCGTGGCCGACGCACGCCCCTGCCCTCCGCACGCGCGAAGCCGTACTTTGGCCCTCCCCAGACCACGGAGGTGTCAGCGCACATGCGGATCGCCACGACCGTCTTCCTGACCGACCGCACCATCGCTCCCGTACCCCTCGCCCACGCGCTGGAGGAACGCGGCTTCTCCGGCCTCTACCTCCCCGAGCACACCCACATCCCGGTCAGCCGCGTCACCCCGGCCCCGATGGGTGGCGAGCTCCCGGAGATGTACGGCCGCACCCTGGACCCCTTCGTCGCCCTCGGCCAGGCCTCCGCCGTCACCGAGCGGCTCCAGCTCGGCACCGGCATCACCCTCGTCACCCAGCACGACCCCATCGACCTCGCGAAGCAGGTCGCCACGCTCGACCACCTGTCCGGCGGCCGCGTCACCCTCGGCATCGGCTACGGCTGGAACGTGGAGGAGGCCGCCGACCACGGAGTCGAGTGGCGCACCCGCCGCGAACTGGTCCGCGACCGGATGGCCCTGATGCGGTCCCTGTGGTCCCCGCAGCCCACGGCGTACGTGGGCGAGTTCTCCTCCGTACAGGCCAGCTCGGCGCACCCCAAGCCGGCCCAGCCCCCGCGCGAACTCGCCCCGGGCGTCCCCCTGTACGGCCCCCGCACCCTGATCGGCGGCCAGGCCGGCCCGAAGCTCTTCGCAGCCATCGCCGACCACAGCGACGGCTGGCTCCCGATCGGCGGAGGCGGCCTGACGGAGTCCCTCCCGGCCCTGCGCCAGGTCTGGGAGGCCGCGGGCCGCGACCCCAAGTCCCTCCAGGTGGTCCCGTACGCCGTCCAGCCGACCCCGGGGAAGATGTCCCACTACGCGGACCTGGGCATCGAGGAGGTCGTCCTCCAGCTCCCCTCGGAGGGGGAGGAGGAGATCCTGCGGGTGCTGGACGGGTTCGGGCAGTACTTGTGACTGCGCCTTCAGCCCCGAGGGATCAGCCGGCGATGCGGCGGACCGGCTGGCCCGTGATGCGCGCGATGGTCTCGAAGCCCGCGTCCTGGTGGAGGACCGTGAGCTTGTGATGCTGTGCGGTCACGGCAACGAGCAGGTCGACAGGGCTGGCGCACTGGTGGCAGCCCTCGTCGGCCAGCTTCTGCTGGAGTGCCGCCGTCTCCTCCCATACGGAGTCCCTGGCCACGAAGTACGGGAAGGTCTCCCGGAGCAAGCCATCGGCCTCGTAATAGGCCGGACGGCCGCCCACGGCGCGCAGGAACTCCTGGCGCACCGGTTCGCAGAGGCCCGCCTTTCCGGCCGTGACCACCTCGTCCCAGGCAGGTGCGGCCTGTCGACGGTAGAAGCGGACGAGTGCGCTCGTGTCGATCAGGAAGTTCTCGCTCACGCTGCCGGTCGCTCGCCGGGCGTCTGCTCGCCCTCGCTGACCTCTGCGCCCTCTGCGCCCTCACTGACCTCTACGCCCTCGATCGCCGAGAAATCGATCTCTCCGTCAGCGACCATCTCCCGCATACGTGCCACCGCCGCCGCTCTACGACGGCGGTCCGCGATCTCCCGCAGGGCGGCATTGACCGTGTCCCGCTTGGTCGTGGTCCCAAGGTGGCGGGCGGCCTCCGCCAGCGCTTCGTCGTCGAGGTCGATCACCGTGCGCGACATGATGGCCTCCAAGACGGGCGTATATACGATTCCCAAATAAGATATCACCGGAGCCTCAGCTCCGCCCAGACCGTCTTCCCGACCAGCCGGTCCCTGCCCCCCCCCCAGTCGGCGGCGACGGCGTCGACGATGCGCAGGCCGTAGCCGGTCTCGGCCCCGGCGCCGTACTCGTGCGGCAGGACGGCCGGACGGCGGTCCCGGCGGGCGTCGGACACCTCGATGCGCAGCGCCCCGGGGAGCAGGCTCAGGCGGAGCTCGAAGTCCCGGCCGGGGACCCGGCCGTGGGCCACGGCGTTGGCGGTGAGCTCGGCTACGAGGAGCCCGGCGTCCTCGGAGAGGCCGGACCGGTCGGGGATGCCCCAGTCGTGCAGCTCGACGAGCGCGAGGTGCCGGGCCAGGCGGGCTCCGCGCCGGGTGGAACTGAAACGCTGAGTGAACGTGCGTGCGAGGGTCTGGGGGGCGTCCGAGGGTGCGGTCATGCGGCCAACGTCCCGTGTGGGCTGGGGTGTTCCCAGCACCTGGACCGCTACTTTTCATCTGTACGAGTTCGCGCTCTGGACAGTGGTGGTCACCGACCGTGAGGCTGTTCGCGGGGAGGTGACCGCCGTGGCGAGCGTGGACGAGAGCGGTGACGACGAGGTCGAGCAGGACAGCGACCTCGAAAGCTTCGGGGACATGATCAAGGCGTTCCGCAAACGGGCCGACCTGACACAGGAACAGCTCGCGACCCTGATCCGCTACTCCGTCCAGTACATCGGCTCGGTGGAACAGGGCCGCCGCCACCCGTCGACCAAGTTCGTCGACCGGGTGGAGGAGAAGCTCGACGCCTTCGGCGTCATCCGCATCGCGGCGAACCAGCTGACGCGACGGCGGGGACTGGCGAAGTGGTTCCGGCGGTGGGCGGAGTTGGAACAGGGGGCGATCACCCTCCATACGTACGAGTGCCGCTCGATCCCAGGCCTGCTCCAGACCGAGGCCTACGCGCGGGCCCAGATCCGGGACGTACCCCCGCTGCCGACACCGGAGGACGCGGAGGCACGCGTGGTACTGCGGCTGCGCCGCCAGGCGCTGCTGCGCAAGACGCCGTTCATCGCCTTCAGCTTCATCATCGAGCAGTCGGTGATCGAGCGGCAGACTGGCGGCGCGGAGGTCACTGGGGAGCTGGTCGACCATCTGGTGGGGTGCGGGAGCCTGCCTAATGTGGATTTGCAGATCATGCCTACGGTGAGTCCTGTGCATGCTGGCACCGATGGCCCCTTTCGCCTCCTCGAAACCGAGGAGCACGAGCGGGCCGGTTACAGCGAGGGCCAGAAGACAGGCCACGTCATCACGGACCCGAAAGCCGTCAGCGTGCTCCACCAGCGGTATGCCAAACTTCGCATCCAGGCCCTCAATCCCGCCGAAAGCGCGGGCCTGTTGATGCGATTGCGAGGATCCCTGTGAACAGCTCCCAGATCCGGTGGTTCAAGAGCAGCTACAGCGGCAGCGAGGGCGACGACTGCGTCGAGGTCGCGAGTTGCCCCGACTCCGTCCACATCCGGGACTCGAAGCTGACCGCCAGTCCCGAGCTGGCGGTGTCCCCCCGGACCTGGGCTGCGTTCGTGGGCGGGGTCACCGGGGCCTGAGCTGCGGGCTGATCCTTGGCGTTGACAGGGTCCGGGGGGAGCCCGGCAGTCCAGTGTCCTTTCGGTGCGGGCCGGTCCCTCAAGGGCGCTCCCTGCGGTCGCGTCGCTTCGCGATGGCCTTCGGCCACCCTTGACCGACCGGCCCACCCCGAAACGCCACAAGACTTCCGGGATCCCCCCGGGGAACGGCCGGGAGGGACGAGTGGGGAGGGGCGGGCAGGCCGGAGAGGCGCAGCCTGCCTGTGGCCGGTGGGCATCTGGACACGGGCCCGGCAGGACCGTGAGCTCAGCCGGAACGGACGCGCGGGGCGGTCAGAGCATCCAGGGCCGGGGGGCTGGACACCCTTCCCGTGACGGTCGACAGCCACCACCGGCCGTGGCTGATCTAGCGGGCGACCTGGTCCCGCCGCTCCTGACGGGCCACGCGGTGCGCAAAGCCCGAACTGGGCGGTATAGACCATCAGTTAGGGCACGAGACCTATGCGATCATGAGCGTCGATTTCCGGCCGCTTGCCGGATTCTCATATTGATTGCAGAGGACCATGAAGCTCAACGTGTTCGCCCGTGTTCGGCAAGGACTGCTTGTTCTTGCTGCCTCCGTCGGTCTCGTGTTCGGTGTCTCGACGGCTCCGGCCCACGCCGCTGAGACGGTCTACTACGTCTCCATCGTCGAGATCCGCGCGAACCACTCCGGCATGTGCCTTGAGGTGGCTGACTGGAGCACCGCGAACGGTGCGGCCGTCCGTCAGTGGCCCTGTACGGGTGGCGCCAACCAGAAGTGGTACCGCGCCTACAAGTCGGGCACGCCTGTCGACGCGTACTTCTACGTGAACGTCAACAGCGGCAAGTGCATGGAGATCGGCGGCTGGAAGACCAACAACGGCGCACCCGCCAACCAGTGGGACTGCCACTACGGCCTCAACCAGCTCTTCTACGGCAGCGTCGGTCTCAACATGGACTTCTGGTACGCCCGCCAGAACATGTGCCTGGAGATAGCCGACTGGAGCACGCAGGCGGGTGCCCCCGCGCGACTGTGGACGTGCACCGGTGGCGCCAACCAGAGGTTCGACCTCAGGATCGTGTGATCCCCCGGGTGGGCGCCGGGCACCTGCCCGGTGCCCACCCGTGGTCAGATCGTGACGGGGCCGTGGGCGGTGGCGAACTCGACCGAGACCAGGCCCGGTTCCTCGTCCTCGGCCCAGGTGACGTCGATCTGGTCGAGGGGGTGGTCGGCCGGCTCTCCGAGGAATTCGGAGATGAAGGCGGCGTCGCCGGCGAGGGAGACCCCGTGGATGGTGGTGGCGGTGCGCGGGTCGGCGCTCGGGCGCTCCTCGTCGGGAACCAGCCACTGGAGGAAGAACGGTAGTTGCGGGTCCTCCATCAGGTCCAGCACGCCGATCTGCTTCCACCTCAGGTCGAACCCGTCGGGGCGGACGCGGTGGCCCTCGGCCGAGGTGCGGCCGAGGCGGGCCTCGACCGGGGCGATGTCGTCGACGGAGACCACCCAACCGAGCCAGCCGCCGCCCTCGGCGGCGCGGCGCGCGACCGCCTGGCCGAAGGGCGCGCGGTCGGCGGCGGGGTGGTCGAGCGTGGTGACGACCTCGACGTAGGTGCCGCCGCTCAGCGGAAGAATGAAATTGCGGGTGCCGAACCGCGGGTGCACGCCACCGTCGACGAACCCGGCGCCCAGGGACGACCCGATCCACTGGACGGTCGAGACGAAGCTGTCGCGGGCCACCGCATAGGACACGTGATCAAGTCGCACCGCGCCATCATCACCCGACAACCCGCACAAATCCCCACGCCACGCCCGCTAGGGCGTGTCCGCAATGTCAGTTGGGGAGCCATAGCCGTAGGCAGGCAAGGGTGACCAGGGCTTTGTAGTGGCGGGCTCGTTTGTCGTAGCGGGTGGCGAGGGCCTTGTTCTGCTTGAGCCGGTTGAAGCAGCGTTCGACGACGTTGCGGCGCCGGTAGACCGCACGGTCGAAACGGCACAGGCTCTCGCCGCGCCGCATACGCCCGCTGATCTGGTCGACGCGCTCGGGGATCGTGCAGGCGATGCCGCGTCGCCGCAGGTAGGAGCGGATCTTGCGGGACGAGTAGCCCTTGTCGCCGACCACCCGCTCCGGCCGGGTGCGGGGCCGGCCGGGCCCGCACCGTTTGATGCGGATGCGGGCCATGACCGGCTCGAACTGCGTGCAGTCGTTCACGTTCCCGCCGGTGATCGTGAACGCGAGAGGCCGGCCCTGCCCGTCGCAGGAGAGGTGGATTTTCGTGCTCAGTCCGCCGCGGGAGCGTCCGAGTGCTTCGCCGGTCCAGGGCCCCCTTTTCGGGCCCCGGCTGCGTGCTGGTGAGCTCGCACGATCGTCGAGTCGACGCAGACGATCGTCCAGTCGACCTCGCCGATCGCATCCGCGTGCTGCTGGACGTGGGCCAGGAGCCGGTCCCAGGTTCCGTCGGCTGACCAGCGGCGGAACCGTTCATAGACCGTCTTCCACGGCCCATACCGCTCCGGCAGATCCCGCCAGGCCGCACCCGTGGACAGCTTCCACAGGATCCCGTTGAGGACCTGACGCCGGTCTCGCACCGGACGACCCATCCGGGGCGGAGCCAGCAACGGCCCGATGACATCCCAGGCCTGATCAGTCAGTTCATGACGTCGCACCACGAACGGAGTAACGACCGATCGACATTGCGGACACGCCCTAGGTCTTCGGGTTCCAGTCCTGGGCCAGGAGGCCGAACAGGACCTCGTCCAGGAACTCGCCCATCACCCAGGCCGAGGAACGCAGCACTCCCTCACGGACGAAGCCGTTGCGCTCCGTGGCACGGATCATCGCGATGTTGTCCGCCAGCGTCTCGATCTGCAGCCGGTGCAGGCCGCGTACGACGAAGCCGTAGTGACACAGGACCGCGACCACGTCCGTGCTGTAGCCCTTGCCCCGGGCAGACGGCAACAGCCCGAGCCCGACGTGCGCGGACCGACTGTGGTTGTCGATCCCCCACAGCGTCGCGGTACCGAGCAGCGCACCGCTCTCCAGATCCACCACGGAGAACGGGACGTGCCCCTGTTCGCTGTCGTCGACCATGAACGACAGGCTCTTCGAGCCGGCCATCAGCGGTCGCCACGGTTGACCCGTGGCCCGGGACGCGGTGACCACGTCGTCGTGGAGTCCGGCATGAAGGATCGGAATGTCGTCCTCGTGCCGGGCCCTGAGCCCAACCGTCTTGCCTTTTAGCATGCAAGTGTCCTATCCGACCGCAGCCCCCGACGGCAACTGAATAGACCGGCTACAGAACCTCATCGTCCGCGTGCGCGCCGAACTCGGCGACGCGCACCTCCGCGATGTGCTCGTACCGGGCGATCCGGTCGGTCCACTCCGCGTCCACGCCGAACGCCACCTGCGCGAAGCCCACCTGCCGGACGGCCTCGGCCATGCCCGGATCGCCAGGGGCCAGCAGCCGCACCGGCGCGTCAAGCGCCACGGTGTGCGGCGGCACGAAGTACTCGTCCGGCAGAACGGTGCGCGCATGGACGAACGCACCGACGGCGACAACCGACCCGGCGCCCAACCGTGCGCGCTGCAGGACCGTTGCCGAGGTCGCCACATAGACGCACCGGCCGACCTCGCAGCCCAGCAGCGTGGCATGCGGCCCCACGAAGACGTGGTCACCGACAAGCACCGGCTGATCGCCGGCGACCGCAGACCCGCGCAACACCGCGTTCTCGCAGATCACCGCCGCCTCCCCGACCTCGATCCGAGACCCCTCGGCATCAAGCACCGCCCCGTACATCACCCGCGCCCTGGGCCCCACACGAACATCACCGACGAGCGTGGCCATCGGGGCGACGTAGGCGGTGGGATGAACCTGCGGTTCATGCCCGCGATGCCGGATACGGATTCCCTGCGCTTCAGTGGCCATGAGCGGATCCTCGCCCAACCGACCACGAGCATGCTGGCGGATTTCCGACGTCGCGCTACAACGCCACTAGATCAGCCACGGCCGGTGGGTAGCCGCTAAGCCGAGTGGGAGCACGTAACGATCTGTCGCGCCCCCCGACCCTGAGGCCGTCCTCATCCCCCTCTAGCTCCTAGTGGCTGCCGACCGTCACGGGAAGGGTGTCCAGCCCCCCGGCCCTGGATGCTCTGACCGCCCCGCGCCCCCGTCCCGGCTGAGCTCACGGTCCTGCCGGGGCGGTGCATGGATGCCCACCGGCCGGAGGGGGCTGCGCACAGCCAACCGGCCCGCTCCTCCCCACTCGTCCCTCCCGGCCGTTCCCCGGGGGGATCCCGGAAGTCTTGTGGCGTTTCGGGGTGGGCCGGTCGGTCAAGGGTGGCCGAAGGCCATCGCGAAGCGACGCGACCGCAGGGAGCGCCCTTGAGGGACCGGCCCGCACCGAAAGGACACTGGACTGCCGGGCTCCCCCCGGACCCTGTCAACGCCCCGCCCACCCCGCAGCACAAGCCCCCACCACCCCGCCCACCCAAAAACCCCTTCCCCTCCCCCCACCCGTCCGGAACCATGAACCGCATGGTGTCCACTGACCGGCTGCTGGCGTTCGCCGCCATGTCGTTGCTGCTGATCCTCATCCCCGGGCCGAGCGTGCTCTTCGTCATCGGGCGGGCGTTGTCCCAGGGGTGGCGGGCCGCGCTGATCACCGTGGCCGGGAACACGCTGGGGGCGTACGTGCTCGTCGTCGCCGTGGCCTTCGGGGTGGGGTCCGTCGTGGAGCGGTCCGTGCTCGTGTTCACGGCGCTCAAGCTCGCGGGGGCGGCCTACCTCGTCTACCTGGGGGTCAAGGCCTTCCGGCAGCGGCGTTCGCTCCGTGCGGAGTTCGGGGCGGGCGCAGCCGAGTACGGGAACTGGCGCTCGCTGTGGGAAGGGTTCGCCGTCGGGGTGGCCAATCCGAAGACGATCGTGTTCTTCGCAGCGGTCCTGCCGCAGTTCGTGGACCGGGACCAGGGGCACGTCACGGCCCAAATGCTGCTCCTCGGGCTCGTGTTCAACCTCATCGCCGTAGTCTGCGACAGCACCTGGGGCATGGTCGCCGCGACCGCTCGTAGCTGGTTCTCGCGCTCCCCGCAGCGGCTCTCCGCCGTCGGCGGAGCCGGCGGGCTCGCGATGATCGGCCTGGGTGTGACCGTCGCCGCGACCGGGCGCAAGGACTGATCCTCGGGTCGATCGCTGAGGCCGAGGACGCGGTCCAGGAGGCCTGGCTGCGGTTGAGCCGGACCGATGTCAGTGACGTGGAGAACCTGACTGACTGACTGACTGACTGACGACGGTCGTGGCCCGGCTCTGCCTGAACGGGCTGCGGGCCCGCGAGACGCGCCGGGAGGACTCCCTCGACGACCGGCTGGAGCGTGCTCCCCGCATGCCCGACCCCGTCCTCGCCCGGGAGGGTGGCGTGGTCGACCCCGAGCACGAAGTGCTGCCCCGATGTGGCGCTGCGGTCGGACGGCGGTACGGCGCGTGCCGGCCAGTCGGTGGTGCTCAGCGGGGCCCGGATCGTGGAGTCGCAGGCGGCCCTCTACAGCTCCCTCGCCCCGTTCGTCCGTCCGGTGCTCGTCAACGGGGCCGCCGGCGTGCTGTGCGTGGTCGAGGGCCGGCTGATGTCGGTGATGGCCTTCACCGTCACCGACGACGGCCGGATCGCCGCCATCGACGTGCTCACCGATCCCGACCGGGTGGACCTGGTCGAGCTCGGCCCCCTCCTCTTCGGCCCCCTCCTCTTCGACCCCCTCCTCTGACGCCCGGACCCCCCGCCCGTACCCTCTCCCCCATGATCGACTCACGCGCGCACATCCGGATCGCCCGGCCCTCCCTCGACCTCGCCGCCGCCGAGCGGTTCTACGTGGGAGGGCTCGGGCTCGACGTGCAGTGGCGGTCCACCGAGCGGGTCTCCGGGGAGCACGACCTGCTGATGGTCGGCCCCCTCGGGGGCGGCTGGCACTTCGAGCTGACCCATGACCCCGAGAACCCGGTGGCGCCCTCCCCCACCCCCGAGGACCTCTTCGTCGTCTACCTCGGCGAGGCCCCCGACGAGGCCCTGGTGGCCCGGCTCGTCGAGCACGGCGGGACCCGTACGCCCGCTCACAACCCCTACTGGGACACCTACGGGGTCACCGTCACCGACCCCGACGGCTACCAGCTCGTACTGTCCTCCCGCACCTGGGGCTGACGGGGGCCCAGTCTGTGCCCGGCCCGGTTCTCCCGACTCCCGGTCCCCCCGGCCGGTCGGGTGGGAGACTCGGCCGGACGCGACGATCTGAGGAGTTCCAGGCATGGCAACAGGCGCCCCCGACGCAGCGGTTCCGGAACCAGCCATACCCGGGCAGCGGGTCCTCGACCTCCTGGACAAGGCGATCGACCTCCAGACCCCGCTCGTGCGCAAGAACATCGCCCGGGCCCGCCAGCGGAACCCGGAGGCGACACCGGAACAGGTGATTCGCGGTCTGGAGCGGATGTACGTCACCGCCCTGGCCGGGACGGGTGCCGCGGTGGGAGGAACCGCGGCCGCGCCCGGAGTCGGCACGGGGATCGCACTGGCCCTGTCGGCGGGCGAGGCCCTCTCCTCCCTCGAGCTGAGCGCCCTCTTCGCGCTCTCGATCGCCGAGGTCCACGGGGTCCCCATCGACGAGGTCGAGCGCCGCCGGACGATCGTGATGGGGATCCTGCTCGGCGGGAGCGGCACCGCCACCATCTCCAAGGTCGCCGAGCGGACGGGTCAGCACTGGGGACGTCAGGTCGTCGCCAAGGTGCCCATCGAGACGTTGCGCCAGATCAACAAGGTCCTGGGGAAGAACTTCATCACGAAGTACGGGACCAAGCAGGGGATCATCGTGCTCGGTCGAGTGGCACCGTTCGGGATCGGCGCCGTGATCGGCGGTGGCGCCAACGCCGCCATCGGCACCTTGTCCGTCCGAGCCGGCCGTCGCGCGTTCGGCCCGCCCCCGACGTCCTGGCCCGGCGCCTGACCGGCCGTTCACTACCGCCAGAACTGCGCCAGGGCCGCGTCCTTGAACGGTGCCGGGCTCACGCTCAGTTCCCCGGCGAACGGCCGGTCGAGGGCCACCACCAGCAGCAGGCTGAAGCCGATCAGGCCCGCCACCGCCGAGACGAACAGCAGCTGCATCTTCAGGCTCCGCAGCCCGAAGAGGAAGGTGAGCGGGAGGATCACGAACGCGCCTCCGTACACCAGGACTTGGAGCAGTGGTGGCAGCGAGGTCTCGGCCATCGTCACCCGCGCCCGGCGCTGCGCGGCGACGTCGTTGAGGCGGCCGACGGCCTCCCCGTAGAAGGTTTCGCTCCGGGGGCCGGAGGGCTCGTAGGCCTGGAGTGCCGTGTACAGGGCGTGCGTCTGGTCGGCGGTGGCCTCGTAGCTGGGGCGGCCCTCGCGCATGAGGGGCCACTGGATCTCGACGACGGCGTGCACGTAGTCCCCCACCGCCCGGTCCACTCGGGCGCGTTCGGCGGGCGGGAAGACCTCTGCGCTGCGGACGACCAGGGCGAGGTCGGTGGCCTCGGTCGCGACGATGGTCTGGGTGTTCTCCAGTTGCGTCCACAGGGTGACGACGACGAAGGCGAGGATGATGCCGTAGATCGCGCCGAACATCCCCAGGGCCACCCCGACCATCTCGTTGTGGTCGCCGTCCGCGAGGTGCGGGAAGCGGCGGCGCGCGGCCAGGCTGCCGCCGATGGCGAGGGCGACGAAGCCGCCGACGAGGAGGACGCCGAGGAAGAATGTGCTGAGGTGATTGAGCAACCAGAGGATCATGTCCTGCCCAACGACCACCCCGTCGGGAGGGACCGCCCCGAAATCCGCGCGAGCGGGATCAGCGGGTGAGGGCGTACTCGACCCGGCGCGCCGGGCACCACCCGGCCTGGTACCTGAACCTGCGCGCCGACCCGACCGTCACCCTCCAGGTCGGCGCCGAGAGCTTCCCGGCGCTCGCCCGCCCCGCGACCCCGACGGAGGCGGAGGCGGAGCGGCTGTGGCCCGTGGTGGTGGCCTCGATGCTCGATGCCCGCCTGCGCGGCCTACCCGGACGCGGCCGCGCGGACGGGCGGCCGGGAGGTCCCGCTGGTCCTGGTCACCCGGCGGGACACCTCCCTCCGCGGCTGAACCTCAGCCACGCACCTTCGGCGCCTTCGGCAGCCCGGACGACAGCGCGGTCCCGGCTCCGCCGAGGGAGGCGTCGGTCGCCTTGGAGGCGGACCCGGCGGCCGAGGCGGTGATCTCCACCGCCGTCTTCGCGTCCTTCACGGCGCCGCCGGGGTGGTCGACGATCTCGCCGACGCGCTGGGTGATCGGGGGCCCCTGGATGGCGGGCTCGTCGGCGGCGTGCGCGAGGGCGGGGCTGAGGGCGAGGGCCGCCCCTCCGGACAGGACGAGGGCGGCGAGGCTGCGCTTGATGGCGTTCATGCCCGTCCCAACGACCCCGCGCGCCTACGGGTCACCGCCCGGCCCCGCCAACTCTCATCCAGATCAGCAAGGCCATCACGGCTGGCGGCCGGCGACCGGCAAGGTGGGTACCGCTCCTCCATCCCGCGGGCCGAGGCGGCGTACCAGGATGACGTGACACAGCAGGAGGAGGACACCCCGTGAGCCCGACACCCGACCGGAGCGCCAAGGCCGCCCGCCGGGACGACCTCGTCGAGGAGTTCGCCTTCTTGCCCGCCGAGCAGGCGGAGATCGACCGAGGGGCGGCGGAGATGATCGCCGTCGTCCGCGCGCACCGCCTCGCGGAGGTCCGCAAGCGGCAGCACATCACCCAGGTACAGGTCGCGGAAGCCATGGGGGTGACCCAGGCACGCGTTTCCCGGATCGAGAACGGCGAGCTGGAGCGCAGCGAGGTCGAGACCCTCGCCGCCTACGTGCGTGCCCTCGGCGACGATCAGTACACCCTCGGCTGACAACGCCCGCGGCCCCGGATCGGAGGATCGATCCGGGGCCGCGGGCGTGCATGACACAGCGGGGGGGGGGAGGGGCCGGGGGCCCCGGGGTCAGTCCTGGACCACCAGGGACGGGGTGGACTTCGTCAGGACCTCGCCGCGGAAGAAGGCGGGGCTGCGGCGTTCGGTGACGAACATGACGACCAGGCCGAGGGCCAGCAGGCCGACGCCGATGATGAAGACGCTGCCGACGCCGAAGACCGTGGAGCCGGAGCCGTACGACGGGTTCCACATGTCGATCAGGGTCTTGAAGAAGACCGTGGCGAGGAGGAGGCCGCCGAGGACCGGGAAGACGCCCTTGAAGAACAGGTCGCGGGTCGAGCGGCGCAGGTCGCCACGGAAGTACCAGGCGCAGGCGAAGGCCGTCAGCGAGTAGTAGAAGCAGATCATCAGGCCGAGCGCGAAGATCGTGTCGGTGAGGACGTTCTCGCTGAGCAGGGTCATCACCGTGTAGAAGACGCCGGTGGCGACGCCCGCCATGATCGTGGCGCGGCCAGGGGTCTTGAACTTCGGGTGGACCTTGGCGTAGGAGGGCGGCAGCGCCTCGTACGTGGACATGGCCAGGACCGTGCGGGCCACCGGGATGAAGGTGGTCTGCAGGGAGGCCGTCGCGGAGGCCAGGACGGCGATGAAGAGCAGGATGCCGAGCATCGGGCCCATCACCGGGCCGGCGAGGGCGGCGAAGACGTTGTCGGAGGTCTCCGGGTTGCCGAGGCCGAGGCCTTCGGTGCCGGAGCCGACGGCCATCTGGGCGGCGATGCCGGTGGCCAGGTACGAGCCGACCAGGACGACCATCGCGATGAGCGAGGCGCGGCCCGGGGTCTTCGCGGAGCCGGTGGTCTCCTCGTTGGTGGCCAGGCAGGCGTCCCAGCCCCAGTACATGAAGATCGAGAGCGAGAGTCCGGCGGTGAAGGCCGCCATGGACTCGACCGCGAAGGGGTTCATCCACTGCCAGGAGAAGTCCAGGCCGGTGTCGAAGGTGCCGGCGGAGGCCTTCTGGAAGGCCATCGCCACGAAGATGGCGAGGACGGCGAGCTGGAGGCCGACCAGCGCGTACTGGACGCCCTTGGTGGCCGTCATGCCGCGGTAGCTGATGGCGGTCGCGGCGGCGATGAGGGTGAGGCAGGTAGCGATGTGGACGAGCTTGTTGTCGTCCAGGGCGGAGATCGCCGGGTTGTTCGTGACCTCGCCCGCGAGGAGCCAGAAGTACGAGGTGGCGACGCCGGCCAGGTTGGAGAGCACGATGATCGTGGCGATCACCAGGCCCCAGCCGCACATCCAGCCGATCCGCGGGCCGAAGGCCTTCACGGTCCAGGTGAAGGAGGTGCCGCAGTCCGGCATGGCCTTGTTGAGCTCGCGGTACGCGAAGGCCACCAGCAGCATCGGGAGGAATCCGGCCAGGAAGACGGCCGGCATCTGCACGCCGACCTCACCGGCGGTGGAGCCGAGGGTGGAGGTCAGGCAGTAGACCGGGGCGACGGTGGAGATGCCGATGACGGCGCTTCCCACGAGGCCGACGGAGCCCTTGCCGAGGCCCTTGCCCCGTACGTCACCATCGGAGCCACCCCGGGGGGTGGCTCCGTCTACCGTGTCTCCGGCCTGGGGCCGGACGTCCAGCTGTGTCATACCTCAGGACGTTAGACGCTGCGTTTTCCACATCTGGAGGACTTAGGTCCGGATCCCCACATCCCGAAAGCCCTTGGAATCCCGAGACCGAGACTCTTCACGAGGATGTAATACAAGGTTCACAGGCCTGCCGATCATCGTTTCGGCAGGCCTGGACCTTTTATTTCGCGATGCGGAAACCGCAGCACTGTCCGTTTTGACCGGCTTCAAACTTTCCGGGTCAATCTTTGGTCAAGCCCAGACGTTCTTGGTCAAGCCCAGACGATCGACTGCATCTCGCTGTAGGCGTGCAGTGCGTACGAGCCCACGTCCCGCCCCACCCCGGACCGCTTGAAGCCGCCGAACGGCGCCTCCATGTTCCGCCCGATGGTGTTCACGCCGACCCCGCCCGCCCGCAGCCGCCGCGCCACGCGGAAGGCGCGCGCCGCGTCCGCGGACCACACGTAGCTGATCAGGCCGAAGTCGCTGTCGTTGGCCAGCGCCACCGCCTCGTCGTCGTCCCCGTCGAAGGGGACCACGACGACCACCGGCCCGAAGATCTCCTCCCGGACCACGCGCATGTCGTTGGTGCAGTCGACCAGCAGGGTCGGAGCCACGTAGAAGCCCTTGCCCGCAGCGGCGCCTTCACCCACCACCGGGCGCTCGCCGCCGAAGGCGATCCGGGCGCCCTCCTTCCGGCCCAGCTCGATGTACGACTCCACGCGGTCCCGGTGCGCCGCCGAGATGACCGGGCCCACCACGGTGCCGCGCACCGCCGGATCCCCGACCTTCATGAAGGCCAGGTACCCCTGCAGCTTCTCCACCAGCTGCTCGTACACCGACCGGTGGACGATCACCCGGGTCGGAGCCGTGCAGATCTGCCCGGAGTAGAAGGAGAAGGTGGTGCCGATCCCCATCACCGCCGCGTCCAGGTCGGCGTCCGCGAGCACGACCGCCGCGCCCTTGCCGCCCAGCTCCATCAGCTGCCGCTTCATGGTGCGGCCGCAGACCTCGGCGATGCGCTGCCCGACGCCCGTGGAGCCGGTGAAGGACACCATGTCCACGTCGGGTGAGTCCACGGCCGCCTCGCCGACCTCCACCGAGGTGCCGGAGACCACGTTGACCACGCCCGCCGGGACCCCGGCCTCGTGCAGGGCCTCGGCCATCCGGAACACCGACAGCGGGTCCTGCGGGGCCGGCTTGACGACCACCGTGTTGCCCATGGCCAGCGCCGGGGCCACCTTGCCCGCCGGGTTGGCCCACGGGTTGTTGTACGAGGTGATGCAGGTGACGACCCCGACCGGCTGGCGCACCTCCAGCGCGCCGAGGATGCTCGCCGCACCCATCGGGCCCGCCTCGGTGACCTGCGGCGGCAGCCCGCGCTCGACCGGTTCCAGCGCGCCCTTCGCGTACCGGCGGAAGCGGGCCACGCCCACCCCGACCTGCATGCCGCGCGCGATCCCGGTGGGGGCGCCCGTCTCGGCCTGGGCCAGCGCCGACCAGGGCTCGTACCCGCGCTGGATGATGTCCGCGGCCCGGTCCAGGATCGCCGCCCGCTCCTCCGGCTTCGTCCGGGACCAGCCCTCGAAGGCCGCGGCCGCGGCGCGCGCCGCGTCCTCGACCTGGCCGCGCGAGGCCTCGGGGGCCAGGCCGACGACGGATTCGTCGGCCGGGTTGACCACCTCGTAGTGCCCGCCGGCCGGCTCGACCCACTCGCCGCCGATGAAGAGTCTCTGGGCGTGGGGCTTCTGCGGGTTGTCCTGCGCGTTGCCCGTAGCGCTGCTCACCTGGTGCTCACCGTCCTCGTGTCCCGGCCCGAACGGAGCACGATCCCCGGGATCGCCCCCGTGACCTCGTCGTCGCGGATGGTCTCCACGCCGTTGACGCGTACGGACACCATGCCGATGGCCCGCGCGTCCAGCCGCGGGCTGTCCCCGGGCAGGTCGTGCACGAGCGTCGCGGGGCCGGCCTCGATCCGCTCCGGGTCGAAGAGCACCAGGTCCGCGTGGAAGCCCTCGGTGATCCGGCCGCGCTCGCGCAGCCCGAACAGCTGGGCCGGGTCGTCGGTGAGCATCCGTACCGCCTGCTCCAGCGGCACCAGCTTGCGCCCGCGCAGGCAGTCCCCGAGGAACCGGGTCGTGTACGGGGCTCCGCACATCCGGTCCAGGTGGGCGCCGGCGTCGGAGCCGCCGAGCATGACGTCCTCGTGCTGCCAGGTCTCGGCGCGCAGCGCCCAGCTCGCCGGGTCGTTGTCGGTGGGCATGGGCCAGAGCACCGTACGCAGGTCGTCGTTGGCGCAGATCTCCACCAGGCACTGGAAGGCGTCCTGGCCGCGCTCGGCGGCGATGTCGTTGACGACGCGGCCGGACAGGCCCTCGTTGGCCTCGCTGTAGGTGTCGCCGATGACGTAGCGGCCGAAGTTGGCCAGGCGCCGGAAGACCCCGGCCTCCTTGCTGGCCGCGCGGACCAGCATCTCGGCGCGCACGTCGGCGTCGCGCAGCTTCGCGATGCGCTCGGGGACGGGCAGGCCCAGGATCTCGCCCCAGCCGGGGATGAGGTTGAGGGCGCAGAAGGTGCCGAGCGACATGTTCATGGGCGTCAGGATCGGCATCGTCAGCGCGACGATGCGGCCGCCGGCCTTGCGGGCGCGCTCGCTGGGGATCAGCTGGCGCGGCACGCGCTCGGGGACGGAGGCGTCGATGGTGAGCACGTTCCAGTTCAGGGGCCGTCCGGCGGCCGCGCTCATCTCGACGAAGAGGTCGATCTCCTCGTCGGCGAACTGGTCGAGGCAGCCCGCGACGATCGCTTCGAGCTGGGTGCCCTCGTGCTCGGAGACCGCCCGGGAGAGCGCGAGGAGCTCCTCGGGCTTGGCGTGCCGGGAGGCGACGGGGGCGCCGGAGCCGTCGGAGTGGGTGGAGGACTGGGTGGTCGACAGGCCCCAGGCGCCGGCGTTCATGGCGTCGTGGAACAGGTCGAGCATCGCCTGCATCTGCTCTTCGGTGGGCTGGCCGCCGACGGCGTCCTCGCCCATGACGTGCCGGCGCAGCGCGCAGTGGCCGACCATGAAGCCGGCGTTGACCGCGATGCGGCCGTCGAGCGCGTCGAGGTACTCGCCGAAGGTGGACCAGGTCCAGTCGACGCCCTCTTCGAGGGCCTTGAGCGCCATGCCCTCGACCTTGCTCATCATGCGGCGGGTGTAGTCGGCGTCTTCCGGGCGGGCCGGGTTGAGGGGGGCCAGGGTGAATCCGCAGTTGCCGCCCGCGACGGTGGTCACTCCGTGGTTCATGGAGGGGGTCGCGTACGGGTCCCAGAAGAGCTGGGCGTCGTAGTGCGTGTGGGGGTCTATGAAGCCGGGGGTGAGTACGAGGCCTTGCGCGTCCTCGCTGGTCGTGGCGGGTTCGGTGACGGTGCCGGGCTCGGCGATGACGGCGATCCGGCCGTCGCGTATCCCGACGTCGGCGACGCGGGCGGGGGCGCCGGTGCCGTCCACGACGGTGGCGCCCTTGATCAAGTGGTCGAGCATGACGTCCTCTCTGCCGGTGTTCGCGTTACGCGCCGTCTCCTGGGGCTCCGCCCCAGACCCCGCTCCTCAAACGCCGGAGGGGCTGGATTCGGCCGGCGTGGCCCGCACGTGCGGGTCGCAGGTCCCTGCCGAATCCGGCCCCTCCGGGCAAGATCCAGCCCCGCCGGCGTTTGAGGCGCCGCCGGAGGCGCATGTGGCCGGGCCCACGAGCCAGGCGCGGGAGGAGGCCGGCCTCAGCCGGATCCAGCCCCTCCGGCGTTTGAGGAGCGGGGGTCCGGGGGCTGGTCCCCGGGAGCGGTGCCGCAGGGGGCCGACCCCGGGAGCGGGGCCGCGGGCGGACCGCCCAGGGCCCCGGTCGGGGGTCTTCGGCCGGCCGCGGCCTCCGTGCAACCCCCGGCCGGGGCCGGTACGGGGCGGCGGTCCGGGAAGACGCCGCCCCCGTTCCCCCGCGGGCTACGCGCCTTCGCGGAAGCGCGTGGTGCGGTGCACCGGGTCGGTGTCGATGTGCGGGATGACGTGCTCGCCGATGAGCTTGATGGTGGTCATCGTGTCCTCGGGCGAGACGCCGGTCGGCAGGCCGAAGGAGAGCTGGTCGGCGCCGGCCTCCTCCCAGCGCTTGCACTGGGCGCGCACCTCGGAGGGGTCGCCGCAGATGAGCAGCTCCTCCTCGATCAGCAGCTCGATGATCTCCGCGTTGTACTCGGGGAGGATCTCGGGCCACTCGGGGATCATCTCGGGGCGCGGGAAGGTGTCGTGGTAGCGGAAGACCAGCGACTGGAAGCGGTTCATGTTGGCGTTGACGGCGATCTCGACGGCCTTGTCGTGGGTCTCGGCGCAGATCGCGGTCGAGGTGACCATGACGTTGTCGTTGACGAAGGCGCCGATGGCCTTCGCCTCCTGGATCGCGGTCTTGTACTGCTCCAGCACCCAGGCCATGTCGGAGACCTTCTGGACGCTGAAGCCGAGGACTCCGAGGCCCTTCTTGGCGGCCATTGCGTACGAGGAGGGGGAGCCGGCGGCGTACCACATGGCCGGGTGGGCCTTGCCGTACGGCTTGGGGAAGATCTTCCGGGGCGGGAGGGACCAGTGCTTGCCCTGGAACCCCTCGTACTCCTCCTGGAGGAACATCTTGGGGAACTCGGCGATGGTCTCTTCCCAGATCTCCTTGGTGCCGTTCATGTCCTCGATGCCGGGAAGGAAACCGAGGATCTCGTGGCTGCCGGCGCCGCGGCCGGTGCCGAACTCGAAGCGCCCCTTGGAGAGGTGGTCGAGCATGGCGACCTTCTCGGCCACCTTGACCGGGTGGTTGACCGGGGCGAGCGGGTTGAAGATGCCGGAGCCGAGGTGGATGCGCTCGGTGGCGTGAGCGAGGTACCCGAGGAACACCTCGTTCGCCGAAAGGTGCGAGTACTCCTCCAGGAAGTGGTGCTCGGAGGCCCAGGCGTACTTGAACCCGGACTTGTCCGCCTGGATGACGTACTCGGTCTCCTCGATCAGCGCCTTGTGCTCTGCCTCGGGGTCGACCTTGGACCGTGCCTCAGGCACGTATCCCTGCACAAAGAGCCCGAATTCCAAGGGGATTCACCGTCCTTCTGTTTCTGACGTTGCGTCAGATTTGATGTCACGACTGTTCCATCGCGGGGGCGGGAGCGTCAATACCTGACGCTCCATCAGATACGGTCGGAGGGTCGCGGGAGGACCGCTAGGCGATGCTGACGCCCGCCATCCAGCCGCCGTCGATCACGAACGGCTGGCCGGTGATGTACGAGGAGTCCTCGCTGGTCAGGAACAGCGCCAGCTTGGCTATCTCCTCCGGCTGACCCACCCGGCCCATCGGCACCACGCGCTTGTAGAGGTCCGCCATGGCGTCCCGGGCCTCCTGCGGCAGGTCCGCCGGATTCGTGTTCCCGGGCGTGGCCATCGCGGTGTCCACGGCCCCCGGGCACATCGCGTTGACCCGGATGTTCTTCGCGGCCAGTTCCAGCGCGGCCACCCGGGTCAGGCCGAGGATCGCCGCCTTGGTCGCCGCGTACGTGCCCACGTACGCCATGCCCGTCAGGCCCGTGTACGAGGAGGTGTTCACGATCGTGCCGCCGCCGGCCGCCTCGATCTCCGGGGCCACCGACTTGATGCCGAGGAAGGCACCGACCTGGTTGACCTGGACCACCTGCTGGAACTCCTCCAGCGGGGTCGCGGTCAGTTCGTTGAAGCGCAGGATGCCCGCGTTGTTGACCAGGCCGTTGATCTCGCCGAAGGCCTCCTTGGCCACCGCGATGGCGGCCGCCCAGTCCTCCTCCCGGCTCACGTCCATCCGTACGTACCGGGCCCGGTCCTCGCCGATCTCCTTGGCGACCGCCGCGCCCTGCTCGTCCAGCACGTCGCCCAGGAGCACCTTGGCGCCCTCCGCGGCGAAGAGCCGGGCCTCCTGCTCGCCCTGGCCGCGCGCGGCGCCCGTGATGATGACGACGCGTCCGTCCAGCTTGCCTGGCTTGCCCATGCGTTGACCCCTAGCTCGCTAGTCGTTGAGGAGCGGGCCCACTTCGGACCCGAAAGCCGTGATCTGGTCGATGAGTTCGGCCCGGTCGCGGTTGCGGAAGCGGACCTGGATCTGGTCGATGCCGATCGCCTTGTACGCGCGCAGCGACTCGGCGAGCGCCTCCGCCTTGCCGGTGAGGGTCCGGCGGCCGGTTTCCCAGCCGGGCTCGCCGACGTACAGCGGGGCGGTGATCGCGCCGAACTCCACGGGTCCCGTGACCCCGGCCTCGGCGCGCAGCTCCTTGATCCGGGCGATCTGCGCCGGGAGCTTGTCGAGGGGGTCGCCCTGCGGGAGCCAGCCGTCGCCGCGCACGGCGGCCCGGCGGACGGCGGCGGGCGAGGAGCCGCCCACCCAGACCGGGATCCGGGACTGGACGGGCCGGGGCAGCTGCCCGAGGTCCTTGAAGGAGAACAGCTCGCCCTCGAACTCCGGGTACTCCTCGGGGCCCAGCGCGGCGCGCAGGGCGTCGAGGGTCTCGTCGAGGACGGCGCCGCGGCGCGCGAAGTCCACGCCGAGCACCTCGAACTCCTCCTTCACGTGCCCGGCGCCGACGCCGAGGATCAGCCGGCCGCCGGAGAGGTGGTCGACGGTGGCGTACTGCTTGGCGCTGAGCAGCGGGTGGCGCAGGCCAAGGATGGCGACGTGGCTGAGCAGCCGTACGTTCTCGGTGATCCCGGCCAGGAAGGAGAGGGTGGCGATCGGGTCGTACCAGATGGTGCTCATGGGGCCGGCCATGTGCCGCGGGATGGCCACGTGGTCGCAGGTGGCGACGTAGCCGAAGCCCGCCCGGTCGGCCGCCCTCGCTATCGCGGCGAGGTCCGCCGCGCCCGCCGTGGCCTCCCAGGGCTCGGCGTAGATGGTGCTCTGCGACTGGATCGGGAGCTGCATCCCGTAGACCAGCCGACCTTCCGGAAACACGCGCGCCATGGGCCGTACCCGCCTCGTCCTCGACTGCCGATTCGTCATACCCGTGCGGGGGCCATCGTCGTAGCTGACGGGTCGTCAGGCAAGGGGTCGGCGGGATACGCGTCCGCGTCCTGGATGTGAGCCCGTGACCTCGTGAGGGGTGTGCCGCGAGCGACCGGCCGCTAGGGTGCCGCCCGTGGATCTCTTTCTGACACTGGTCAGCGGGCTGGCGTGGACCCTCGTGTACGCCGAGGCGATCCGGGTGGGGCTGCGCGACCGGACGTACGCGATGCCCGTCGCCGCGCTCGCGCTGAACTTCGCGTGGGAATCGACCTATGCCGTACGGGAGTTCAGCGTCGGGGTCTCCGCGCAGGGCATCGTCAACGTGGTGTGGGCCCTCGCCGACATCGTCATCGTGTACACGTATCTGCGCTACGGGCGGGCCGAGTTGCCCGGCTTCGTGACCCGGCCGCTGTTCGCCGTCTGGACCGCGCTCCTCTTCGCGAGCGCCTTCGCCGTGCAGTGGCTCTTCCTCGCCCACTTCGGCCACCACGACGCGAGCCGCTACTCCGCGTTCCTGCAGAACCTGCTGATGTCCGGCCTGTTCATCGCCTTCTACGCGAGCCGGCGCGGCCCGACCGGACAGTCCCTGGTCATCGCGGTCGCCAAATGGCTCGGCACGCTCGCGCCGACCGTCCTCTTCGGTGTCATCGAGGACGCCCCATTCATCCTCGGGCTGGGGCTGCTCTGCTGCGTCTTCGACCTCGCGTACATCGCACTGCTCGCCCGGAACCCGGCCGCGCGCGAGCCCGTCAGAAGCCCTTCGGCCCCATCACGATGACCGGCTTGGCCGCCGGGTCGAGGGTCTCCAGGACCTTCTGCATGGCGGCCTTCGGGATGCCCACGCAGCCCTGAGAGGGGCCGTCGTGGTCCACGTGGAGCCAGATGTTGCCGCCCTTCTGTTCGCCCTCGGGCTTCGTCGGGTCGAGCGGGCTCACGCCCGTCCTGCGGTTGAAGTCGATGGCGACGACGTAGTCGAAGGAGCCGCTCAGCGACTCCCCGTTGACCCCGAGGCCGCTCGCCACGAAGCCGCTGTCCTGGTCGTACGGGAACTTCGTGCCCGGCGGCTTCGCCAGTAGCCCGCCCGCGTCGGTCAGCGCGAACACGCCCTCGGGGGAGGTCAGGTCCCCGTACGTACGCTCCGTCGACCAGCCCTTGGCTCCGTTGCGCGCGGGCCAGCTCTGGCTCTTCAGCCAGTCGGTGCCGGCCGCGGGGCGGCTGTACAGGGTCGCGGTGGACTCCGAGGAGTCCTTCGCCTTCCCGGTGACCAGGATCAGCTGGCGGGCGTCCGCGGGGATCTTCGCCCGGGTCCGCTCGCTGACCTCGGGCAGCCCCTGGAAGGGATCGCGCTCGGCGGCCCGCGCGGCCCGCTGCTCGGCGGGCGGGCGGGCGTCCGCTGCCGCCGGGGCGGCGGCGTTGGCCGGCGGGTCGTGCGCCAGGTACACCCAGGCCGCGCCGAAGCCGAGCAGTCCCAGGGCGGCCGCGAAGGCCAGTGGGCGCGAACCGCGCGGGCCCCGGGGGGCGCGGTCGCCGCGGTCGGCGCGCCGCTTACCGCCGGCCCGGGTGCGCCGGGTCGGGCCGGTCTGGCCGGTCGGGCCGCTCTGGCTGGTCGCACCGGGTGTGCGGGACGGACGGGTCGCGCGGGAGCCGGCTCGGGCGTGCTTGCTCATTGACCCGACCGTACACAGCCGATCTTCATTTTTGTTGACCGGTCAAGCGCCCGGCGTTTCCCCGGCGGATCGCGCGGCCGGTGACCCGGCCGGGAACCAGACCCGGACCGTCAACCCGCCGCCCGGCGCCGGGTTGGCCCGCGCCGTCAGTTCCGCGCCGTGCGCCCGCGCGATCGACGCGACGATCGAGAGCCCCAACCCGGCGCCCTCGCCCGCCGTATGCTGCCGCTCCGCCCTCCGCCGGAAGGGCTCCAGCAGCCGCGGCACGTCCTGCGGCTCGAGCACCGGACCGGTGTTGGAGACCGTCAGCACCCCCTCCGGGGACACCGTCACCTCCAGGCGGCCGCCCGCGCGGTTGTGACGTACGGCATTGGCCAGCAGGTTCCGTACGAGGTGCCCGAGGAGGGTCCGGTCGCCCGTGACGGTCAGCGGCGCGAGGTCCCGTACGAGGACCAGGTCCTGAGGGGCCGTCGCCTCGACGGCCGCCAGCTCCGTCTCCGCGAGTCCGGCCAGGTCCACCGGCTCCGTCGCCTCCAGCCCCTCCTCCGAGACGGCGAGCAGGAGCAGCGACTCCACGAGGTGCTGGCTGGAATCCGCGACCTCGATGAGCTTCGAGCGGATCCGGGCCACCTTCTGCGGCGGCGGGTCCCCCGCCAGGCCGATCTCGGCGGCCGCCCGCTGGACGGCGAGCGGGGTGCGCAGCTCGTGGGCGGCGTTCGCGGCGAACCTGCGCTGCGCCCCGACCAGGTCCTCCATCCGGTCGAGCATCCCGTCGAAGGTGTCCGCGAGCCGCTTGAGTTCGCCGGGCGGGGCCTGGAGGCCGATCCGCTCGTGGAGGTTGGCGCCGGACAGCCGCCGGGCCGTCTCGGTGATCACGCTGACGGGGCGCAGGACGCGGCCGGCCATCCACCAGGCCAGCCAGATGGACAGGACGGCGAAGACGGCGAGGGCGACGAGGGAGACGACCAGCAGCTCGTGGAGGGTGGCCTGCTCGACGGCGGTGGAGAGGTTGCGGGTGGCCTGCCACTGGGCGAGCAGCTCCGGCGAGGGGGTGGCGCCGGGGTCGAGCTTCTCGGCGGGGACGGGGAACTTCTGGCCCTCCACCGCGGGCGGCGGGGTGCCCTGATAGGCCGGCACGGTGGTCGTGACGGCTCCGCTGATGCGGCTGTAGAGGCCGTTGCGGAGCAGGATGTTGATCAGTGCGATCAGTCCGCCGCCCGCGAGGAGCAGCAGGGACCCGTAGAGGGCGGTGAGACGGGCGCGCTCGGATCGGAGCACTGCTCTCACCGTGGATCACCGATCCGGCCGTCGTCACCGCTCGGGTGGTCGTCACCGATCCGGTGGTCGTCACCGATCCGGTATCCGGCGCCCGGCACCGTCTCGATCAGCGGCGGCGCCCCCAGCTTGGCGCGCAGCTTGCTCAGGGTCACCCGTACGGCATTGGTGCTGTACGAGGTGTCCTCCTCCCACACCTGCTCGATCAGGTCGTCGTTGCCGAGGACGGCGCCCTCGGCGCGCAGCAGCGCCTCCAGCACGGCGAACTCCTTGCGGGACAGCGTCAGCCTGCGCCCCTCCCGGGTGGCGGAGCGGCGCGCGACGTCCACTGCCACGCCGGCCCGTTCCAGCACCGGCGGCAGGGCCGGCTGGACGCGCCGCCCCAGGGCCAGGACGCGGGCGAGGAGCTCGTCGTAGGCGAAGGGCTTGGTGAGGTAGTCGTCGGCGCCGAGGCCCAGGCCCTCCACCCGGTCCCGTACGGTTCCTGAGGCCGTCAGCATCAGGACGCGGGTCGGCAGCCGGTCGCGCACCACCTGGCGGCAGACCTCGTCGCCGTGCAGGCCCGGCAGGTCCCGGTCGAGGATCAGGACGTCGTACGCGCCCAGGCGCAGGCGGTTCAGGGCCTCCAGGCCGTCACTCGCCTCGTCCACGGCCAGCGCGTCGCCGCGCAGCCCCTCGGCGATCATCTCCCGCAGGAACTCCTCGTCCTCCACCACCAGAACTCGCATGGCGTCCTCTTTACCGGAGAGGAGCATTTCGCCGTTGTAAGCACGAGCCGTTAGAGAAGCGAAACCCGCTGTTCGCGCAGGCTCGGGCCCATGAAGCGATCCACGACCATGACCACGGCCGCGCTCCTCACCGGCCTCACCCTCTTCGTCACCGCGTGCACGGGCGGCGCCGGCGGCTCCGACGGAAAGAAGGACGAGAAGAACGACTCCTCGAGCTCCAGCGGCACGGGCGGCAGCGGTGGCGGCGCGGACGCCGACAACGCCCTCAAGCTGCGCAAGTGCCTGCGCGACAACGGCGTCGACGCCCCCGACCCGAAGCCCGGCGAGGACCCGCGCGGCATGACGCTGGGCGCGGGCGCGGACCAGGAGGTCCTGAAGAAGGCCATGGAGAAGTGCGGGATGCAGGCCCCCGGCTCCGGCGGCGAGACATCGCAGGCGGAGAAGGACAAGGCCCTCAAGCAGGCCAAGTGCATGCGGGACAACGGCTTCGACATGCCCGACCCTGAGTTCAACGGGAACATGCGGTCCGGGGTCTCGATACCCGACGGCGCCGACAAGGACAAGTTCATGGCCCAGCTGAACAAGTGCAGCGGGGACCAGTGAGCAAGGGCAAGAAGTGGGTCCTGGGCTCACTGGCCGTCGTACTCGCCGTCACGGGCGGCGGGTACGCGGTCGTCGCCCAGGCCGGGACGGACGGCGGTGGCGACGGCGGCGGCTCGAAGCAGGGCCGCGCGGACGGGCTGCCGGGGGCCACGTCGCCGGTCACGCGGAGCGACCTGAGCGCCGTGGTCAAGGCCGACGGGACGCTGGGCTTCGCGAAGGAGCGCAAGCTCAACGCGGTGGGCTTGGACGCGGCGGGCGGGGCGGGTGGGGCAGGTGGCGCCGGTGGCACCCCGGGCGCGGGTGGGGCTGGTGGGGCCGGAGCGGGCTCCGGGTCCGCCACCCTGACGTGGGTGGCGCCCCCCGGCTCCTCCGTCGAGCGCGACGGCAAGCTCTACGAGGTCAACGGCAAGCCGGTGCGTCTGATGTACGGCTCCACCCCCATGTACCGGTCCCTGAAGTCCGGGGACAAGGGCGAGGACGTCAAACAGCTCAAGCAGAACCTCCAGGCCCTCGGCTTCGGCACCGGCCTGGACACCACCGACGGCACCTTCACCGACGGCACGGTCACCGCCGTCAAGCGCTGGCAGAAGTCCCACAAGGTGAAGGAGACCGGCGAGGTCGGCAAGGCCGACATCGCCTTCGCCTCCGGACCCCAGCGGATCCAGAAGAACGACATGGCCGTCGGCGATGAGGCCGCCGCTGGCAAACCCGTCCTGACCCTGACCGGCACCGAGCGGATGGTCCGCCTGCAGCTCGACGTGGCCAAGGCCGCCAAGCTCAAGACCGGCGACCCGGTGACCGTGAGCATGCCCAACGGGGGCACCGCCAAGGGCAAGATCAGTTCGATCGGCACCACCGCCAACGGCGACGACCCGTCCTCGGGGGGCGGGGGCGGGAGCGGGGGCGGAGGCGGCGGGGGCGGCGGGGACCAGAAGCCCAAGGTCGGCGTCGAGGTCGCCCTCGACAACCCCGCGGAGGCCACGGGCCCCGACCAGTCGCCGGTCTCGGTGAGCCTGACCGGCGAGGTCCGCAAGGGAGTCCTCTCCGTGCCGGTCAACTCGCTCCTCGCCCTCGCCGGAGGCGGCTTCGGGGTCCAGGTCGTCGAGGACGGCAAGGTCCGCGAGGTCAAGGTCGAGCTCGGCATGTTCGGCCAGGGCCGGGTGGAGGTGAAGGGGGACGCCCTCAAGGAGGGCATGCTCGTAGGAGTCCCCAAGTCATGAACAAACACGCCCACGCGGTCGTCGAACTGGCCGGCGTCACCAAGGAGTACCCCGGCGGGGTCGCGGCCCTGCGCGGAGTCGACCTCACGGTCATGAACGGCGAACTCCTCGCCATCGTAGGACCGTCGGGCTCGGGCAAGTCGACGCTGCTGCACATCGTGGGGACGCTGGACCGGCCGACCGCCGGCCGCGTCGCCATCGCCGGGTACGACATCGCGAGCCTCTCCGACCGGTCGCTGTCGGCGCTGCGCTCCCGCCACGTCGGCTTCGTCTTCCAGTCCTTCCACCTGGTACCGGGCATCAGCGCCCGCGCCAACGTCGCCGAGGGGCTCCTCTACTCCGGCCTCTCCCGCGCCGAACGCGGACGGCGGGCGGAACGCGCCCTGGAGCGCGTCGGCCTCGGCGACCGCATGGACCACCGGCCGCACGAACTGTCCGGCGGGCAGAAGCAGCGCGTGGCGATCGCCCGCGCGGTGGCGGGCGAACCGGACCTGCTGCTCGCCGACGAGCCGACGGGCGCCCTGGACACGGCGTCCGGCGAGTCGGTCATGGAACTGCTGCACGAGCTCAACCAGGACGGGGCCACCATCGCCGTGATCACCCACGACAACGAGATCGCGGCGAGCCTGCCCCGCCAGGTCCGCATCCGCGACGGCGAGATCGTGGCCGATGTGTGGAACGCCGATGCGTTGGGGAACACGGACGCGCTGGGGGTGGGTGCGTAGTGGGTGCCCGTACGAAGGCGCGCGCGGCCGGGAAGAAGGCCCGCAAGCTGTCCCCGCCGCGACTCGGCCCCCGGGACGTGTTCCACGTGGGATCGGCGGGGCTGCGCTCGCGGCCCATGCGTGTGTTCCTGTCGGCGCTCGGGATCGCGATCGGCATCGCGACGATGATCGCGGTCGTCGGCATCTCCTCGTCGAGCCAGGCCAAGCTGCTCCAGGAGCTCGACAAGCTCGGTACGAACATGATGGTCGCGACCCCCGCCCCGTCGATGTTCTCGGGACAGGACACCAAGCTGCCGAAGGACGCCCCCGGCATGATCGCCCGGATCGACGGGGTCGAATCGGTGGGCGCGACGGGCGACGTGAAGGAGTCCGTGCGGCGCAGCGAGAGCATCCCCAAGGAGGAGACGAACGGCATCGCCCTCAAGGCGGCGAAGGGCGACCTCCTGAAGACGCTGCGGGCCCGGATGCACAGCGGGAGCTGGCTCAACGACGCGACGGGCCGCTACCCGTCCGTGGTCCTCGGGCACGTCACCGCCGAGCGCCTGGGCATCACGGGGCCGGGCGGGCAGGTCTTCATCGGCGGGCAGTACTTCACCGTGATCGGCGTCCTGGAGCCGATCCCCCTCGCGCCGGAGATCGAACGCTCGGCGCTCATCGGCTGGGGTGCCGCGCAGAGCCTCCTGGGCTTCGACGGCCATCCCACGTCCGTCTACGAACGCTCCGCCGACGACCGCGTCAAGGAGGTCCGGAACCTCATCGCCAAGACGGCCAACCCCGAGAGCCCGAGCACGGTCGCCGTCACGGACCCGTCGGCGGCCCTCCAGGCGAAGGCCGCCACCGAGGGCGCCTTCAGCACCCTCCTCCTCGGCCTGGGCGGCATCGCCCTGCTGGTGGGCGGGGTCGGGGTGGCCAACACGATGATCATCTCGGTACTGGAACGCCGCCACGAGATCGGCCTGCGCCGCTCCCTGGGCGCCACCAAGGGCCAGATCCGCATCCAGTTCGTCACGGAGTCACTGCTCCTGTCGGGGCTGGGCGGCCTGGCCGGCATCGTCCTGGGCGGCGCGGCCACGGCGGTCTACGCCCGAGCCGGCGACCTCCCCTGGGTGGTCCCCCTCTGGGCCGTCACCGGCGGCTTCGCCTCAACCCTGGCCATCGGCACGGTGGCAGGCCTCTACCCGGCGGTCCGCGCGGCGAAGCTGTCGCCGACGCTGGCACTGCAGGCTGGGTGAGGGGGGTGGGCGGGGTGGTGGGGGCTTGTGCTGCGGGGTGGGCGGGGGCGTTGACAGGGTTCGGGGGGCTGAGCACCCTTCCCGTGACCGTCGGCAGCCACTAGGAGCTAGAGGGGGATGAGGACGGCCTCAGGGTCGGGGGGCGCGACAGATCGCTACGCGCTCCCACTCGGCTTAGCGGCTACCCACCGGCCGTGGCTGATCTGGAGTGGGGGCGAGTTCTTCTCGGTTTGCCGGGAGTTCGAAGACGAGGTCGATTCCGTCGGTCTCGTTTTCGCGCTCGGCGACTCGGGTGAAGCCGAAGCCGGCGATGGTGGCCAGGGAGGCCGTGTTGTCGGATCGGATCGTGGCCCGGACGGTCCTGACGTCGGGTTCTTCGGCGGCCCTGGCCAGGAGGGCGGTCAGCATGGCGCGGGCGTAGCCCTGGCGGCGGTGGGCGGAGACGACGCTGTAGCCGATCTCGACCACGCCGGATTCGTCGGGCGGGCCGTGGAATCCCGCGTCGCCGATGACCGTCCCGTCCGGTTCCGACACTGCCGCCCGGGTGGTCCAGGGCGCGGCGGACGGGTCCTTGGCGTGCTGGTCCGCGCGGTAGCCGAAGATCCAGCGGGCGCGGTCGGAGACGAAGTACTCGTCGAGGGCCACCCCTGCCTCGGCGCTGCCGCCCGCGAGGTCGCCGTCTGCGAGAGCCCGTAGGGCCTTCGCGTTGAGCTTGACGAAGCGGACGCGCTTGGGGAGAAGTTCATTGCTCATCGCGGCGATGCTCACCCAGGGTTTGAGGGCTGTCCAGTCGATTTCCGACCCCGGTCAGCCCGCCGCCTGCTCGTCCTTCCGGCGTACCAGCTCGGTGATCCAGGCGGGTGCGTACGGGGAGGTGCAGCCGGGGGGCGTCGGGTAGTCCTTGAGGACCTCCAGGCGTTCGCCGATGGCGAGTGCGCGGGTGCGGTGGGCGGCGTGCTCGATGCCGATCTGGGTCAGGCAGTGGTTCATCGCCCACTGCAGGCGGTCGGGGGCCTCCTTCATCTCCGCCTCGATGACGTCGAGCAGTCCCGCGAGATCCAGGCCGTCCGGCTTCTTCGCCACCCGCTCGGTGGTCAGCGCCCATCCGGCACTCGCGACCACGGGATCGGCATCGGCGAACCACGCGAGGCGCAGCTCTTCGGCGTGGGGGCTCTTCTTCACCACGTAGTTCACGAGCCAGTCGTGGACCTTGGGCGTGCGCGCGTCGCGCAGCATGGTGTCCAAGTCGTCCTGCTCGAAGGCCTTCGGGCGGCAGATCAGGATCGCCAGCAGCCTCGCGGCGGTGTCCCCCGTCTCCCACAGCCGGCACGACAGGTCCTGCTGGGTCTTCAGCCGCTTCGCGACCGCGCGCAGCTTGCCGAGGTTCACCCCGTGATCGTCACCGTGCTTCTCGTTCACCGCCCGGATCTTCGGGTCCTCCAAGGCGGCCAGCTCGGCCATCACCGTCTCGATCATCGCCGTCTCTTCTTCCTCGCGCACGGGATTCAGCCTACGAGCCTGCACCGCTCCGCAGATCGGCCACGGAGGGTCCAACACCCCCGGAATCCATCTTTTGCTGACCCATCGCCCAGGCCCCCTGACCCCCGTAGGAGCACCCCTACCCCGGCTGTACACTGCAGCCACGAATCCGGGGGGATGACGCAGCCACGCCATCGCGTCCACTCCGTCTGCCGAGCGCCCATCGCGCGCGCCGGCCCCCCGACCAGTACTTATGTCCCAGGGGGGACCTTGAACTTCTCGCGCCACATGCGCCCCGGCCGTCTCGCGGTCTGCACGGCCATCGTCCTCGCCACCGGCGTGACCCTGGCCGGCACCGCCTCGGCCACCGGGGACCCCTCCCACGGCACCGTGGCCCGCCCGACCCCGAAGGCGGAAGCTCCGATCGGCCCGCTGCCCGCGAAAGGCAAGAAGGCCTCCGCCGGCCTGCGCGCCGCCGGTCTCGCCGCCCTGCGCTTCGACGCGGACGGCGACAACATCCCCGACTCGCTCTACCAGGCGATCAACGACGAGTACTTCGTGAACTCCGGTGGCGCCGCCGAGTCCTTCAAGTACAAGGTGGGCCAGGCCAGCGCCTACTTCGACTACAAGGACCTCATCCCGTTCGGCCGGATCGGCTCCGGTAACGAAACCGACATGCTGGGCCTTTCGGCCGACGGTGAGCTGTCCTTGCTCATCTCCTGGGGCCGTGAGGGAGCGGAGCAGAAGTCCTGGTCCGGCCGCGGCTGGGGCATCTACAACAAGGTCTTCGCCCCCGGCGACATCAACCGCGACGGCAACATCGACCTGCTGGCCCGCACCCCGGACGGCGTGCTCTACCTCTACCCGGGCAGCGGAAACCAGGACTCCCCGCTCAAGGCGCGCATCAAGGTCGGCGCGGGCTGGCAGGCCTACGACCAGCTGGTCGGCACCAACGACATCAACAGCGACGGCATCGCCGACCTGGTCGCCCGCGACTTCTCCGGCGTCCTCTTCGCCTACCTGGGCACCGGCAGCACCAGCGCCCCGTTCAAGCCCCGCGCCACGATCGGCTCGGGCTGGAACGCGTACAACCAGATCGTGGGCCTGGACGACTACGACGGCGACGGCCACGGCGACATGGTCGCCCGTACCGTCTCCGGCCAGGCGTACATCTACAAGGGCAACGGCAACGGCGGCTTCAAGCCGCGCATCAAGGGCAGCACCGGTTGGAACGTCGCCACCCTCTTCACCCAGCAGGGCGGCAACCCCGACTTCGGGCGCAACGATCTGTTCGCCCGCGACTCCGCCGGCACCCTCTGGTGGTACTACTCCAAGAACAACGGAACCCTCAGCGGCCGCCTGAAGGCCAGTGACACGGGCGGCTGGAAGGGCGCCAGCATCACCTCGGGCTCCTCCTTCACCAACGAGAACACGAGCGCCATCCTGGAGCAGGGCTCCAACGGCGCCCTCTACATCAACGGTGACTACAAGGGCCTCGGCTGGGGCTCGTACAACGCCCTGGCCGCCCCGGGCGACCTCAGCAACGACGGCACCGGCGACCTCCTGGGCCGCGACAAGTCCGGCAACCTGTACCTGTTCCAGGGCAACGGGGTCGGCGGCACCATGAACAAGATCAAGATCGGCGGCGGCTGGGGCGTCTACAACAAGCTGACCGGCGCCGGCGACCTCACGGGCGACGGCCGCGCGGACCTGCTGGCCCGCGACGGCTCCGGCAACCTCTACCTGTACGCCGGCACCGGAGTCCCCTCGGCCCCCTTCAAGCCGCGGGTCCGCATCGGTTGGGGCTACGAGGGCTACAAGCAGCTCGTGGTCACCGGTGACCTCACCGGAGACGGCCGCGCCGACCTCGTCGCCACCGACTCCGCGGGCGTCCTGTGGCGCTACGACTCCTACGGCACGGGCAAGCTGACCAGCCGTACCAAGATCGGCACGAACTACCAGATCTACCCGAACCAGTACTGACCCGCTGAAACCCGAGCCGGGGCACCCCTCCACCCGAGGGAGCGCCCCGGCTCGGTGCCGTGGTGAGACCGGGGCACTTGCTATAATCCTTCTGTCGGCCTTCGACGCCCCCCAACGGGTGGCGCGCGAAGGCTTTTTTTATGCCCTCCGACACTTCTGCCTCCGGCACGCCTCCCACCACCTACCGTGAGCTGCTCCGCAACCGTGAGTTCGTCGGCCTGTACGTCAGCTTCACGCTGACGGTGGCCGCGAGCACCTTGTCGGGCTTCGCGCTCGGCACGCTGGTCAACCAGCAGACCAAGTCCCCGTTCCTGACCGCCGTGAGCATGTACGGCGCCACCTTCGCGACGGTCCTCGGTGCGCTGACGCTGATGTCGGTCGCGGACGGAAACCGCCCTCGCCGGATCCTCGTCACGCTCCAGTGCGTCTTGCTCGTCAGCGTCGGCGCACAGGCAGTCCCGGGGCTGCCGCTCGCCGCCCGGTTCGGTCTGCTCCTCGTCCTGGGGTTCTTCCAGTCCCTGGGAACGGGCGCACGGATGGGGCTGCTCACCGAGGTGGTGCCCACCTCCGCCTACGCACTGGCACGTTCGCTGATGAACATCACCTCGGGAGGCATGGCCATCCTCGGCTACGCCATCGGCGCCGTACTGCTGCGGTACCTGAGCCCGCAGGAGGTCTTCGCCGTTGCGACGGCCCTGACCGGCGGCGGGTTGATCATCGTGGCGGTGACGGTCCGGGAACACTCGGTCCGTCTGACCCGTCGCCCCGGACTGCGCCAGACCTGGACCACGAACGTCGAGCTCTTCACCCACTCCGGCCAACGCGCGCTGCTGCTGAACCTGTGGATCCCCAATGGCCTGATCGTCGGCTGCGAGGCCCTGTTCATCTCCTACGCCCCCCATCACGCCGGCGTCTTCCTCGCCGCCGGATCGGCAGGCATGCTCCTCGGTGACCTCGCGGTCGGTCGGCTGTTCACCGCCGAGCGGCGAAGCCGCTACGCCTTCGCCCTGCGGCTGCTGCTCGCCGTCCCCTACCTGCTGTTCGCCGTCCACCCGCCCGTCCTGGTGGCGACCGCCGCGGTGTTCATCGCCAGTGTCGGCTTCGCCGCCACCCTGCCGCTCCAGGAGCAGCTCCTGGAGCTGACCCCCGATCCGGTCCGCGGCCAGGTCCAGGGAGTCGAGTCCGCCGGCCGGATGACGTGGCAAGGCATCGGAGCCGCGATCGCCGGCGGCATCGCCCAGTACTTCACCGCCGGCACGGCCATCACCCTCGTGGCCGCCGCCTCCGTCGCCATCAGCGTCTTCTCCCGGCCCGCCGTGGTGCGCGCCCGAGCCGTCCGCGCCCAGGCGGCCAAGGCGTAGGTTCCCACGACCGTACGAGCGGGGGCGCGGCCGGACGCGCCCGCCGCACCCCCGCGCATCCGCATCCTCCTCCCCCATAGGCCCGTTGAACCGGCGACCGTACTGCTTGCCGTTCCCGGAGCTTCCGTGCCCCCTTCCTCCCGGCCCGCCCCCTCCCTCCCCACCCCGCCCCCCGGCCTCCTGGCCGCGCGGGTGCGGGATCCGTACCCCTACTTCGCCTGGCTGCGCCGCCATTGCCCCGTCCGTGCCGAGCGCCGGGACGGGCGCCCCACCGTGTGGCAGATCTCCCGCTACGAGACGTGCGGGTGCTGCTCACCGACGAGCGGCTGAGCAAGGACCCGGGGCGGGTGCCCGGTTACGTCGCGGGGCCGGCCGGGCTGAACCCGCCGTGGAAGAGCTCCTGCGCTACGACTCCCCCGTGCGGGACGCCACCTTCCGCTGCGCAGCAGAATCGATCACCCTCCACGGGCAGGTGATCGGCGAGGGGGACATCGTCAGCCTGCTCATCGGCTCGGCGAACCGGGACGGCCACCGCTTCCCCGATCCGGACCGGCTCGATCTCGGGCGGACGCCCAACGACCACCTCGCCTTCGGCTACGGCCCCCACTTCTGCATCGGCGCCGCCCTGGCCCGCCTCGAGGGCGCCGTCGCGCTCCCCCTCCTGCTCCAGCGCCTGGGGCGCGTCGAACTGGCCAAGCCCGCCGAGGAACTCCCCTGGCGGCCGACCCGCGTCATGCGCGGACTGGCCTCACTGCCCGTAGTACGGAACTGACCCCTCCGCAGAACCACCCGAGCCCCCCGAGCCCCCAGCCTGGAGCACCCACATGCCCGACCCCGGCCCCGGCCCCGCAGTGCTGACGACCGAACCCACCCCGGGCGTCCTCCTCGTCACCCTCAACAGGCCGCACGTCCGCAACGCCGTCGACCGGCCCCTCGCCGAGGCGCTCGACGCGGCCCTCACCCGGCTGGAGGACGATCCGTCGCTGGCCGTGGGCATCCTCACCGGCGCGGAGGGCCACTTCTGCTCCGGCATGGACCTCAAGGCCTTTCCCACCGAAGGCGTCCCCGTCGTCGCCGGGCGCGGCCTGGCGGGGCTGACCCGGGCCCGGCTGCGCAAGCCGCTCATCGCCGCCGTCGAGGGTGCGGCCGTCGCGGGCGGCTTCGAGCTGGCCCTCGCCTGCGACCTCATCACCGCGGCCGACACCGCGTTCTTCGCCCTGCCCGAGGTGGCCCGCGGCCTGATCGCCGCCGAGGGCGGAGCGATCCGTCTGCCCGGCCGGCTCCCGTACCACGTGGCCATGGAGATGCTCCTGACCGCGGCCCCCCTGCCCGCCGCCGACGCGGCCCGCTACGGCCTGGTCAACCGTCTCACCCCCGAAGGCCAGGCCCTCGAGGCGGCCCTCGCCCTGAGCGCCCGCATCCAGGCGCACTCGCCCCACGCCGTCCACATCACGAAGCAGATCGTCCAGAACACCCGCGGCCTGGACGACCACGCCGCGTACCGCGTCCAGGACCCCCTCAGCACGCCCGTGTTCACCACCACGGCCGCCACGGAGGGAGCCCGGGCCTTCACCCAGAAACGCTCACCGGCCTGGGACGGCCCCCCGCCGGGCCGGCACACCTGATCCCCCGCTCCCCGCTCCCCGCTCCCCTCCGACCTCTCCCTCCCCCCGCACCCCCGGTCGTACGCTGGTCCGATGCACCCTTCACCTCGAACTCCCCGGCAGGCCGCCAGAATTGTCGTGCTCAACCCCGCCGGATCCGTGTTCCTCTTCCGCGAGAACAACGTGGAAGTCGGCATCCACTGGCTGCCGCCCGGCGGTGGCATCGATCCCGGGGAGACGCCCGAGGAGTGCGTACGGCGGGAGTTGCGGGAGGAGACGGGCTGGACGGACCTGCGACCGGAGCGGCTGCTCTGCACCTGGGAGCACGACTTCACCCACCAGGGCATCCCCGTACGCCAGCACGAGCACATCTACGTGACCACCGGCCCGCACCGCGATCCGGTACCGGAACACCCCGAGGCCCACTGGCGATGGCTGTCCCCGCACAGCCTCGCCACCCTCGGCGAACCCCTGTGGCCACCCCGCCTCGCCGAACTCCTCGACGAGTCCCCCACGGAGCCGGTCCACCTGGGGCTCCTCGCCTGACCGCCCCGGTCCGGGGAGGGCCCCGGCTAGCGGCCCCCGCCCGCCGGGCCCGTTGCCCGGGCGTACAGGGCGGATGCGTAGTCGGTCAGGATCGTGCTCGTCGAGACGTCGTCCGTGTCTCCGCCGGTCAGGACTCCGATGATCTTTCCGTCCGCCGCGATCCATGCGCTGCCGCTCGTGCCGGTGGGGAAGTCCGCGCAGTCGAAGCGCTGTTCCGTGGCGCTGAGCCGTACCGCGCGGGACACGCAGGTGCGCGGGACCTGGCGGCCCGACGGGTAGCCCGTCACCGTGACCTGTTCGTCCGTGCGGCCCGTGGTGTCCAGGACGGCGGCTCCGGTGACGTCCTCGACGGCGCGGCCCTCGGCGTCGGGGGCGAGGCGGGCGAAGGCCAGGTCGTAGTCGTCGTCCGTGCCGTCCGACCAGCGCGGGTCCTCGAAGACCTCCGCGATCCTCCAGGTGCCGTACGGGGCCCGCCCGTCCGCGTACGCGGGTGCGAAGGAGGCTCCGCGTTCGCCGGACCGGCCGGCGCTCAGGCAGTGGCCGGCGGTGGCGATCAGGTTCCGCCCGGGGCTGTGGACGACGGTCGCCGTGCAGTAGTGGTCGCCGGTCGCATCGCCCGCGAACAGCGCTCCCGCGAAGGCGACGGCCCCGCCCGGCGCGGAGGGTGACGCCGACGGTCCGGGGTTCCGGCCATCGGACTGTTGACGCCGTTCCGGTGCTTGCGACTGCGATGACGGCTGCGAAGGCGGCCGCGAAGGCGTCGTCGTGCGGGCCGCCTTCGCGTGCCCGCGGGCCTTGCCGTCACCGGCAGGGACCACCTTCGTCATGGCCGCGGACGCTCCGAGCGCCACCGCCGAGCAGAGCACCGCGGTCACCACGGTCCGCTTGTCCATCAGAGACACCCCTCCCCTTTGCTGCGGCGAAGCATGCCCTGCCCGCGGTGACCCCCGCAAGGCGAGGCGGCCCAGGGGGTCAGGTCAGTGCGCAGATGCGGCGGCGGCCCCCGGGAGACCTCCCCGGGGGCCGCCGCCCACTACGCCACCGCCACCGCCGCCGCTACGCCCCCGGCCACAGCCCTTCCGGGGTCAGCCCCAGCAGATCGATCGCGTTGCCGCGCACGATCCGGTCCACCACGTCCGGGGCCAGGTGCCCCATCTGGGACTCGCCGACCTCGCGGGATTTAGGCCACGTGGAGTCGGAGTGGGGGTAGTCGGTCTCGTAGAGGACGTTGGCGACGCCGATGGAGTCCAGGTTCTTCAGGCCGAAGGCGTCGTCGAAGAAGCAGCCGAAGACGTGCTCCGCGAAGAGCTCCGACGGCGGCCGCAGCACCTTGTCGGCGACGCCGCCCCAGCCGCGGTTCTCCTCCCAGACCACGTTCGCGCGCTCCAGGATGTACGGGATCCAGCCGATCTGGCCCTCCGCGTACATGATCTTGAGGTTCGGGAAGCGTTCGAACTTGCCGCTCATCAGCCAGTCCACCATCGAGAAGCAGCAGTTGGCGAAGGTGATGGTGGAGCCCACGGCCGGCGGGGCGTCCGCCGAGGTGGAGGGCATGCGCGAGGAGGAGCCGATGTGCATGGCGATGACCGTGCCGGTCTCGTTGCACGCCTCCAGGAAGGGGTCCCACTCGTCCGTGTGGATGGAGGGGAGCCCGAGGTGGGGCGGGATCTCCGAGAAGGCGACCGCCCGGACCCCGCGCGCGGCGTTGCGGCGGACCTCGGCGGCGGCCAGGCGGGCGTCCCACAGCGGGATGAGGGTGAGCGGGATGAGGCGGCCGTTCGCCTCCGGGCCGCACCACTCCTCCACCATCCAGTCGTTGTACGCGCGCACGCCGAGCAGGCCCAGCTGGCGGTCCTTGGCCTCGGTGAAGGTCTGGCCGCAGAAGCGCGGGAAGGTCGGGAAGCAGAGGGCGGACTGGACGTGGTTGACGTCCATGTCGGCGAGCCGGTCGGGAACCGAGAAGGAGCCCGGGCGCATCTGCTCGTACGTGATGACTTCGAGCTTGATCTCGTCGCGGCTGTAGCCGACGGCCGTGTCGAGTCGGGTGAGGGGTCGGTGCAGGTCCTCGTACACCCACCAGTCGCCTATCGGTCCGTCGTCGCCCTTGGCCCCCATCACGGGGGCGAACTTGCCTCCCAGGAAGGTCATTTCTTTCAGGGGGGCGCGGACGACGCGGGGGCCGACGTCGTGGTACTTGGACGGGAGCCGGTCCCGCCAGACGTTGGGGGGCTCAACCGTGTGGTCGTCCACCGAGATGATCTTCGGGAAGGTCTCCATGTCCTCACGGTAGCGTCAATCTGACGAACCGTCAGCTAGTTGGGCGCGCCCGGCTGCAGGATCCGCACGGACCACGCACCCGATCCGTGCGGACCAGGCACCGGATCCGCACGGACCGGCCACCGGATCCGTACGGACTGGGTCCGTTACGGACTGACGTGTACGCGCAACACAGGGCAGACTGGCCCTTACACCTATGGAAGGCAGGGGGGAGACCAGATGGACGGCACACCGGCCATCCCGCACCAGCGGAACCACCCCGAGTCCGGTGACACCGCCATTGCCGCAGCCGCCGGACCCGAAGTCGGAACCGGAGCCGGGCCCGGAGTCGAAGCGGCACCCGCCGCGGAAGCCGTCGACGCGGCCCCGGCCCCCACCGCCCCCGGAGGCAACCGGTTCTCCGTGCTCGGGCCCATCCGGGCCTGGCGCGGCGGCGAGCCGCTGAGCTCCGGGACCCCGCAGCAGCGGGCCCTGCTCGCGGTGCTCCTGCTGCGCGAGGGCCGCACCGCGACCGCGCCCGAGCTCATCGACGCCATCTGGGGCGAGGACCCGCCGCCGCAGGCCCTCGCGACCATCCGTACGTACGCCTCCCGCCTGCGCAAGATCCTCGAACCCGGGCTGCTCGTCAGCGAGTCCGGCGGCTACGCGATCCGCCTGCCCCACCCCGAGGCCCTCGACCTCGGCATCGCCCGGGCCCTCGCCGCCGACGCCGAGGCCGCGCGCGCCGGGAAGCCGAAGGACGGCTCCGCCGAGAAGGCCGCCCCCGGTGCCCCCGCCGGCCAGGGCGACCGCGCCCTCGCCCGTACGCTGCTGGCCCGCGCCCTGGACGTCTGGGACGGCGAACCGCT
Source organism: Streptomyces sp. NBC_01264 (assembly GCF_026340675.1). Taxonomy (NCBI): domain Bacteria; kingdom Bacillati; phylum Actinomycetota; class Actinomycetes; order Kitasatosporales; family Streptomycetaceae; genus Streptomyces; species Streptomyces sp. NBC_01264. Next base: position 4,390,743 of record NZ_JAPEOX010000001.1, read on the forward strand.
GGCCGGCGTACCCGGACCGCACGCCGGCACCCAGCGCACCCGGCTCACCGAGTGGCGCCTCCAGCTGCTGGAGACCCGCCTCGACCTGGACCTGGAGCTCGGCCACCACGCCGAGGCCGTCTCCGAGCTGACCGCGCTCACCGCCGCCCACCCGCTGCGGGAGCGGCTGCGCGAGCTGCTGATGCTCGCCCTCTACCGCAGCGGCCGCCAAGCCGAGGCCCTCGCCGTGTACGCCGACACCCGCCGGCTCCTCGCCGATGAACTCGGAGTCGACCCGCGCCCCGAACTCGCCGAGCTCCAACAGCGCATCCTGCGCGCCGACTCCGAACTCGCCCGAGCCGAGGACCCGGCCCCGGCGGCCGCCCCCGTGCACGTGAGGCCCGCCCAATTGCCCGCCACCGTCTCCGACTTCACCGGCCGCTCCAGCTTCGTCCGGGACCTCGGCGAGATCCTCGCCGGCGCCGAGGGGCAGGTGATGGCGGTCTCCGCCCTCGCCGGCATCGGCGGCGTCGGCAAGACCACCCTCGCCGTGCACGTCGCGCACGCCGCCCGCCCGCACTTCCCCGACGGGCAGCTCTACGTCGACCTCCAGGGCACCGAGGCCCGCCCCGCCGAGCCCGAAGCCGTCCTCGGCTCCTTCCTGCGCGCCCTCGGGACCCCCGACAGCTCCATCCCCGACTCCCCCGCCGAGCGGGCCGCGCTCTACCGCTCCACCCTCGACGGCCGGCGCGTCCTGGTCCTCCTCGACAACGCCCGCGACGCCGCCCAGGTCCGCCCGCTGCTGCCGGGCACCGCGGGCTGCGCCGCCCTCGTCACCAGCCGGGTCCGGATGGCGGGCCTGGCCGGCGCGCACCTCGTCGACCTCGACGTGATGAGCCCCGAGGAGGCGCTCCAGCTGTTCACCCGGATCGTCGGGGCCGAGCGGGTCGGCGCCGAGCGCCAGGCCGCCCTCGACGTGGTGGGCGCCTGCGGGTTCCTGCCGCTCGCCATCCGCATCGCCGCCTCCCGGCTCGCCGCCCGCCGCACCTGGACCGTCTCCGTGCTCGCCGCGAAGCTCGCCGACGAGCGCCGCCGCCTGGACGAGCTCCAGGCCGGCGACCTCGCCGTCAAGGCCACCTTCGAGCTGGGCTACGGGCAATTGGAGCCCGCGCAGCAGCGCGCGTTCCGCCTCCTGGGGCTGCCGGACGGGCCGGACATCTCCCTCGCGGCGGCAGCCGCCGTACTGGACCGGCCGGAGCACGACACCGAGGACCTGCTCGAAGCCCTGGTGGACTGCTCCCTCCTCGAATCGGCCGCGCCCGGCCGCTACCGCTTCCACGACCTCGTACGCCTCTACGCGCGTGCCTGCGCCGAGCGCGACGAGCAGCCGCCGAGCGGGTGCGACCGCGCCCTCGACCGGCTGCTGGACTTCTATCTGGCGACCGCCGCCGGGGTGTACGCCCTGGAGCGGCCCGGAGACCGGCTCGTGGCCCACCTGTCGGCCACCCGCCACCCCGGCCTGCGCTTCACCGAGCCGCACTCCGCGCAGGACTGGCTGTACGCCGAGGCCGGCCCGCTGCTCGCGTGCGTACGGCAGGCCGCCGTGTGCCCGTCCGGGCGCCAGGACCTGCTGCGGCGGGCCGTGGACCTGCTGTGGGCGGCCAAGGACCTCGCCGAATCGGGAGCCAACTCCAAGCAGTACGAGTCCGCCGCCACCGCGCTGCGCGACGCCGCCGAGGCCGCGAAGGACCCGTACGCCGAGGGCCGCGCCCGTACCACCCTCACCAACACCCACCTGGTCGCGGGCCGCTTCGCCGAGGCCGACGCCGAGGCCAGCCGGGCCATGTCCCTGGCCCGTACCGCGGGGGACCTGCTGCCCAGCTGCTGGGCGCCCAACGACCGGGGCATCATCGCGATCTACGAGGGCCGCTACGACGACGGCGAGCGGTACCTGCTGGAGGCCATCGCCAACTTCCGGGCCGACGCGAACCACGTCGGCGCGGCGAGCGCCCTGTGCAACCTCTCCCGCATCCACGTGGAGCAGGGCCGGCTCTCCAGCGCGATCGACCTCGCCCAGCAGGCCATCGCCATCTACGACCGGATGGGGCTCACCCTGCGCCTGGCCAACGGCCGCTACGCGCTGGGCATCGCCCTCACGCAGGCCGACCGGCTCTCCGAGGCGCACTCCCAGCTCAGCGACGCGCTGGCGCTGTTCCACGAGAACCGGCAGCCCCTGTGGGAGGGCGTGACGCACTTCCGGCTCGCCAAGGTCCATCTGGCGGCGCGCAGGCCCACGCTGGCCGCCTCGCACGCCGAACAGGCCATCGCCCTGCGGGGGATAGGCGGCGAGTGGAACCGGGCCAGGGTGCTGACCGTGCTCGGCAGGGCGCTGCGCCAGCTGGGGCAGCGGGACCGGGCGCGGGTGTGCTGGCGGGACGCCGAGGTGGTGTTCACCCAGCTCAAGTCGCCGGAACTGGCCGAGGTCCAGGCGCTGCTGGCGGCGGAGATCGCCGCCTGAGCTCGCCGCCCGAGCCGCGTTGAACGAGGCGTTCATCGTTCGTTTATCACCACCCGACAGAATGGGGTCATCGACTCGACGTGTCGGGGGGCACTCCCGGGTCGACCGGAGGACGACCCGTTCGGCGGTCCGCGGGGGAATCGCCGAACGGGACCCACTCACCCATCAGGAGAACCGATGACGACGAACGAGAACATCCTGCCGCCCGACGGTGACACCGCTCCGCTCGACAACCAGCTTTCGGATGTCGACATCAAGCCGCTGGACAACGACGCGGCCGGCGTGGAGATCAAGCCGCTCGACAACCACGCCGCCGGCGAGGAGATCGTGACGATGGACAACCACGCGGCCGGCGGCGGCCTGTAGGTGGGGGCGTAGGCCTCAGGACTCACAGACGCGTACGGCCCGGGGAACACGGGGGAACGGGGGATCCGGGCCGTACCGCAGTACGTACCACGGGGGACCGGGGGTCACGGGGGACCAACGGGGTGCACGGGGGGAACGGCGGCCGCGGTGGCCAGGAGGGGGACCACCGCGGCCGCCGCACGTGTGCGTGCGCCCGGTGGGGGGGGGACGGGGAGGAGACGGCGGGGCGGCTCAGCCGCCGAGCTGGAGCAGCCGCTGGTCGCCCCGGGCGGCTTCCAGCAGCGCCGGCGAGAACCGCTCCAGCTCCGCCCGCGTGTGCAGCGAGGCGGCGGCGGTCAGACTGACCGCGCCCACCGGGATGCCCGTACGGTCGAAGACCGGCGCGCCCAGGCAGCGGGCCGAGCGCTCGTACTCCGCGTCGTCGACGGCGTAGCCGCGTTCCCGGACCGTCCGCAGTTCGTCGGCGAGACCCTCCTCATCTGCGCGGGTCCGCAGGACGCCCTCGGCCTCCTCCGGCGGCAGGTGCGCGAGGACGGCCCGGCCGATCGCGGTGGCGTGCAGGGGGATGCGCATGCCGACGCGCGAGGAGGTCCGGTGGGACCCGGAGCCCTCGATCTTGCGGATGTACGTGAGGGCGTTGCCGCTGCGCAGGGCCAGGTGGACGGCCTGCCCGGTGCACTTCTGGAGGAACTCGAGCAGCTCGACGATGCCCTCGGGCCGGTCGGCGCAGACCTCGGCGGCCAGGGTGCGCAGCCGCAGGCCGACTCCGTAGCTGCCCTCGCCGTCGGTGACGGCGTAGCCCTGCTCGACGAGGGAGACCAGGATCCGGTAGGTGCTGGATTTGGGCACCCCGGCGGCGGCGGACAGCTCCGCGAGCCGGTGCGGGCCGCCGAAGGCGGTCAGCGCCTCGGTGATCCGCAGGGTCTTCTCCAGGGCACTGCCGTTCCCCTGGCTGCTCCCGTGGCCGCTCCCGTAGCCGACGCCCTGGCCCCCCACACTCTGACCCGGCACCTCACTTCGTATGGCACTGACCACGGAATCCCCAAGGGTTGGCAAAACCATTCGTTTCACCCTACGTCACGGGATGCCCCTTTTACCCGGGGCCGAAGGGCCTGAAATGCCGGGCGGCCGCTCCCTCGCTGACTAGGCTGACCGTGTGTTCACCTCCCAGGGCCCGACCCTCCGCGAACTGGCCGTACAGGCCCTGTCCTCCGTCGAGCGGGGCTACGACCTCCTGGCCCCGAAGTTCGACCGGACCCCCTTCCGCACCCCCGACCGGATGCTCGACGCGGTCGAGGAGACGCTCGCCCGCCACGAGGGCCCCTTCGACGCCGGACTCGACGTGTGCTGCGGTACGGGCGCGGGCCTCGGCCTGCTGCGCCGGCTGTGCCGGGGCCGGGTGACCGGGGTGGACCTGAGCTCGGGCATGCTCGCCGAGGCCGGGCTCGCCCACCCCGGGGCGGACCTGCTGAGGGCCGATGCCCGGCACCTGCCCGCCGCGCTCGGGGACTCGTACGACCTGGCCGTCAGCTTCGGCGCCTTCGGCCATTTCCTCCCGGCCGAGCGCCCCGCGGTCTTCTCCGGGGTCCACGCGGCGCTGCGCCCCGGCGGCGTGTTCGCCTTCCCGATCGGCGCCCCGATCGCGCCGAGCCGCCCGGCGTGGTGGGCCCTGTCCGGCTTCGACGCGGTGATGCGCGTGCGCAATGCCGTCTGGCGCCCGCCGTTCGTCATGTACTACCGCACCTTCCCGCTGGGCGGCGTCCGTACGGACCTGCGCGCCGCCGGGTTCACGGTCGAGACGCTCCCCCTGGACCACTTCGGCCGCCGGCCGGACGGCACGCCGAGGTGGCGACTGGTGCTGGCGCGCCGAGCCTGAGCCCCGCCCCCTCCCCTACTTCTCCGGCAGGCGGCCGATGTCGGAGACCGGGCCGAGGTGGCCGAGCTTGTCGGGGTTGGACACGGTGTGGACCGCCCGGACCACGCCGTCGGCGATGTCGAGCTCGACCACGCTGGCGACCCGCCCCTCGGCGTCGACGATCAGGGCGCCCGGCCGGCCGTTGACCAGCGTCGGCCGCAGGGAGGCGCCGAGCGAGCGGAGGCGGCGCAGTCCGCCGATGAGCAGCTGTCCGACGCGGCGCGGATCGGTCACCGACCGCGCGACCGCGCGGGCCTTGCCGCCGCCGTCCCCGTGGTAGACGACGTCGGGCGCGAGCATGTCGAGCAGGGCGTCCAGCTCACCGCCCGCCGCGGCGTCGAAGAACGTACGGGCGAGCTCCTCGCCCTCCGCCCGCCGGGCCGGGGTCGGCGGGCCGCCCGCGGCGATGCGTTTCCTCGCCCTGGCGAAGATCTGGCGGCAGTTCGCCTCGGACTTGCCGGTGGCCCGGGCCACCTCCGGGTACGCGTACCCGAACACCTCGCGCAGCATGAACACCGCGCGCTCCACCGGGGACAGGGCCTCCAGGAGGACGAGGAACGCCATCGACAGGGAGTCGGCCAGCTCGGCGTGCTCGGCCGGGCCCGGCCGTTCGTCGGACACGACGACGGGCTCGGGCAGCCACTCCCCCACGTACGTCTCGCGCCGGACCCGCGCCGAGCTCAGGTGGTTGATCCCCAGCCGCGTGACGGAGGTGGTCAGGTACGCCTTCGGGGCGGCGATCCCGGTCCCGGCCCGGTGTGCCTTGGCGAGCCCGAGGAACGCGTCCTGGACGATGTCCTCCGCGTCGCCCACCGACCCGGTCATCCCGTAGGCGATGGAGAACAGCAGCGGCCGGTACCTCACCGCGTCCGCGACGTCCGTTGATCCCTGCACGAAATCCTCCCCCGATTCGCTGTGTGCACTGTGTGCGACGTCCGGCAGGTTACCCAAGGGGGATCCGGCTCAACGATCATGAACAGCCTCGTGACCCGGGTCACACCATCCACGTGTCACAGGGCGCGGGGGCGCCTTGTCTTAGAGGGAGAACAGCAAGGAACAGCCGCCGAACGACCCACCCCAGCAAAGGAATCCGCCATGACCGCTCGCCTGAACCTCTTCGCCGACCCGGTCGCCGTCAAGGCGTGGAAGCACATCATCGCCGCGAGCAAGGCGCTCGGGGAGTCGACCCTGCCGGCCTCGACCCGCGAACTGGTCATGCTGCGCGCCAGCCAGATCAACGGCTGCGCCGGATGCATCGACATGCACACCAAGGACGCGGCGGCCGCCGGCGAGACCGCGGTACGCCTCCACCTGGTCGCGGCCTGGCGCGAGGCCACGGTGTACACCGACGCCGAGCGCGCGGCCCTGCTCCTGACCGAGGAGGCCACCCGCATCGCGGACGCGGCGGGCGGGGTCAGCGACGAGGTCTGGGCGAACGCCGCCAAGCACTTCGACGACGAGCAACTCGCCGCCCTGGTCACCCAGATCGCGCTCATCAACGCCTTCAACCGCGGCAACGTCATGGTCCAGACCCCGGCGGGCGACTACCAGCCGGGCCAGCTCCAGCACTGACCCACACACAGCACGGCTCCTCGCCTCCCCCCTTCCTCTCCCCTCCCTTCCCCTCCCCTCCCTCCCCTCCCCGAAGGACCGAGTGCTCCCATGAACATCGCGCTGTGGATCGTCACCGGACTCCTCGCCGTCGCCTACCTGCTCGGCGGCGCCTTCAAGGTGTTCACGCCGAAGGAGAAGATCGCCGCGAGCGGCGCCAGCGCGCGGTGGGTCGAGGACTTCGGCCCCGGCGCGGTGAAGGCGATCGGAGCCGTGGAGATGCTGGCCGCACTGGGCCTGACCCTCCCGGCCCTCCTGGACATCGCCCCGGTCCTGGCCCCCCTGGCCGCGGTCGGCCTGGTCCTCCTCATGCTGGGCGCCACCCTCACCCGCTACCGCCGCCACGAGCCCACGTACATGGCGGTGGACCTGGCCTACGTCCTCCTGGCCGCCTTCGTGGCCTGGGGCCGCTTCGGCCCGGAATCCTTCACGGGCTGACCTCGGCATGGTCCGTGACCACACGCCGGAACAGCCGGTGACCCGTCCTTCCTGAATGCTGCAGCGCCCAGTCCTGCGCGGTCTCCTGCTCGTCCTGAGGGCACGAATCGGCCCCGCATCCGTAAGCCACACAGAACACTTCCCACGCGGATCCGCCGGCGGGCACATGCCGGATGGTGTGCTCTACGAACCGGTAGCTGCTCCTCGGCATCAGTGAACCTCCGCCCTGTGAGCGCGAAGCCGGATGTTCGCATCCGTCACCCCGCTGTAGTCGAGGGCACTGCCCGCGTTCTCTCGCCGGACCGCCAGGCTCAGGCACTCGGGGCATCCCGGTGCGGCCTTTGGCGGATCGGCAGGAAACGGGTCACGCTGACTGGCCTGCTGCCAAAGCTTGATGGATCCCACCGCGTACCCCTTGAGCCGTAGCCGTCTGTCTCGGGTTCAGGCTTCACCGACGGACAGCTGATCCCCACATCCATGCGCGTCATGGACTAAAGATCACCTGAGGGCGGCTGCGCAGGCCCCGAGGAAGTCCCGTGCGTCGTCACCGAAGAGGGCCCGGTCCTCTAGGTGCGAGAACTCCTCACGGTGGCTCGCCACGTCCCGGGGGTCCCGGAAGACCATGACTCCGGTGGACAGTTCGACCGTGGCGATGCGGTCGTCGTAGACGGTGAAGGTGTTCAGCGGTGCGGGACCGGTCGGCACGGTCAGGGGGACGACGCCCAGCCTCACGTTCGGCAGGTGGGTGAGCGAGGCCAGGTGGTCGACCTGTACCGCGAGCGCGTCGGGCCCGACCAGGGGCCACCGGACAGCTTGCTCGGTGAGTATGAACGTGAACCGCTTGGAACGGTCGTACAGGACCTGTTGCCGTTCCAGCTTCCTGGCGATGGTCCTGGCGTGGTCGCCGGGGATGTGGGCGAGGCTGGCCCGGATGTATTCAGGGGTCGAGAGCAAGCCCGTGATCATCGACAGCAGGAAGAACCTAAGCTCGGCTGACGAAGCTTCGAGGCCGGCGAGTTCGAGTTGCTTCCTCTCCAGGCCCTTGCGCCGCATGCCCCGGGCACCCTGCCACTGCGTATGAGCGAGACGGGCCAGGTTCATGACCCGTGAGACCAGAGCGGGGTCGGCCTCACAGGCCCGCAGGATTTGCTCCACGTCCACGAGGGACGGGCGCACCTTTCCGTTCTCGATCCGGCTGACCTTCGACTGGGACATGTTGCAGCGGGCGGCGGCCCGAGCCCCTGAGAGCCCGGACCGCTTCCGGACGGCCTTCAGCAAGGCCGCCAGCTCTTCGCCGGACTGGCCGAGCTCCTCTGGTTCGACGCTCACGTACGGATGTACTCCAGGAACGGCACGGAAGCCTCCACGGCAACGCGCTGGTACTCGATGAACGGCGCGGGATCCCCCTCGTACAGCTCTCGGCTGATCTGTTTGCCGTCCGGTTCGTAGTGCATGAGCACCACGATGGAGCGGTCGAACATCCAGAAGTCCTCGACATCCGGGAGCGGGTTCGCCCGGTCGGTCACGTCAAGGATGCGGATCTCTTCTCCTGCCGGTGCCTGATGCTGGTAGTAGCGCTCGAATTCGAACCGCAGGTAGTCGCTCAGCGGCCGAGTGACGATGTGCACACGCCCTACGCTCCGACTGCGCACCATCTCGGTCCACGAGTCCTCGTACGGTCCGGGGAACCGGGCCCCCGCCTTGAAGGCTGCGAACTCGTCCGCTTCCTGAGGTACGAGGTACTGGGGCAGTGTCTCAAGCCGCCAGGCCTCCGCCTGGAACGTCTTGAACTTCGATGCCCAGTCCTCACCAACCAAGAGCACGGAAGGCCTCCCTGAGCACTGCCTCGGGGATCTCTACGAGCCCCTCGCCGGTCGGCGGGGTGAAGGCTGCGGATACGTCGCCCTGGACGATGAACGAACCGGACGCGGTCTGGTAGACGTTCGGGCAGTCGCCCTGCCCGCACTCGCCGTTTCCGTTGCCTGTGAGCCGGGTCAGTTCCTCACGTGCCATGTGAAGCCCCTCGGTCCCAAACCCCTGCTGGGCCTGATGCCAAGACCGTAGGGATCAACCGGTTATGCCGTCTATGCGCGAACGCGACTATGCGCGTCTTGGCATAAAGAGACCCGGCCTTCCGCGATGATCATGACGGTCCCGCCCGTCTCGGACTTGGGTTCTGAAGGCCGCACCCACCGGGTCGCGGCCGGCCGGGACCCGGTGGGCCGCGGTGCTTCTTTTGGTCTGAGTACTTGGGGAAAGAACCCTTCCCAGACCCCTCCAGCCTCCCGCCGGACAGGCGCTCACTCACACGGGTGAATCGGCCAACTGGGGTGGATTTCGCGGTGGTTGTCTGGCATATGCTCGCCCCGACAACTCTCAGACATGAGACGGCCCCCGCCGGGACTGCGAATCCCGATCGAGGGCCTGACCAACGAGGAAGTAGCACTCTTCCCTATGGCTTCGGTGCAGTTTACCGCGCCCGCGCGCGCGACATACGGGGTTCGGCACGCCAACGTCCGGCTCACCGGGCGGTTCACCGTGGTGAGCAACGACCTGATCCAGCATGGTGAGATGTCGGTGCTCGCGCGGTTCCTGGGGATCTACATCCAGTCGCTGCCGGCCGGGACGCCCATCGGCATCAAGGACCTGGTCAGGCGGCTGCCCGATGGGGAGATCGCCATCACCAAGGCACTGCGGGAACTGGTGGCGTTCGGCTACCTGGACCGGTCCCTGGTGAGCCTGCCGGGTGGGCGGATCGTCACCCGTACGGTGTCCTACAACCATCCCCGGGCCGCTGCCGTCGCGGCGGCGCGTCGTGGCCACGGTCCCGCTGCCCCGCCCACGGCACCCGCACCGGCGGAACCTGCACCGGAGCCGGTGCGCGTTGAGACGCCGCCGCCGGTCGAGGCTGGTCCGGAGCCCGCCGTGCCGACGGAGCCGGATGCGGCAGGGGACGTAGAGGTGGCTGCCGCGCCCGGCGGGGGGCTGCCCGGGCCCCGGGAGCGGGACGATCCCGGGCGGCGGCGGCTCGCGCGTGAGGTGCTCGCGGAGTTGCGGCGGGTCGATCCGCAGCTGTTGCTCGGGGAGCGGGACGTACGGTACCTCGCGGGTGGGGTCGAGGCCTGACTGGAGCGCGGGGCGGGGGTGCGGGCCACGGTGACCGCCCTTACGGCGAGACTGCCGGCGGGGCTGCGCAATCCGGCCGGGCTGATCGCCCACCGGCTCACGGCCCAGTTGCCACCGCCGCTGATTCCGCTGCCCCGCGCACCTGCCTTCGTACCTCCCGATCCCTTCGTGATCTGCCCGGAGTGCGAGCGCGCGTTTCGCAGTCCGACACCCGGGGCGACCTGCAAGGGATGCAGTACGTAGCGGGGGTCAGCGCTCGATGTCGAGCGTGAAGCGCCTGGTGCCCGTCCCGATCGTCTCGGCGTGGATCGAACCACGGGCCCGGTCGTACTTGCCGGTGCCGCCGGTGATCGCGTTGTCGAACGCGGGCGGAGGGCCCGGGACGAGGTGGCCGAAGACCATGCCCTGCGCGGCGATCTGGCCGCCCGGGAGGGTGTAGGTCACGACGCAGGCCTCCGCGCCGCCGTTGTCGACCCGGGTGGTCGTGCAGGTGCCGCCGGTCTCGCCGACCTGGTTGCCGTCCTTGTCGAAGAGCAGCGAGCGGAAGACCGTCCGGTCACCCTGCGCGGCGGCGCCGCCGGGGTTGACGGGGAAGCGCGACTGCTCCGCGAGCCGGCCGGTGAGGGTGATGACCTGGCCCTTGCCATTGCCGTTGCCCTTGTCGCGGTCGTGGGCGGCACCGATGTCCGTCGTGACGGCGGACGCGAGGGGGGGCGCAGGCGAGGAGGGCGACCAGTGCGGTGGCGGCCGAGCCGATACAGGCTGTTCTGGTGGGACGGCGCATGGGGGCTCCTGGGGACGGGGCTCATGGATGGTGGATGAATCATCCATAGCGGCGGATCTCGCGCCGCCGGGAGTGTCCCGGCGCGACCCACCGTCAGATCCGACCGATCGGACCAGCCCGAAGCCGTTGGTCCTTCCGTGCGGCGCAGCGCGCTCGCACGGCGTGTCCGGATCTGACAGAAGCTCGTCATTGCGGCCGTCGCGGCGGGGCGGAAGGATCAGCGCATGCCCGTACCGCACAGAGTCGTCATCGCGGCCTTCCCCGGTACCGAACTGCTGGATGTCACCGGCCCGGCCGAGGTGTTCTCCGTCGCCACACGGGTCGCCGCCACCATCACTGCTACCGGCACCACGGCCACCGGCACCGGCACCCCAGGCCCCGGCTATCTCGTCCGGATCGCCACCGCCGACGGCGGGCCGGTGACCACCTCCAGCGGTCCGGCTGCTGGCTGACCTGGCCCTGGACGAGGTGCGCGGCCGGGTCGACACCCTGCTCGTGGCCGGCGCGGTCGACCTGGTGGGCGACCGGGTGGAACCGGTGATCGACAGCGAGGTCACCCGCTGGCTGCGCGAGGCGGCGCCCGTGGCGCGCAGGACCGGGTCGATCTGCGCGGGAGCGCACCTGCTGGCCGCGGCGGGCCTGCTCGACGGGCTGGCCGCCACGACCCACTGGCTCACCGCCGCACGGCTGGCCGCCGACCATCCCGAAGTCACGGTGGATCCGGACCCGATCTTCATCCGGTCCGGGAGCGTGTGGACCTGCGCCGGTGTCACCTCGGGGCTGGACATGGCGCTGGCGATGGTCGCCGAGGACCACGGCCAGGCCCTCGCCCTCGCCACCGCGCGGATGATGGTCATGTACGTCAAACGCTCGGGCGGGCAGAGCCAGTTCAGCGTTCCGCTCTCGGCCCCGGCCACGTCCGGCGACCGGATCGACGACCTGCGCGTGTGGATCGCCGACCACCTCACCGAGGACCTCACCGCGGAGGCCCTGGCGGCACGACTGCACCTGAGCGTGCGGCTCCTGGGCCGGAGGCCCGTGATCGTCGACGCCGGGACGCCCGGCAGCGGCCGGAAGATCCACGACCGGATCACCGAGCTCGGAGTGGACCCCGGGGACGTCTCGCTGATCGTCCTCACGCACGGGCACATCGACCACTTCGGCTCCGCCGCCGAACTGCACCGGCTCACCGGTGCCCCCGTCGCCGGGCACGTCGCCGACCTCGGCCCGTACCGCAGCGGCCGGGTCCGCGAGCCGTACCTGCCCACGGGCCCGATGGGCCGGATCATGGACCGGAGCAAGGAGCTGCACGCTCGGGCCGAACCCGTCGAACCCCAGGTCCTGATCCGCGGTGAGACCTCCCTGGAGGACTTCGGGCTCGCGGCCCGCATCATGCCGACCCCGGGGCACACCGCCGGGTCGATCTCCGTCCTCACCGATGACGGGGACCTCGTCGCCGGCGACCTGGTCGCCAACTCCGTCATGGGGCTCATCCCGGGCAAGCCGGCGAACCCGCCGTTCCACGACGACCCGCGGCGCAACCTCGTCAGCCTGCGCGAGATGCTCGACCTCGCCCCCACCAGGCTCCACGTCGGCCACGGCGCCCCGCTGGAACCCGACCGGGTCCGCCGCTGGGCCGACCGCGAGCACGCCCGCCTGTCGAAGCGCGAAGCGACCGGCCGGATCGCCACACGTGCCGGGGACGCGGCGTGACCCTCCGTTCCCCGCTGGGTGTCGGCGCCGCGGGTCATACTCGTGCCGCGGCGCCGGCCGGAGCCGTAGGACGAGGGGAGCGATGACATGGCCAAGGTGCTGGTCTTCCACCACGGGCAGGGGCTGACGCCCGGCGTCCGGGCGTTCGCCGGGGAGCTGCGGCGTGCCGGACACGTCGTCCACGTCCCGGACCTGTTCGAAGGGCGGGTCTTCGACAGCCTCGACGAGGGCATCGGCTACGCCGGGGAGACCGGGTTCACCGCGATCACCGCGCGCGGAACCTCCGCCGCCGAGGTGCTGCCCGCGGGGCTCGTGTACGTCGGGTTCTCGCTCGGGGTCCTCCCGGCGCAGAAGCTGGCCCAGACCCGGCCCGGCGCGCGGGGCGCGGTGTTGATCGAGGCGTGCGTGCCCGTCTCGGAGTTCGGTGATGCCTGGCCCGGGGACGTTCCGGTCCAGGTCCACGGCATGGACGCGGATCCGTTCTTCGCCGGGGAAGGCGATGTGGACGCGGCCCGCGCGCTCGTCGGGACGGCCCGGGACGGACGGCTGTTCCTCTACCCCGGCGACCGCCACCTGTTCTGCGACAGCGGCCTGCCGTCGTACGACGAGGACGCCGCGCAGCGGGTCACCGGTCGGGTGCTCGCCTTCCTCGACCGCGTCGGATAGGCCTGGGGGCCGGCCTGGCCGGCCCCCTCCTCCACCCCAGGCCGGCCCCCGGCGTCGTCCGTGTCCTCAGCGGGTGCGCAGTTCGCGTTTGAGGACCTTGCCGCTCGCGTTGCGCGGGAGTTCGGTGACGAACTCCACCTCGCGCGGGACCTTGTAGTTGGCCATCTCCCGGCGGGACCACGCGATCAGGTCGTCGGCCGTGAGCACCGCTCCCGGGCGGCGGACCGCGTACGCCTTGCCCACCTCGCCCAGCCGCGGGTCGGGCACTCCGACGACCGCCACGTCGGCGATGTCCGGGTGCAGGCCGAGGAGTTGCTCGATCTCGGCGGGGTAGGCGTTGAAGCCGCCGACGATGAACATGTCCTTGATCCGGTCGGTGATGCGCAGGTTCCCCGCGGCGTCGAGGACGCCGACGTCCCCGGTGCGGAGCCAGCCCTCGGGGGTGATGGCCCCGGCGGTTTCGGCGGGGTCCTCGAAGTAGCCGCTCATGACGTTGTGGCCGCGCACCCACACCTCGCCGGCCCGGCCCGTGGGCTGGGGGCCGCCGTCCGCGTCCACGACCCTGACCTCCGTCCCGGGGATGGCCCGGCCCGAGGTCGACGCGATGGTCTCCGCCGGGTCGCCGCGGCGGCACATGGTGACGATGCCGCTCGCCTCGGAGAGCCCGTACGCGGTGAGGACGGTGCCGATGTGCAGCTCGCCGCGGAGCCGTTCGACGAGCTGCAGCGGGACCACGGCGGCGCCGGTGACGACCAGGCGCAGGGCGGAGAGGTCGTGGTGGGCGCGCTGGGGGTGGTCGAGGAGGGACTGGTGCAGGGTGGGCGGGCCGGGGAGTACGGAGATCCGCTCGGCGGCGATGTTGGCGAGGACGGTGTCCACGTTGAAGACGGGCTGGGGGACCATCGTCGCCCCGCGCATCAGGCAGGCGATGACCCCGGCCTTGTAGCCGAAGGTGTGGAAGAAGGGGTTCACGATCAGGTAGCGGTCGCCCTCGCGCAGTCCGGCGAGCTCGCTCCAGACCTCGTAGCAGCGCAGGGACTGGGCGTGGGAGATGACGGCGCCCTTGGGGCTGCCGGTGGTGCCGGAGGTGAAGATGATGTCCGAGGGGGCGGTGGCGGGGATCGCGTCCGTACGGGCCCGGACGGCCTCCGCGGTGACGGAGTCGCCGCCGGTCAGGAACTCCTTCCAGGTGCGGAAGGAGTCCGGGGCGTCCTCGGACAGGACGACGACCTGCTTCAGGTGGGGCAGGCCGGGCAGCGGCCCGGAGCCCTCGCCCTCGGCGGCGGCGCGGCGCAGGGAGGCGACGTAGGAGGTACCGAGGAAGGTGCCGGTGACGAAGAGGAGCCGGGCGCGGCTGCGCTGGAGGACGTAGGCGGCTTCGGAGCCCTTGAAGCGGGTGTTGAGGGGGACGAGGACGGCTCCGGCGGAGACGGCGCCGAGGGCGGAGACGATCCATTCGAGGGTGTTGGGCGCCCAGACGGCGACCCGGTCCCCCGGTTCCACGCCGGCGGCCATGCAGGCGGCGGCGGCCCGTTCGACGCGCTCGCCGAGCTGCGCGTAGTCGATCCGGACCCGCCCGTCGACGACGGCCTCGCGGTCGGCGTAGCGCTCGGCGGCGTGCCGTACGAGTCCGCCGATGCTGGTCCAGGCGAGATCGGCCCGTCCGTCCTCCGGCGTGTCCCGCGCCGTGTCCTGCGCCGCGTTCTCCACCGTGTCCTGCGCCGTGTCCGCGGCCCCGCGCGTGCGCTCGTCCTCGTCCTCGGTCATCGTCCGCCCTTCCCTGCAACACCACTAGCTGACTATCCGTCAGATTAGCTGTAGCCTTCGCGGCTGTCAGTACTGGTGCACCCCGGAGGTGGCGATGGCGGCAACGCTCAAGGACGCTACGGCGATAGTCGGCATCGGGCAGACCGCCTTTGCCAAACAACTGCCGCAGTCCGAAAAGGAACTGGCCTGCCGGGCCATTCTCGCGGCGCTCGAGGACGCGGGCATAGACCCGTCCGAGGTCGACGCCTTCTCCTCCTACACCATGGAGGAGACCGACGAGGTCGAGGTCGCCAAGGCCATAGGCGCCGGCGACGTCACCTTCTTCTCCAAGATCGGCTACGGCGGCGGCGGTTCCTGCGCCACCGTCGGACACCTGGCCGCCGCCGTCGCCACCGGCCAGGCGAGCGTCGGCGTGGCCTGGCGCTCGCGCAAGCGCGGCTCGGGGCCGCGGCCGTGGAAGAACACGGCCGTCCAGCTCCCCACCCCCGGTCAGTGGACGCGCCCCTTCGGGCTGCTGCGCCCCGCCGACGAGATCGGCATGCTGGCCCGCCGCTACATGCACGAGTACGGCGCCACCCGCGACCACCTCTTCAACGTCGCGATGGCCTGCCGCAACCGCGCCAACGAGAACCCGGCCGCGATGATGTACGAGCGCCCACTGACCCGCGAGATGTACATGACCGCCCGCATGATCAGCGACCCGCTCTGCCTCTTCGACAACTGCCTGGAGACCGACGGCGCGCTGGCCTGCGTCATCGTGAGCGCCGAGCGCGCCCGCGACTGCCGCCAGAAGCCCGTCTACGTCCACTCCGTCGCCCAGGGCCTGCCCTCCCAGCACCACGGGATGGTCAACTACTGGAACGACGACCCGCTCTCCGGCCCCGCCTGGACGGCCGCCCGACACCTGTGGAAGCAGGCCGACTTCGGCCCCCAGGACGTGGACGTCGCCCAGATCTACGACGCCTTCACCCCGCTGATCCCGCTCTCCCTGGAGGGCTACGGCTTCTGCGGGCGCGGCGAGGGCGCCGCCTTCACCGAGGGCGGTGCGCTGGAGATGGGCGGCCGGCTCCCCATCAACACCGGCGGCGGCGGCCTCAGCGAGGCCTACGTGCACGGCTTCAACCTGATCAACGAGGGCGTCAAGCAGCTCCGCGGCATCTCCACCGCCCAGGTGCCCGACGCGGCGACCTGCCTGGTGACCGCCGGTGAGGGCGTCCCCACGTCCGCCATCCTGCTGCGAGCGTCCTGATCAGCTGATTGAACCTGTGTCAGACATAGTTCCTGACCACAGGTTTTCCCATCGTGGAGGTGTGGCATGGGCGTGGAAGTGAAATCCCGCACCCAGTGCTGCTCCGCGCGGCCGGTGTCGGCTCGTGGGGGTGCTGATCGTCGTCACGCCCTGGTGCCGGTGAGCTGCGCGGGGCAGCAATGTCCGGTCCGTGTAGGCGTGTCCCTCCGGACGCTGGCCCGCCGAACTCGTAAGCCTGGCAGGGGAGGGTGTCCGGCGTCGCCTGGGCGTCGGACGTGTTGTCATATGCCGAGTTGGGCCGGTCTTGGACCGATCCCACCGGCTCACTTTCGGCACGGTCGGTGTAGTGATCGCGCCCGCTTCGAGGTCGTTAACCACGGCACGGATGGCCATCGCACCTGTGGTGCGGTCGGTCACCGTCTTCAACTGATGGGCAAGTCCACGTGCCGCAATACGCTGCCAAGCACCGTGATCGCGATCTCCTTGCCACCCGCAGCCGGGATTGAGACAGAAGGCCCATTTCCATCCGGGAGTGGTTGGCCGGTCGGGGGCTTTGCGGTGCCTGAGGGGGGTGAGGCATTGCGGGCAGTGCTTCGAAGTGTTGCGCGCCGGGACAGTGACGACGGCGATGCCTGTCTCAGCGGCCAGAAGCCGCATACGGTCCATGATCTGCCCGCGCACCTGCTGGGAGAGCCGAGTGTTGATTGTCCGGCCCATACCGCGCGCTTCCATGGAGCGGAGGTCTTCCCTGTAGATGACGCTCGCCCCAGCTGCGATGGCCTGATCGACCGCCCAACGGGCCGCTGCCCAGGCCAATGCATCGTTGAGATTCGACCGGCGTGCGCTGACCCGGCTGATTTCCTCACTCAGAACGGTGTTTTTGGCGACGAGGCAGTGCTGCTCAGCCCCGGCGATCAGCTGCTGATACCGCCTGGCTTTGGCGTGCAGATGTTCGGAAAGCCGGCGCAACCGGTGCTGCTTCGCGAGGACCCCAGCCGCCCGGAACAAGGCCCCGCCCCCCAGGACGGCTATCCTCCCGCCCTCGTGCACTCGGGCCGCACCCGCACTGAGCAGAGTGTTCAGGCCCCAGTCCACACCGAGCGCGACCACGTGCCCGCTGCGCGCCGCCATCGGGACCGGGTAGCTGTAGGCGAGATCGGCTCTTACACAGCCCTGGTACGGACGGAGCGTGGGCAGGTGCAGCACCGCATCCACAGGGATCGTCGGAGGCAGCTTGATAGGGCAGGCGACCCATGTCCAGTCCTTATAGGACTGCGGATCGGGGCGAGTGGGAAGCTGCAAGCGCAGCAGCGCCCGGCCCGGCTGATCCGCACGTTCGATGGTTGCCTGCTGCCCGTCACACGCCGACAACAACAGCATCGGTGCCACCCGGGGCGCCCTCTCCAGCACGAACAGGTCAGCCGGCATCCGGCCCTGCTGTTTGATGAACGTGGCAATCTGCCGGGTGCTGGATGTGATGACACTCGACGGCAGATTCTGCCCTCCAGGCACCATTTCGCGCACAGCGTCCCACTCCCAGCTCGTGCGCTTGCCGGGGTCGGCGGGCCAGGTCGTGACCACTCCGGCAGTCAGATCAGCACGCCACTTCACCGATCGGAGCGTACGCCCGGCCTGTTCCTGCGCCATTCGAACGATCCTGTCATTGACGCGGATGCCCCCAGGCGGCGCGATGGTCCAGCCAAGGCGGCGCAGCGCCATCCACGCATTCGACGGCAGCTTCCTGCCCGCGCCGTCCTCCCCGGAGGCGAGCGCATCCACATCCGGCCCGTTCCAGTGTGCGGCCAGCAGCTCGCCGACCATGCCGGAGACCAGGGTGGCTGCCCACCCGACACGATCCGTCAGCACGCTGGGGGTCAGTAGTTCGCCAGTCCCCTCATTCACCCCAGCCCGCAACAGGCCACGGGCACAGGCGGTCCGAGTCGTCTCGCCATCTGCCAGCGGCACCTTCCGGCTCATCCCTCACCCCCCGCATCCTGTGCTGTCATCCGATCAACGACACCACTGGCGAAAGGTCACCCGTTCGACTCGTGAACCCGTGCCCGGCAACCACGCCGGACGCCCACCACGACGAGAACGCAACATCACTACGGATACCCAAAGAACCATGTGAGTCTGAGGAGCTGACCAATGACCTCCGCATCCATAGAATCCGCTGACGAACTCCTCCTCCCCGTCCCCGACGGGGACGGTGCCCCCTTCTGGGAGTACGCCGCCCAGGGCGAACTACGCGTCCAGGCCTGCGCGGCCCCCGCGTGCGGGAAGCTGCGCTTCCCGCCCCGCCCCTGCTGCCCGCACTGCCGGTCCTTCGACTCCGAATGGCGCCGGATGAGCGGCCGGGGCCGGATCTGGTCGTACGTCCAGCCGCACCCGCCGCTGCTGCCCGCGTACGCCGCGCAGGCCCCGTACAACGTGATCCTCGTGGAGCTGGCCGACGCCCCGCAGATCCGCCTCGTCGGGAACCTCGTCACCTCCGCCGACGCCCCGCTGGACTCGATGGACCCGGCGCGGCTGCGCATCGGCGCGCGGGTCCAGGTGGTGTTCACCGAGACGGGCGGGATCGCGGTGCCGCGCTGGATCCTGGAGAAGTCGTGACGGCCCAGGGGACCCCCGGCCTGCGGGTGGAGCGGGACAAGACCACCGGGGTCGCGGTCGTCACCCTGGACCGGGAGCGCAAGCACAATGCGATCGACCTGGGGACCGCAGCCGAACTCGCGCGAGTATGGAGGGAGTTGCGCTACGAGGACGCGGTACGGGCGATCGTGCTGACGGGCGCCGGGCAGGCGGCCTTCTGCACGGGCATCGACCGGGGCGTCGAGGTGCCGCAGCCCTCCTCGCCGTACTCGGTGGACGACCCGCTCGTCGCCATCGGGCCGAAGGCCAACGACCTGTGGAAGCCGGTGGTCGCCGCCGTCAACGGCATGGCCTGCGGCGGGGCGTTCTACCTGCTGGGCGAGTCGGAGTTCATCATCTCCTCCGCCTCCGCGACCTACTTCGACCCGCACACCAGCTACGGGATGGTCAGCGCGTACGAGGCGATCTACATGGCGCAGCGCATGCCCTTCGGCGAGGCCGCCCGGATGTCCCTGATGGGCACGGCGGAACGGCTCTCCGCGCGGCGGGCGTACGAGATCGGCCTGGTCTCGGAGCTGGCGGAGCCCGGGGAGCTGCTCCCGGCGGCCCTGCGGGCGGCCGAGACGCTGGCCGGCTTCCCGACGGAGGCCGTGCAGGGCACCGTACGGTCCCTGTGGGCGGCGAAGCAGGCCACCCTCCAGCAGGCGCTGGCGCAGGCTCCGGGACTGGTGGCGCTGGGGAACCTGCCGCCCGAGCGGCAGGCGGAGCTGTTCGCCGGGCGCCGCGGCGGGGCGGGCCAGGAGCCCCGGATCCGCTGAGGCGGGGGCTGCCTTCGCGGGCCCCCGCCGCCGCTAGCGGGTCTTCCTCGTGGACCTGGGCTTCGGCTTGCTCGGGGTCTTGCCGCCCGTGCTGCCGCCGGTGGTGGTGGACCCGGTGCTGCCGGAGCCGGACGTCGAGGTCGGGGTGGGCGACGCGGTCGAGAGGGTCTGTACGGGGCCCAGGGTGCAGCGCTTGACCTCGCCCGCCTTGGCCGCGCTCGTCATCGGCAGGTCGACCGTCCGGCTCTCGCCCGCCTTGAGGGCGAGGTCCACAGAGCCGGAGTCGACCCGGCCGGAGGCGCCTTCGAAGACCAGCGGGACGCGGAAGGTGTGCCCGGACGCCGAGTCGGAGGTGACCTTGACGGTGGCCTTCGCCACCGAAGGCCCGGCGCAGGTGACGACCTCGGCGTGCGCGAGCGGCCGGGTCCCGGTGGCCGTGGCCGTGGCCGTGGGGGTGGCCGCGGAGCCGCCGCCGCTCCCGCCCGTGCCGCTGTAGCTCTTCTTCTTCGACTTGCTCTTGGAGCTGGAGCAGCCGCCCCCGCTGCTCTTGCTCTTGCCGCTTCCGCCCGTCGACGAGAACCCCGTCAGCGCGAGCACCACACCCACCAGTACCGCTGTGAGCCGGACCCGCCGTCCCGTGACCACCATGGCCTGAACCCCTCCCCGTTGGACAACCGGCGGCACGCTACCAGGAGGCTCGAGGCGCAACGGTACGGTGGCCGCCACGCGCGACGGCCGCGATCAGCCACTCCCCGGGGGGACACACCATGACCGACGAGACCAACACCAGCCCTGACGCCGGAGTCATCACGGCGATCGCCCGCCTCCAGGCCCGGCCCGGGCTGGAGGCGGAGGTCCGCGCGCAGGCCCTGTCCCTGGTCGCGCCGACCCGGGCCGAAGCGGGCAACGTCTCCTACCGCGCGTACGAGGACCCGACCGCTCCGGGTGCCTGGGTCGTCGTGGAGGAGTGGGCGGACTCCGCGTCCTGGGAAGCCCACCTGGCCTCCCCGCACCTGGCCGAGGCCCTGTCCCGTACGGGCGCCCTGCTGGCCGGGGCGCCGGTCGTGCGGGTGTTCCCCCCGGCGCTCCCCTCTTAGGGACCCGGGGGCGGGACTCCGGGGGCGGGACTCCGGGGGCGGACCCCACGTCCGGACCCCGCCCCGGACCCCGCCCCGGACTCCGCGTGCGGGACTCCGGGGGCGGGCGTAGCGTCGGGATCGAGATCCAGACCCACTCCCCCCGGAGGGCCGGGCATGATCCGCAACGTACTCGGCTCGTTCCTGGGTCTGATCGGAGCGACGGCCGCCGTCTGGAGCCCCTTCCGTGCCTGGTACGACGGCCGTCACGGGCGCGACTACCGCATCGAGGAGCTCTTCTCCTCCTCCGGGATCACCGATGACAAGGCCGCCCTGCTGGGCTCGCTGCTGCTGCCCTTCCTCTTCGCCGCCGTGCTCGCGCTGGTCGCGATCGTGCTGCGCTCCCGGCTGCTCATGGCCCTCTCCGGGGTCGTCGTCCTCGGCTTCGCCGTGCTCTGGATGGTCCGCCAGGGCCAGGCCGCGGGGAGCCTCTCGGTCGGCGGCGACGGCAGCGCGGGCCTCGGGGACGGCCTCGCCAACGCCTTCGGTGCGGGCGCCCTGCTCATCCTCGCGGCGGCCGTGATGAGCGGCCGGCCCCGCCGCCGCGACCGGGTCGCCAGGGAACCCGCCCCGGAGCCGTACCGGGAGCCGCACCCGGAGCCCGTCGAGGACCCTGACCGTCCCCCGGCCCCGTCGGCCTGGCCTCCGCCGCCGCAGGACCACTCGTAGGACCTCGGGGCCCTGCGCGACCTCATGGGCCTGTCCGCCGCCCGGACATGACGGCGGCCCCGTCCCCCCGGAGGGGGCGGGGCCGGCCAGCCGTTGCGGGCGGGGTGGGGATCAGGCCTCGACGACGCCGGACGCCGCGATCTCGACCTTGCCCTTGGGGGCGCCCGAGGCGGAACCGAGCGCCTCGATCTGGTCGACGAGCTCCTGGCCCGAGACGACCTCGCCGAAGACGACGTGCTTGCCGTCGAGCCACGGGGTGAGGACGGTGGTGATGAAGAACTGCGAGCCGTTGGTGTTCTTGCCTGCGTTCGCCATCGACAGCAGGTACTTGCGGTCGTGCTTCAGGGTGAAGTTCTCGTCGGCGAACTTCTCGCCGTAGATGCTCTTGCCACCCGTGCCGTTGTGGTTGGTGAAGTCACCGCCCTGCAGCATGAACTGCGGGATGACGCGGTGGAAGCCGGAGCCGGCGTAGCCGAAGCCGTTCTGGCCGGTGCACAGCTCGCGGAAGTTCTGGGCGGTCTTCGGGACGACCTCGTCGAAGAGGTTGAAGACGATGCGACCGGCGGGTGCGCCGTTGATGGTGATGTCGAAGAATACGTTGCTCATGGGGTCCATCCTGTCACTCCCGGTGCGGTGCGCGACCCCGAGGGGGCCGTGACGGGGCCCCCGGACGGCTCAGCCGCAGCTCAGGCCGCGGCTGAACCGGGTCAGCCTCCCGTACGGGTCCCCGTGCCCTTGGCGGCGTCCAGTGCGTAGACGCAGCGGTCCTTGCTGCACGCGTAGACCACGCCCGCCTCGGCCACCGGGGCCCCGGTGATCTCCCCGCCGGTGGCCAGTTTCCAGCGGAGCTGGCCGCCCGCCGCGTCCAGGGTGTACAGGCAGTGGTCGGCCGACCCGAAGTGGACGCGGCCGTCCGCGACCGCCGGGGAACCGGTGATCTCGCCGCCCGCCGCGAACCGCCACTTCGGGGTGCCGGTGACCGCGTCGAGCGTGTACACGGCGCTGCCCGCGGCCAGGTGGACGTTGCCCGCGGCCACGAGGACCGGGTCGGCGGCCTGCCGGGGCTCGGTGGCGATCCGCCAGCGGTCCTTGCCGGTGGCCGCGTCCAGGGCGTAGACGGTGCCCAGGTAGTCCGCGAGGTAGACCCCGCCGCCCGTGACGGCCGCGCCGGAGGCGAAGGCCGGGGGCGCGAGGAACACGGCGGGGGCCTCGAAGTGCCAGCGGACCCGGCCCGAGGCCCGGTCGATGGAGATCACCCGGGTGCCTGCGGCGACGTAGACGTTGCCGTCGGGCGCGGGGGTGACCCGTACGGGCACGTTCCCGCAGGAGGCCGCGTCGCCGACCGGGTACGACCAGGACTCCCGCCCGGAGCGGGCATCGAGGGCGCGCAGCCGGGCGTCCTGCCACACGTAGACCGTGCCCTCGTGCAGGACGGGGGCCGCCTCGGCGGTCTCGAACTCGCTCTGCGCGCCGGTCAGCTCCCACAGCTTGTGCCCGTTGGACGACTCCCAGGCCTGTACGCCGCCTCCGCGCGTGGCGGTGACGACGGTCCCCCGGTCGGCGCGCAGGGCGTACACCCAGGCGTCGGCGGACAGCCGCCAGCGCTCGGAGCCGTCACCGGCGTCGAGGGCGTAGAGGGAGGGGCCGTCGGAGGCGTGGATGCGCCCGTCGGAGACGGCCATGGACCAGGCGACGTCGCGGGTCTTGAACTGGCGGCGGCCGCTGGCCACGTCCAGGGCGTGCACCTCGAAGGAGGTGACGTAGAGCAGGTCGCCGGCGACGGTCGGGGTGCCCCAGACCTCGTTCGACATCCGGAACCGCCAGGGCCGCCAGCGGCCGCTGTCGGGGGCCGGACCCGGGTTCGGTACGAGGACCGAGGGCGCGGGGCCCGCCACCGGGGTACCGGCGGGCGGCCGGATCCAGCCGGTCGCGGAGTCCGCCGCTGCGGCGTGGGCGGCCGGGGCCGAGGCGGAGGCCTGCGGTCCGGGGCCGATCGGCACCGGGGAGCCGCCGAGCCGGACGGGCTCGCCCGAGGGCGCCATCGGGGGGTGCTCGGGCCGCTGCGGGACGGCCTGGCCGGTCCGCGGGTCGGTCCAGGGGTCGGCTCCGCCGCGCCGCCTGCGGTGCGTGGCGGGACCGGAGGCGGGACCGGCGCTCTCGATGGGCGCGGAGACACCGGCCCGGGGCAGCGCCGGCTTCGGCACGGCGGCAGCGGCCGCGGCGGCCGCCGCGGCGGCGTTGCGGTGACCGGCCCGCCGGGCCTCGATCATCGCGACGGCCCGCTCGGGCAGCCACGCCGAGGCGGTACCGCTCTCGTCGCCGCCCTCGAAGAGGTGCGGGGCCAGCTGCGCCTGCAGGTCGGCCGGGGTCGGCCGCTGCGTGGCGTCCATCTTCATGCAGGAGTCGATCAGCGGGCGGAGCTCGTCGGGGAGCCCCTCCAGGTTGGGGCCCTCGCGCAGCAGCATGAAGACCGTCTCCACCGGGTTCGCCCCGTGGTACGGCGGATGCCCAGTGGCGGCGAAGACCAGCGTGGAGCCGAGCGAGAACACGTCGCTGGCGCCCTTGACGCTGCGCGAGTCCTTGGCCTGCTCCGGCGACATGTACGCGGGGGTGCCGACGGCGACGTTCGTCATGGTCAGGCGGGTGTTGGAGACCCCGCTGGCGATGCCGAAGTCGATCACGCGCGGGCCGTCCTCGACGACGAGCACGTTGGAGGGCTTCAGGTCGCGGTGGACCAGGCCCGCCCCGTGGATGGACTGGAGCGCCTCGGCGATGCCGGCGGCGAGCCACCGTACGGCCTGGGCGGGCATCGGCCCGCACTCGTGGACGATCTCCTCCAGGGAGGGCGCCGGGACGTACGCGGTCGCCAGCCACGGCACGGCCGCGCGCGGGTCGGCGTCGACCACGGCCGCGGTGTAGAAGCCGGAGACGGCGCGGGCCGCCTCCACCTCACGGGTGAAGCGGACGCGGAACAGCTGGTCCTCGGCGAGCTCGGTGCGCACCGTCTTGATCGCCACCCGGCGCCCGGACGCCGACCGGGCGAGATAGACCAGCCCCATGCCGCCGGCGCCGAGCCGTCCCAGCACCTCGAAGGGGCCGATCCGTCTCGGGTCGTGCTGCGTCAGCTGCTCCACCACTCGCCTCCACACCCATCCCCGTACGGGGTCCCTCACGGGCCCCGCTCTTCCAGCCGTCGCCGGTGGGCATCGCCGTCGTCGCCGTCACGTCACCGGATGCGCGCGAGCCGCCGCGGGTCCCTGCCCCGTGCAGCGTCTCACCCCGGGGGCCGCCCGGGTCGCGCACCCCCGATTCTGTCAGGCCCGCGCCCGCTCCGGCCCCGGCACGGCGGGTGGCTGTGCACGGGGTGCGGGCAAAGTCGTACAACCCCCCGGGGGCCCGTGTGTCTAGCCCCCCGTTCAGTCAGTCGACACCCGGGAGAAACATGCGACACCGTTCGACTTCAGCCACCGTCATCGCCGTGGTGGTGCTCGGGGGACTGGCCGTGCCGGGGGCGGCGCATGCCTCGGCGGCGACTGCGGGGGCAAGATGAGCGCCACCCGTGAGGGAGCCGTCTCGTACCAGGGGTCTATGACGGTCCCGGTGTCCCCACCCCCGTCCATGTGCGGGACAAGAGGACGGGTCTGCGCGTCGCGTCCGTGACCCGCTTCCACCCCGTGCCCGCCGGATCCTGCGGACGACGGGCACGCGGAAACCCCGCGCGGGATCTCCGACCCGCTCAAGCTGGAAGCCCTCGGGATGTACACGCTCGAGGTGGACAAGGCGGGCGGCACCGTTGTCTGCGGTGACTTCGACTACGGGCTCCGCACGGAGGTCGCCCAGCCCGTCGCGCAGGGCACGGTTTCCCTGAGCAACCTGAAGTCCACCGTGTCGACGAGCCTCACCGGCTTCGACCCGCGGACCCAGAAGACCGCTCCGCTCAAGAACACCAAGGTCACCGTCTCCCACGAGGGCTCCGCTCGGCGGGAGGTGTCCACCGACGCGCAGGGCCGCCTGTCCTCGACCGTCACGTTCCTGGGCACGGAGAGCTCGACCGTGGTGACCGTCGACCTGGCGGCCACCCCGGAGAGGGGCCCCGGGACGGGCCGGGTCCGCGTGGCCGCGGACGGCCGGAAGGCCGAGGTCGTCCTCGATGCCGCCTCCCGGAACGTCACGGCCCGCTACGGGGAGGTCGTGAAGCTCACCGGCAAGGCCGTCATGATCGCCGCGGACGGCACGCGCACGCCCGTGCCCGAGGGCACCGCGCTCTCCACGGGGATCAACGGTGCCGTGACGAGGACGGGAGCGGACGGCCGGTTCGAGCGATCGGTACGGGCCTTGAGCCCCGCGGGCGTCTCGACCTGGTGGCTGGGCGGAAACGCGCATCCGTGGCTGTACGGCGGTGGGGGCCTCACCAAGGTCCGGCTCCTCGCGGCCACCGGCATCGGCGATTTCAAGGCCACGATCGACGCGGAACGGCGCGTGACCTTCACCGGGGGCACGGTCCTGAAGCCCGCCGCCGCCGACCCCGGTTCCACCCGCATGGAGGTGCAGTACTCGGCCGACGGCAAGACCGGCTGGACGACGCGCAAGACGTTCGGCTTCACCTTCAACCAGGCCTTCGCGCAGACCCTGCCGGGCGAGGCCGACGGCTACTGGCGGCTGCAGTACTCCGGGGGCAAGAGCAGTACGGGCGTGATCCTCGAACGCACCGTCACCCCGCCGGTCCGGCTGACCCGGACGGCGACGGCCTTCACCTCCTTCGACGCGGCTCCGGAGCCGGTCCGCAAGGGCCAGACCTTCACCATCAAGGGCACCCTGCGGCACGGGACGCCGGCGAAGGCCTACGCCGGCCGGACGGTGGTCTTCTGCTTCCGGCCCGAGGGCAGTCAGACCTTCGTCCACCAGGGCCAGACCAAGACCGCCGCGGACGGCACCTTCGCCCACTCTTTCAAGGCCGACCGCACCGGCACCTGGATCGCCCGCTACCGCGACGCCGACGGCAAGCACTTCGACGCCGAATGCCGCCGGGACGAACTCGCCGTGAACCCGTAACGCACATCCCGTACGGACCCTCCCCCGCAGGTCGGCCCGATCGGCCCAACCTGCGGGGAAAGGCGTACAACCCATCGGGGGTTCCACGGGTCTAAGCCCCGTTCAGCTCGTTCATGTCCGGGGGGATCCGTGCGTCACCGTTTGACCTCAGCCGTCGTCGCCGCAACTGCGCTGCTCGGGGGCCTGACCTTGACCGGGTCGGTCCATGCCGCGGCGGAGGGAGCCGACGGGTCCGGTGCGCCGGGTCCGTCCGCCTCGGCCCCCGACAGCGCCCCCGACGCTGTCGCCGCCTCCGACGTCGCCGCGGCCCCCGCCGCCGTCTGCCCGCCGGACATGTACGCCAGGCAGGACGGGTCCCTCAGCGTCCACAGCGCACAGGACGGGACGGGCGTGCCCGAGGGCCTCGCCGTCCACCTGCGGGACAAGAAGACGGGTCTGCGGGTCGCCTCCGTCGACACCTTCCGCAAGGTGACCGACCCGGAAGGCGTCTTCCCCGACTTCCAGCTGGTCTCGGAGCCGCTCAAGCTCGCCGCCCTCGGGATGTACACGCTGGAACTCGGCTCCGACGCCGAGCCCGTCGCCTGCGGGGACTTCGACTACCGGCTGCGCTCGGTGGTCACCCGGGTCGACGCGGCGGACGGGGTGTCCCTCGACCACCTCGGGACCACCGTGACGGCCGACGTCACCACCCTCGACCCGCGGACCGGGGCGAGCGCCCCGCTGAAGAACGCCAAGGTCCGCCTCTCCGGTGACCGCACCTCGCAGGAGGCCACCACGGACGCGCGGGGCCGCGTGTCCGCTCCGTTCACCTTCCGGGGTACGGAGGACCACACCGACGTGCGCGTCGACGTACTGGACACCCCGGAGCTGAGCCCCGGAAGCGGCAGCGAGACCGCCCGCGCGGTCCGCCAGAAGGCCGAGATCGTCCTCGACCCCGAGTCCCGGAAGCTCAAGGCCCGCTACGGATCGACCACCAGCATCACGGGCCGGGCCTACAGGACCGCCGCGGACGGCACGCGCAAGCCCGTCCCCGAGGGCACGCCGATGCTCGCGGACCTGGGCGGCGAGCCGAGGACGACGGCGGACGGCCACTTCGAGCGGCAGCTCAGGACGGTCCACCGCGGCCAGGTGAAGACCACGTGGGCGGGCGGCCGCTCCCCGTGGCTGCGGTACGTGAGCGCCGAGACCGAGGTCGAGGTCGTCGAGGTCAGCTACTTCACCGACGTCAAGACGACGATCGGATCCGCCGGCGTGACCTTCACCGGGAGCCTCGCCCACAAGCCCCTCAGCCCGGCCCCCACCCTCGTCGAAGTGCAGTACTCGGCCGACGGCAAGACGGACTGGACGACGCGCGAGGTCTTCACCGTGGACCTCGGCTCCACCCGGTTCGACCGGACCCTGCCGGGCGAGCCGGACGGCTACTGGCGCCTGCGCTACGCCGCCGCCCCTCGCATGCAGGGCTCCGTCACCGAGCCCGTGCGGCTGACCCGGACCGCGACGGAGTTCACGAAGTTCAACGCGGGGCCGGAGCCCCTGGGCAAGGGCCAGACCTTCTTCGTCAAGGGCACCCTGCGGCACGGAACCCCGGCGAAGGCCTACGGCGGCCAGCTCGTGCTGTTCTACTTCCAGGCCGCCGGCAGCCAGGAGTACGTCTACCAGGGCCAGGCGCGGACCACCGAGGGCGGCGCCTTCTCCCACACCTTCACCGCCGAGGGCACCGGCAGCTGGATCGCCCGCTACCGCGACGCCGACGGCAAGCACTTCGACGCCGAGAGCCGCCGGGACGAGGTCACCGTGAAGCCGTAGCCGTAGCCATAGCCATAGCCATAGCCATAGGCCTAGCCGCCCGTCCTGGTCCGGGGCTCCGAGAGCAGCCCGAAGACCGCGCCCTGGTTGTCCGCGACCACCGCGATGCGCCCGTACGGGGTGTCGAAGGGGTCGGCCGTGACCCGGCCGCCGAGGCGCTGGACCATCGCGACGGACTGGTCGCAGTCCGGGACGGCGAAGTACGCGAGGAAGTGCGCGGGCATGATCTCCGGGAAGGCGTCGGTGATCAGGCTCCGCCCCAGGACGGCGGTGTCCGAGCCGGGCGCCTTGCCGGGCGGGGACCAGACGCGGTACTCGATGCCCGAGGCGTCGTCGTTCTGGTCCTCGGGGACGTAGCCGAAGACCTTGGCGTAGAAGACGTCCACGACGTCGCGGGCCCGGGTGTACACCTCGGACCAGCAGTACGTGTAGGGCTCGTTCTGGGCGTCGAAGCCGTGGTGGGTGCCGGGCTGCCACAGGCCGAAGACGGCCCCGCCGGGGTCGGCGGCCATCGCGGCGGTCCCGTAGGGGCCGACCGGCGTCGGGTCCATCACCATCTGGCCGCCGGCGGCGCGGATGCGCTGGGCGCAGGCGTACGCGTCGGTGGTGTAGAGGTAGATCCCCCAGACGGTCGGCATGCGGCCGTCGGGCTTGGGGGCGAGGGCGGCGACGTTGCGGCCGCGGCTGTAGGCCTGGGTGTAGTGGCCGTACTCGGCTCCCGCACTGTCGGCGAAGGTCCACCCGAAGAGCTCACCGTAGAAGCGCTTGCCGGCTTCCAC
The DNA here is from genome assembly GCF_026340675.1 of Streptomyces sp. NBC_01264. Taxonomy (NCBI): domain Bacteria; kingdom Bacillati; phylum Actinomycetota; class Actinomycetes; order Kitasatosporales; family Streptomycetaceae; genus Streptomyces; species Streptomyces sp. NBC_01264. The sequence goes on from NZ_JAPEOX010000001.1 coordinate 4,419,727, forward strand.
GTCCGGCAGGGAGGCGTCGACCCAGCAGGGTGAGCCTTCCGCGAATGCGGCCATGAGCCCGGTTCCTTCCGTTGTGCGGGGGTGTGCAAGGGTGTGGAACCTCCGCGCACGTTCTGCCTCGTTCGCCCAGTCATGTCCTCCGGATCATGATGTGCCCGAAAACTTGTCCACAGCCTGTTGATAAGACTATTCGGGGGACAGCGTCCTGAGCCGGACGGCGCGCCCGGGGCGCCCGCCCGGCCGGAATCGGTCGCACCGGCGGGCCGGGACGGGGGTACGCCCAGGCCAGGGGTCCCGTAACCCCATTTGCAGGCGGCCGAATCGCGCGCCGATCACCCCTCGGTAAGCTGACGGCATGACAGGACAAGTACGCACCGTCGACGGTCGCGTTGCCGGCCGGCGCGGTCAGGCGACGAGGCAGAAGCTGCTCGACTGCCTCAGCGAGATGCTCAGCTCCTCGCCGTACCGCGACGTCAAAGTGATCGACGTCGCCCGCAAGGCCGGTACCTCCCCCGCGACCTTCTACCAGTACTTCCCGGACGTCGAAGGCGCCGTCCTGGAGATCGCGGAGCGCATGGCCAACGAGGGCGCGCAGTTGACCTCACTGGTCGAGGGGCGCGCGTGGGTCGGCAAGGCGGGCTGGGCGGCGGCCGAGGAACTCGTCGACGGCTTCCTGGAGTTCTGGCGGCGCAACGACGCGATCCTGCGGGTCGTCGACCTCGGCGCGGCCGAGGGCGACAAGCGGTTCTACAAGATCCGCATGAAGATCCTCAACTCCGTCACCAACTCCCTGACGGAGTCGATGAAGGAGCTCCAGGCCAAGGGCAAGGTCGACAAGGACGTGAGCCCGGCGGCGATGGCCGGTTCGCTGGTCGCCATGCTCGCGGCGGTCGCCTCGCACCAGAAGGGCTTCCAGACCTGGGGCGTCAAGCAGGCGGAACTGAAGCCGAACCTGGCGCTCCTGGTCCACCTGGGCATCACGGGCAAGAAGCCCACGAAGTGAGCGGCGGACCCCCACAGGGTCCGCCGCCGCCTTCACCCCTCTTACGGAACCTCCGCCGTGATCAGCGACGCTCCAGGCGGAACAACCGGATCTCGCGCTCGATGCGCGCCTGGTACGCCGCGTAGGGCGGCCAGAACTTCAGCACCGCCTGCCACGCCGCCGCGCGTTCCTCACCCGCCAGCAGGCGGGCGCGTACGGCGATGTCCTGACCCTTCCAACTCACTTCCGCGTCAGGGTTCTTGAGCAGGTTCCCGGTCCACGCCGGGTGTCCGGGGCGGCCGAAGTTCGAGCCGATCAGGATCCAGCTCGCCCCGTCCTGCTCGGGCATGCACGCGAGCGGGGTGCTGCGCGGTTCGCCGGTCTTGGCTCCCTTGGCGGTGAGGATCACGCCGGGGAGCATCTGGGCGCTGAGGATGACCTTGCCGCGGGTCAGCTTGTGCACCGCCTTGTCCATGGCGGGGATGAAGTGCGGTGCGATCTTGGCGAACAGCATGGTCGAGGAGACCTTCTGCATCAGCTTGACTCCGGGCGCCATCAGACGGTCACCTTCTCGTTCCGTGGGGCGGGGGCGGGGGCTTGTGCGGGCGCGGGTGCGAGGGGCGCGCGGGGCGCGAACAGCCCGGCGGCCTCCGCGGCGTGGGCGCGCAGCCGGTGGACGGGGCCGAAGAGCAGTTCGTCGGCGGCCGCCCGCTTGAAGTAGAGGTGCGCGTCGTGCTCCCAGGTGAAGCCGATCCCGCCGTGCAGCTGGATGGCCTCGCCCGCGGTGATCCGCAGTGCCTCCAGGGCCTGGGCCAGGGCGAGTCCGCCCTGTCCCGGGTCCCAGGCGGCGTAGTAGGCGGCGGAGCGGGCCGCCTGGACCTGTACGTAGAGGTCGGCGAGGCGGTGCTTGACCGCCTGGAACGAGCCGATGGCCCGGCCGAACTGCTCGCGCTGCTGTACGTACTCCACGGTGCGGGCGAGCGCCTGCCCGGCCGCGCCGACCGCCTCGGCGGCCAGGACGGCGGCGGCGCCGCGTCCGGTGGCGGCGAGGGCGGCGCCCACATCGGCCTCCTCGGAGTCGCCCAGCAATTCGGCTTCCACGTCACGGAGTTGGATCCGGCCCTGCGGGCGGGTCTCGTCCAGGGTGGTCTGCCGCGCCCGTACGAGGCCCGGCGCGTCCTCCCGCACGAGGAACAGCAGGGTGCGGCTGCGGGCGAAGCCTCCCGTGTGCGCGGCGACCAGCAGCAGCGAGGCGCTGTGCCCGTCGAGCACCTGGGCGACCTCCCCGTACAGCCGCCAGCCGCCGTCCACGGCGCGGGCCTGCACCCCGCCGGCCCGGCCGCCGCCGGCCCATTCGCCCGGGGCGTCGTCCCCGGTCAGCGCGAGGGCGGTGGCCAGGGCGGGGCCGGGTACGGCCAGTGCGGCGGTGAGCCCGCCCGTCGCGAGCGGCGGGAGCAGGGCGGAGCGCTGGGCGCCGGTGCCCAGGGCGGTGACCAGCGGTACGGCGAGCACGGCGGTGGCCAGCAGCGGCGAGGGCAGCAGCACCCGCCCGGTCTCCTCGCAGGCCAGGACCAGGTCGGCGGGGGTGCAGCCGACGCCCCCGTACTCCTCGGCCACGGCGATGCCGGGCAGCCCGAGCCGTTGGGCGAGCTGCTGCCACAGCTCGGTGTCGTGTCCGGCGGCGGTGCGGACGGCGGCCTTGACCTCGTCCGGGCCGCAGCGTTTGCCCAGGATCTCGCGCAGGGTACGCCGTATCTCGTCCTGCTCCGCGGTGAAGGCGGCATCCATCGTCGGGCTCCTCCCCGTATCTGACGGGCCGTCATGTTAGGGCGATCGGCGCCATATGCACAGGGGGCGGACGGGCCCGCGATATGCGCGGGGCGCTCCCCTCAGAAGTGGGTGGCGATGCCGAAGGCCCGGCGGAGTTCCGCCATGTCCCGCCGGTCGCGGTCCGTGGGCTCGTACCCCTGATGGAAGAAGACCTGCTGCTCGGCGGACAGGCACGGGACGACGACCCCCTCGATCGCACCCGTCACGAAGCAGGAGGCGGGATAGGGGAAGGGGCGCTCCGGATCCAGCGAGGCCTGGACCGCCGAGCCGTCGCCGCCGCCCGCGAAGACCAGCGGGTGGAGGTCGATCTCCCGGCCGTTGGCGTGCGTGACGACGAACCGCACGGGGCGCCAGTCCAGGCTCTCGGAGAAGCCCGCCTCCGCGAGGGCCGCCACCACGGCGGGCTCCTGCTCCTGCCGGTGCATCAGGTCCAGATCGCGGTGGTCCCGGGTCCGGCGGCCGAGGAGCGCGTCGATCCCCCACCCGCCACCGACCCAGACCTCCACCCCCGCCCGGCGCAGCAGCGCCAGCACGGACAGCACCTCGGCGGCCTCCATCACGCGGTGCAGCCTAGGAGGGGCCGCGCCCCCCACTCAACCCACCGGGACCCCCTAGCATCTGACGGTACGTCAGTTGTACCGTCAGGCCATGCCTGTCACCCCTGGACCCCTCTCCGCCACCGCCGGCCCCCAGGCCCGGCCCCGCCGGGTCGCCGTCGTCGGCGTCGCCCTCTCGGACTGCGGCCGGGTGGACGGCCCCACCCCGTACGCCCTGCACGCGCAGGCCGCCCGCCGGGCCCTGGCCGACTCCGGCCTGGACCGGTCGGTGATCGACGGCTTCGCCTCGGCCGGCCTCGGCATCCTGGCGCCCGTGGAGGTCGCCGAGTACCTGGGCCTGCGCCCCACCTGGGTCGACTCCACCTCGGTCGGCGGCTCCACCTGGGAGGTCATGGCCGCCCACGCCGCCGACGCCATCGCGGCCGGCCACGCCAACGCCGTCCTCCTCGTCTACGGATCCACCGCGCGCGCCGACATCAAGGCCCGCCGCCGGACCTCGAACCTCTCCTTCGGGGCGCGGGGCCCGCTGCAGTTCGAGGTCCCGTACGGGCACACGCTGGTCTCCAAGTACGCGATGGCCGCGCGCCGCCACATGCACGAGTACGGCACGACTCTGGAGCAGCTCGCCGAAGTCGCCGTCCAGGCACGGGCGAACGCCGCCACCAACCCGGACGCGATGTTCCGCGACCCCATCACGGTCGACGACGTCCTGTCCTCCGGGATGATCGCGGACCCCTTCACGAAGCTGAACTGCTGCATCCGCTCGGACGGCGGCTGCGCGGTCCTGCTGGCCGCGGAGGACTACGTACCGGACACGGCCAAGGAGCCCGTCTGGATCCTCGGCTCCGGCACCGCCGTCTCGCACACCACGATGTCGGAATGGGAGGACTTCACCGTCTCCCCGGCGGCCGTCTCGGGCCGCCAGGCCTTCGCCCGCGCCGGGCTCACCCCGGCGGACGTGGACCTCGCCGAAATCTACGACGCCTTCACCTACATGACGCTCGTCACCCTGGAGGACCTCGGCTTCTGCGCGAAGGGCGAGGGCGGTGCGTTCGTGGAGAAGGGACGCCTCCTGCGGGACGGCGAGTTCCCGGTCAATACGGACGGCGGCGGACTCTCCGCCTGCCATCCGGGCATGCGCGGTCTCTTCCTCCTCGTCGAGGCGGTACGCCAACTCCGCGGCGAAGCGGGTGAGGGACAGGTACGCAAACGGGGCGGAAGCCTCCCGAAGATCGCCCTCGCCTCGGGCACGGGAGGCTGGTTCTGCTCGTCGGGCACCGTGATCCTCGGACGCGACTGATCACTTGTCAGTCCGGCTGAGTAAGCTCCCGGAGGGGCCGGCACCTCGGTGCCCACGGCCCCTACGGGGAACTCCAGCCATCACGGGGATTTGACTTGATATCGAACCTGCTGCGGCGTTCGCGCGCCGCTCTCGCCATTACGGTCGCCACCGGCGCGCTCCTGACGGTCGCCTCGCCGGCCCAGGCCGTCTCGGGGCCGCCGACGCTGGCCGCATCGGCCTTCCTGATGGACGGCACCACGGGAGCCACGCTCGCCAGCAAGCTGGGTGACACCAAGCGCGAGGTCGCCAGCACCACGAAGATCATGACGGCCTACGTCGTCCTCACCACTCCGGGCATCGACCTCAACAAGCGGGTCACCGTCCAGCAGGAGTACCTGGACTACGTCTACCGGGAGGGCGGGAGCTCGGCCCACCTGAAGGCCGGCGCCACCCCGACCGTCCGCCGGCTGCTGTACGCGATGATGCTGCCCTCGGGCTGCGACGCCGCCTACGCGCTCGCCGACACCTTCGGCTCGGGCACGACCAGGGCGGCCCGCGTCGCGGACTTCATCGCGAAGATGAACGCCAAGGCGAAGACCCTCGGCATGGCCAACACCACCTACGACAGCTTCGACGGCATCTCGCCCGCGGGGAAGGGCCAGTCAACCGCCCGCGACCTCGCGAAGCTCACCCGCGCCGCGATGAAGGGCACCACCTTCAAGTCGATCGTCAAGACCGCCTCGTACAGCAGCGACGGCACCTCCACGGACGCCACGTGGCTGAACACCAACCTGCTGATCAAGCCCGGACACGCCTACCAGACCCCCGGCGCCATCGGCGTCAAGACGGGATCCGGCACGGCCGCGGGCCAGTGCCTCGTCTTCTCCGTGACCCGCAACGGCAAGACGATCATCGGCGTCCTGCTGAAGTCCGACGACCGCTACCCGGACGCGATCAAGCTCACCGACTGGGCCCTCGGCCCGGCCGCCGGTGCCACGACCAAGCGCGCCACCACCGAGCCCATCCCGGACGTCCTCGACTGATGTCGTGACGCCCTGACGCCCTGATGTCGCGACATCCACGGGGGCGCCCCACCCGACCTCTCCGGCCGGGCGGGGCGCCCCCGTTCGTCATCCCCCGGAGCGGGGCGGGCGCGGGCCACGTACGCAAACACCGTGAAACCTCCCACAGGGGGCAATCACCCCCGCCGCGAACGGCTGTTCCGCACCTCCGGCACCCTCAATCCCCGGCGCGACCGGTCCCCTCGCCGGTCCGGCTGCGTAAGCTCCCCGAGGGGCCGGCGCCTCGGTGCCCACACCCCCTCGGGGAATCTCCAGCCATCACGGGAACTGACTTGATATCGAACCTGCTGCGGCGCTCCCGCGCCGCTCTCGCCGTCACCGTCGCCACCGGCGCGCTCCTGACGGTCGCCTCTCCGGCCCAGGCCGCCTCCGCGCCGCCCACCACCGCCGCCTCCGCCTTCGTGATGAACGCCTCCACGGGCGCCACGCTCACCAGCAAGCTGGGCGACGTCAAGCGTGAGGGGGCCAGCACCACGAAGATCATGACGGCCTACGTCGTCCTCACCACTCCGGGCATCGACCTCAACAAGCGGGTCACCGTCCAGCAGGAGTACCTGAACTACGTCGCCCGGGAGGGCGCGAGCTCGGCCTACCTGAAGGCCGGCGCCACCCCCACCGTCCGCCAGCTGCTGTACGCGCTGATGCTGCCCTCGGGCTGCGACGCCGCCTACGCGCTCGCCGACACCTTCGGACAGGGCTCGACCCGGGCGGCACGCGTCCAGAGCTTCATCTCGAAGATGAACACCAAGGCGAAAGACCTTGGCATGACGAACACCCACTACGACACCTTCGACGGCATCTCGCGCGGCAACACCTACATCACCGCGCGCGACCTCGCGAAGCTCACCCGCGCCGCGATGAAGGGCACCACCTTCAAGTCGATCGTGAAGACCACCGCGTACAGCAGCGGCGGCACGTCCACCGTCGCCACGTGGAAGAACACCAACCTGCTGATCCAGCCCCGCCCCACCGGATACGGGATCCCGGGCGCCATCGGCGTCAAGACCGGCACCGGCACGGCCGCGGGCAAGTGCATCGTCTTCGCCGCGACCCGTAACGGCAAGACCGTCATCGGCGTCCTGCTGAAGGACGAGGAGCGCTACGCCGACGCGATCAAGCTCATCGACTGGGCCGCCGGACCGGCCGCCACGTCGTCGCTCCAGCGCAGCGCCACCGAGCCCATCCCGGACGTCCTCGACTGATGTCGTGACGCCCTGATGCCCTGACGCCCTGACATCCACGGGGGCGCCCCACCCGACCTCTCCGGCCGGGCGGAGCGCCCCCGTTGCGCATGCGGCCCCTCCGTCGCAACGTCTCTACGTTCCTAGTACTGCCAGCGGGGCTGCGCGCCGTCCATCCGGCAGTAGATCATCCGCCGGTTGGCGGCGTGGGTGGAGCGTCCGAGGTCGGCCTTGCGGCAGAACTGGCCGGCGTTGTAGCAGTTCCCCGCGTTGGAGACGATCTCGCAGACTCCGCTCGGAGGCTCCTGCGGCGTCTTGCTCGCGACCGGCGGTTTCGCCGTGCTGCGGCTGGGCGTCGGGGCCGGCTTGGCATCGGCGGGTGCCGGGGTCCGGGTCCGCGGCGGGGCCTTCGTGGGGGTCGGAGTCGGAGTCGGAGTCGGTGTCGGCGTCGGCGTCGGCGTCGGCGCCGCGGAGGAGGGCGGGGCCGAAGTGGCGGGGGCCGAGCTCGCCGGTGCGGAGGAGGCCGGTGCGGAGCTCGACGGGACGGCCGGGGCCCCGCCACCCCCCGACGCGGGCCCGCAGGCCACCGCGACACCGGCGACGACCAACGCCACCAGGGCTCTTCGTATAGCGCCGACGCTCTTGTCCATTCCCACGTCTCCCCACCCTCACGACTCGCGTAAAGCACGTAAAACGCACACATCGTAGTGACGGCCGAGCCGCGTGGTGTTCGATTGAGAAATGACGAGCGAGACGAGCGACCTGAGCGACTTCCACGCCACCCTGCACTCCCTGCGCGTCTGGGACGGCCCGCTGCCCTCCTTCGACACGGCCACCGCACCGGCCGAGCCGCTCGAGCTGTTCCGGGAGTGGTTCACGCACGCCGCCAAGGCGGGGCAGCCGGAGCCGCACACGATGAGCCTGGCGACGGTGGACGCGGACGGGCGGCCCGACGTACGGACGCTCATGCTGCACGACGCCGACGAGCGCGGCCTGCACTTCGCCTCGCACTCCACCAGCACGAAGGGCCGACAGCTGGCCGGGCAGCCGGACGCCGCGCTGGGCTTCTACTGGCCGGCGGTGGCCCGCCAGATCCGCATCCGGGGCCGGGTCACCGCCTGCGACGCGGTGGAGAGCCGGGCCGACCTGGCGGTCCGCACGCGCGGGGCACTTGCAGCGGCGCTGACGGGCCACCAAAGCGAGGTGCTGGCCTCCCGGGAGGAACTGGCCGCCGCCGCGGCGCGCTCCTGGGAGCGGGCCGGCACGGAGCCGGACGCCCCGGCGCCGACCTGGACCCGTTACGTCCTCGCCCCCACGGAGATCGAGTTCTTCCAGGGCGACGTCACCCGCCTGCACACCCGCCTCCACTACACCCGCACACCCACCACCCCCTGGACCCGCCACCTCCTGTGGCCGTGACCCCCGTCCAGCCGCCCGGCGCCTGAGACGGCCCGGGCCCATTCAGCCGTCCGGCGTTTGAGGCGCGGGTCCGGGCAGCGCCCGGGGGCCGGTGGAAGGGCGGGTAGGGGACTCCGCCCCGCAGGGCCGCGCCACCCACACCCGGTCAGGCGACGCGCGGCGCGAACACCGCCACCCAAACACCCTCCGCCGCCTCCCGGAAGGCCACTTCCAGGTCCATGCCCACGCGCAGCCCCACCCCCGGCTCCGCCCCCTCCCCACCCACGACCTCGGTCATCATCCGCGGCCCCTCCGCAAGATCCACCACCGCCGCCACATAAGGCACCCGCCCCCCGAAGGGCGGCAGGTCGTTCCGGTGGATCACCGACCAGGTGTACAGCGTGGCCCGCCCGCTCGCCGTCTCCCACGTCACGCGGTCCTCCCCCGCCCAGCAGGCCGGGCAGAACTCCCGCGGGTAGTGGTGCGCCTTGCCGCACTCCCCGCAGCGGCGCAGCAACAGCCGCCCCTCCGCCGCCGCGTCCCAGTAGGGCCGCGTGAAGTCGTCGATCTCCGGCAGGTCGAACCGCGCAGCCGTACCGGCTCCAGTACTCACGACACCACTCCTCCGGGGCACACCCATCACTCAACCTGACGTATCGTCAGTTCACCGGATCCCGCCGCATCCCACAAGCCCCCACCACCGAGGGCCGACCCCGGGGCCGCACCCCCCGGGGGCTCGCCCACACCGCCCCACCACTCCCCGTAATCGATCCGCAACCGATTCCCTCCTCGTCCGAGACCCACCGCCCCCGTACGGCGATACGCTCACACCTCATGCCCGGAGTCCCCACAGCACCCGACCTGTCCACCCAGCCCCGCCCGGTCTACGTGATCGGCGCCGGCCCCGGCGGCCTCGCCGTCGCCGCCGCGCTGCGCGCCCGCGGGGTCCGCGCGGTGGTCGTGGAGAAGTCGGAGTCGGTCGGCGCCGCCTGGCGGAAGCACTACGACCGCCTCCACCTGCACACCACGCGCCGCCTCTCCGCCCTGCCCGGCCTGGCCATACCGCGCCGCTTCGGACGCTGGGTGGCGCGCGAGAACGTGGTGCGGTACCTGGAGAAGTACGCCGAGTTCCACGAGCTGGAGATCGCCACCGGCATCGAGGTGACCCGCATCGAGCCCACCACGGACACCCACCCCGAAGGCTCCGACGGCTCGGCAAGCTCCTCGCCCACCACCCCCGGCTGGACCCTGCACGCGTCCGGCGGCCGCGTCATGGCGGCGGGGGCGGTCGTGGTCGCGACGGGCTTCAACCACACCCCGTTCGTCCCCGACTGGCCCGGCCGGGACGCCTACCCGGGCCCCCTCGCGCACGCCGCCGAGTACCGCAACCCTGCCCCGTACGCCGGCCAGGACGTCCTCGTCGTCGGCGTCGGCAACACGGGCGCCGAGATAGCCGTCGACCTCGCCGAAGGCGGCGCCTCCCGGGTCCGGCTCGCGGTGCGCACGGCCCCGCACATCCTGCGCCGCTCCACCGCCGGCTGGCCCTCCCAGCGGACCGGGATCCTGATCCGGCGCCTCCCCGTCCGCCTGGTCGACCGGCTCGGCGCGATCGTCGGCAAGGTCTCGGTCCCGGACCTGTCCGCGTACGGACTCCCGCGCCCCACCACCGGCCTGTACAGCAGGGTCAAGCAGGGGGCGATCCCGATCCAGGACGTCGGCCTGATCGACGCGGTCCGCACGGGCCGGGTGGAGCCCGTGGCCGCCGTCGAGTCCTTCGACGGAGCCGAGGTGGTCCTCGCGGACGGCTCCCGGATCACCCCGGACGCCGTCATCGCGGCAACCGGCTACCGCCGCGCCCTGGAGGGCCTGCTCACCGGCCTCGACGTACTGGACGACCGAGGCCGCCCCCGCACCCACGGCGCCAAAACCCCACCGGGCGCCCCGGGCCTGTATTTCACGGGCTTCACCAACCCGATCAGCGGAAACCTCCGCGAACTGGCCCTGGACGCCGAGAAGATCGCCAAGCGTATCGCCCGTACGACGGGCACGCGGTAGACCCCTCCCCCGCGCGCGGGTCCGTTGTCAGTGGTCTGGTGCAGCATCGGCACATCGGCGGTGATGCGCCGACCCGTCGAAGCACACACGTGGGGGACCACCATGCTGATCACGAACCGCCAGGTCGCGGCCCGCTCCTTCCTGAAGCCGCTCTACGCGGACGCGTACTACCCCGACCACGTCCTCGACCAGGGCCGGGCCATCCTGCTCCGGCTGTGCGCCCGCATCGAGGCGGAGGCCCCCTCGGACCTGGCCGCGCTGTACGTGCTGACGGGTGCGGCGACCGAGGAGTTCAACCTGCTGGAAGCGGAGTTCGAGGCCGCCGGGAGCGAGATCGAGACCGTCGCGCGCGAGGAGATAGCCGAGGACTTCGCCTTCGTGGCCTCCGCGTACGGATTCCAGGACGCGGACGTGGAGGCGCTCATCGCCCCCCGGGAGTGGTGAGGCCCCCCAGGCCTTCGGGCCCCGCAGGCCCTCTGACCTCGGCCGAATACTGGTCTGGACCGGCCCGCGGCAATCTGAGACCGTTCCCTGAACGACCCCTGGCGTCCGGCCTCGGGGGGTTCCACACATCACCTCCACCAGCTTTCCTGTGCATCCCTGTTCCTGACGGCACGTCAGTTCAGTAATCTGACTACGCGTCAGTTATTGAGATTCGTCGAGGTTCATCGAGCAGGAGCGGGCGGAACGATGCTTGGATCTACTCACGGCACCCTCACCACCGACTTCCGCGCACGTGTCGAGGCCTGCGGGGAGACCCCCAGGACGGCCGTCCACTCCACAGCGGCCCCGTCCGCCGAGGACACGGTCGCGCTCGACGTCAGCGGTCGGCCCCTGCACGCCGACGCTCCCGACCTGGACCGGTTCTTCCGGCCCGAGTCCGTGGCGGTCATCGGCGCCTCGGACGCCGACGGCAGACCCAACACCGGCATCACCCGCCAGCTCATCGCCTGGGCGGAACGCGTCGGCGCCCGGCTGCACCCCGTGCACCCCACCCGGACCACCGTCTTCGGGCTGCCCTGCCACGCCTCCGTGGCCGACCTGCCCGAACAGGTGGACCTCGCCGTCCTCCTGGTCGCCGACCCGCTCCCGATCGTGGAGCAACTGGCTGAAGTCAAGGTCAAGTTCGCCGTGGCCTTCGCCTCCGGCTTCGCCGAGACCGGCGACGAGGGCGCCGCCGCACAGGCCCGCCTGGGCGCCGCCGTACAGCGCTCGGGCCTGCGCCTGCTCGGCCCCAACACGAACCTCAACGCCTTCGAGAAGTTCCGCGACGACCTCGACGGCCCGGCCATCGCGCTCATCACCCAGTCCGGCCACCAGGGCCGGCCGGTCTACACCCTCCAGGAGCTGGGCATCCGCCTCTCCCACTGGGCGCCCACCGGCAACGAGGCCGACCTCGAAACCTCCGACTTCATCTCCTACTTCGCCGAGCAGCCCGAGGTCGGGGCCATCGCCTGCTACGTGGAAGGCCTCAAGGACGGCCGGCAGTTCCTCCTCGCCGCCGACCGGGCCGCCCGCAACGGCGTCCCCGTCGTCGCCGTCAAGGTCGGCCGCACCGAGACCGGCGCCCGCATGGCCGCCTCGCACACCGGGAAGCTGACCGGCGCGGACACCGTCGTCGACGCCGCCATGCGGCAGTTCGGCGTCATCCGCGTCGACGGCCTCGACGAACTCCAGGACACCGCCGCCCTCCTCGCCCGCGCCCGCAAACCGCTGGCCGACGGCGTGGTCGTGTACTCCATCTCCGGCGGCACCGGCGCCCACTTCTCCGACCTGGCCACCGAGGCGGGCCTCAGCATCCCCACCCTCTCCCAGGCCAAGCAGGACGAGCTGCACCAGTGGATCCCGGAGTACCTGGGCGTCTCCAACCCTGTGGACAACGGCGGCCACCCGGTCGGCGACTGGCGCGGCCGCAAGATCATCGACGCGATCCTCGCCGACCCCTCCGTAGGCGTCCTGATCTGCCCGATCACGGGCCCCTTCCCTCCCATGAGCGACAAACTGGCGCAGGACCTCGTGGACGCGGCCGAGCAGACCGACAAGCTGATCTGCGTGATCTGGGGCTCCCCGGTCGGCACGGAGGAGGCCTACCGCACCACCCTCCTCGGCTCCTCCCGGGTCGCGACCTTCCGCACCTTCGGCAACTGCATCACCGCCGTCCGCGCCTACCTCGGCCACCACCGCTTCACCGCCGCCTACCGCTCCCCCTTCGAGGACGCCCCGCGCACCACCTCCCCCTCCTTCCGCAAGGCCCAGGCCCTCATGCGTCCGGGCCAGCAGCTCAGCGAGCACGCGGCGAAGCAGCTCCTGCGCGCCTACGGGATACGCGTGCCCCGGGAACAACTGGTGACCAGCGCCGCAGCGGCCGTACGCGCCGCCGGACTGGTCGGATACCCGGTCGTCATGAAGGCCTCGGGCCCCCAGCTCGCCCACAAGACCGAACTGGGCCTGGTCAAGATCGGCCTGACCTCCGCGAGCCAGATCCGGGACGCCTACCGCGAGTTGACGGACATCGCCCGCTACGAGAACGTCCCGCTGGACGGGATCCTCGTCTGCCAGATGGTGGAACGCGGCGTCGAAATGGTCGTCGGCGTCACCCAGGACGACCTCTTCGGCCCCACCGTGACGGTGGGACTGGGCGGAGTCCTGGTGGAGGTCCTGCACGACGTGGCCGTACGGGTCCCTCCCTTCGGCGAGGACCAGGCACGGGCGATGCTGGGGGAACTCCGTGGGCACGCACTGCTGGAGGGCGTACGGGGGGCGCCCCCCGCGGACGTCGACGCGCTGGTGGAGGTCATCCTGCGGGTCCAGAGGATGGCGATGGAACTGGGCGACGAGCTGTCGGAGCTGGACATCAACCCGCTGATGGTTCTCCCCCGGGGCCAGGGGGCGGTGGCGCTGGACGCCCTCGCCATCTGCCACTGAGAGGCCACCCGCCCTCCTCCTCGACGCGGAGCTCGCACCGCTGCGCGGGCCTCCGGCCGGCGGTGGCCCGGCGGGGCTGCCGCCACCGCCGTCCCGGCGCGGGGCCCGGTGGGCGCGTGCGGGCAGGCCCTGCGGGGCGAAGTCCCCTACCCACCCTTCCACCGTTCCCCGGGCCAGCCCGGACCCGGTCCTCAAACGCCGGACGGCTGAAAAAACCAAACCCCGGCCGGGGCTGAAGTGTCCCCAGGCCGGGACTGAGCTGTCCCCCGGCCGGGGACGGGGGCTGCGGGGCCAGGGCCGGGGACGGGGGCGGGGTGGGGTGTTGGCCGGGACGTAAAGCGTGATTTGTGGCGCACAAGAAAGCCACAACTGTCGAACGTCGGGGACAGGGCGCCTAAATCATGCAGTCCAGGCCAACACCCCACCCCGCCCCCGGCACCGGCCCACCACCCGCAGCCAACCCGCGCGCAGGCCAACCCCAGCCCCGCCGGCGCTTGAGGCGCAGGGGCCCGGGGACTGGTCCCCGGCAACGGCGCCGCACCCACACCCCCACCCACCGACCAACAGGAGCCCACCATGACCGACACCCCGGAGGACGAAGTCCTCCACCGCTTCGAGAGCGGCGTCCGCTGGATCACCCTCAACCGCCCGGAGGCGATGAACGCCGTCACCTGGGACCAACGCGAACGCATCATCGGCCTCCTCACAGAAGCCTCCGCCGACCCCGACGTCCGCGCCGTCGTCATCACCGCCACCGGCAAGGGCTTCTGCGCGGGCGCCGACCTCCGAGGAGCGCCCGCCGCGCCGGCGGAGCGGGTCGTCGGGGACGTGGCCCGCATGATCCGGCTCGGCGCACAGCGCCTGATCACGGCCGTGCTCGACTGCGAGAAGCCGGTCATCGCCGCCGTGAACGGCACCGCGGCCGGCATCGGCGCACACCTCGCGCTCGCCTGCGACCTGGTCATCGCCGCCGAACAGGCCCGTTTCATCGAGGTGTTCGTCCGCCGGGGCCTGGTCCCGGACGGCGGCGGCGCGTACCTGCTCCCCCGCCTCGTCGGCCCGCAGAAGGCGAAGGAGCTGATGTTCTTCGGGGACGCCGTCCCCGCGGCCGAGGCGGAGCGGCTCGGCCTGGTGAACAAGGTGGTTCCCGCGGAGGCGCTGGAGGAGACCGCCCGGGAGTGGGCGGAGCGCCTCGCCCAGGGCCCCACCCGCGCCCTGGCCCTGGCGAAACAGCTGGTCAACGCCTCCCTGGACGGCGACCGGGCCACGGCCCTCGCCGCCGAGGCCACCGCCCAGGAGCTCAACATGACCACGGCCGACGCGAACGAGGGGGTCGCCAGCTTCGTGGAGCGCCGCACCCCGAAATACCTCGGCCGGTAAGCCGGGTAAGCCGGGCAAGCCGGGACGCCCCGCTACATCCGCGGGTCCGGCGTGAGCAGAGCGAACACCGCTCCCGTCGGGTCCGCCGTCCACGCCATCCGCCCGACCTCCGGGAGATCGGCGGCGGGCATCAGCACCGAGCCCCCGCCGCCCCGGACCGCGGCCACGGTCGCGTCCACATCGGCGACGTTGAAGTACGGCACCCAGCGGGGAACCTCGTTGCCCGTGCCCTCACCCAGCGGCGCGACCCCTCCGAAGGAGCCGTCCTCCTGGTCCCCGTCGGCGATGCTCAGCACCCGGTAGGTCATCCCGGGTGCGTCCATCTCCGCCGAGCGCCACCCGAAGAGGCCGGCGTAGAACTCGACGGCCGCGACCGGGTCGGCGACGTGCAGCTCCGCCCAGACCAGGGCGTTGACCTCGGAGGTCAGCCCCAGCCCGGCGGTCCTCCCCGGCTGCCAGCACGCGAACTCCGCGCCCTGCGGGTCGGTGAACTGCGCCAGCCACCCCTCCCCCATGACGTCCCCGGGCTCCATGCGGACCGTTCCGCCGCCCGCCCGGACGGCCGCCGCCGTCTCCTGGATGTCGGGGGTGTCGAAGTGCAGCATCCACGCCGGCTTGGCGCCCTCCTCGGTGAGCGGCCCGAGGGCGGCGACGGTCTTGCCGTCGACCTGGAAGAAGCCGTAGCCGCCCGCCTCGGGGCCGAGGGAGAGGAACTGCCAGCCGAAGACCCCGGTGTAGAACGAGACGGCCCCGTCGGTGTCGGGGCTCCCGAGGTCGAGCCAGTTGGGCGATCCCTTGCGGAAATCGGTGCCGAGCATGAAGTTCCTCCTGTGCCTGCGTACGTCCGCCGCTGCTACCGGGTCGGGGCGGGCCCCCGGTCCCCCCGCCACGATGCCGAGCCCGTACGGGGCCCGCGCCCCGGGGAGCCCCGTACGGCGGTGGAATCACCCGTACGGACGCGCCCCGCCCGCACCCGTGTCCGTATCTGTGGGATGTACGGCCCCACGGCCATGGCGGGAGGCCGCGCGGACCCCGAAGACTGGTGCTGACCCGCAGGGGACCCACGAAGGGACGACCGGCCATGACAACGGCAACGACACCGGTACCGGTACCGGTACCCGACTCACGCCTCGCCAAGGAGGCCACCGAACTCGTCCGGGACAGCGTGAGCGAGCTGCTCTACGACCACTCCCGCCGCGTGTACTTCTTCGGCAGCCTCCAGGGCCGCCGCCTCGGCATCGAGGCCGATCCGGAACTGCTCTACGTGGCCTCGATGTTCCACGACCTCGGCCTCACCGAGCCCTTCCGCACCAGCGGCCGCCGCTTCGAGGTGGACGGCGCCGACGAGGCGCGCCGCTTCCTGCGGACCCACGGGGTCCCCGAGGACGCGGTGCGCCGGGTGTGGACAGCGATCGCCCTGCACACCACCCCGGGCATCCCGGAGCACATGGAGCCCGAGGTGGCCCTGGTGACGGCCGGCGTGGAGTACGACGTGCTCGGCATCGGCTTCCACGACCTCTCCGAGGCGGACCGCGCGGCGGTCGTCGCCCTGCACCCGCGACCGCGGTTCAAGGAGCGCATCCTGCGCGCCTTCGCCGACGGCGTGGGGCCCAAGCCCGAAACGGCCTTCGGCAACATCAAGGCCGACGTGCTCGCGCACCACGTGCCCGGTTTCGAGCGCGCGGACTTCGTACGCGTCGTCCTGGACTCGCCGTGGCCCGAGTAGCCGCCCGGCCCGCCCCGCACAGCATCGTCATCGTCGCCTTCGACGGCGTGCAGCTGCTCGACGTCACGGGTCCCGCAGAGGTGTTCAGTACCGCCAACCTGCACGGTGCCCGCTACGAGGTCCGGATCGTCTCCCCGGACGGGTCCGACGTCCGGACCTCCTCGGGCGTACGCATCGGTGCGGACGGCGGCCCGGACAGCCTCCCGGCGCGGCCCGGGACGCTCGTGGTCCCCGGCCGCAGCGACTGGCGGCGGGCCGTCGCCGATCCGGCCCTGACGGGGCTGGTCGGCGAGCTGGTGCGGCGTTCGCGCCGGGTCACCTCGGTGTGCGCGGGGGCCTTCGTCCTGGCGGAGACCGGGGTGCTCGACGGGCGGCGGGCGGTCACGCACTGGAGGCTCGCGGCGCAGCTCGCGGCGGCGTACCCGCGGGTGCGCGTGGAGGCGGATCCGGTGTTCGTGCAGGACGGGCACGTGGTCACCTCCGCCGGGGTGACCTCCGGCATCGACCTCGCGCTGTCCCTGGTCGAGGAGGACCACGGGCCGGCCGTCGCCCGGGAGGTCGCGCGGGAGCTGGTCGTCTTCATGGCCAGGCCCGGCGGGCAGTCCCAGTACAGCGCCCGGCTGACCCCGCGCGAGGCCCGGCACCCGGTGCTGCGCACGGTCATGGACGCCATCGGGGCCGACCCGCGGCTCGCGCTCGATGAGGTCGCCCGGGACGCCGGGATCAGCGGCCGGCACCTCGCCCGGCTCTTCCGTTCGGAGACCGGGATGACGCCGGGGCAGTACCTGGAGTCCATCCGCCTCGAAGCCGCCCAGGTCCTCCTGGAGGCCGGGGACGATCCGGTGGACACGGTGGCCGAGCAGTCGGGCTTCGGCTCCGCCGAGACGATGCGCCGCGTCTTCCAGCACACCCTGGACCTCGCCCCGACGGCCTACCGCGCCCGCTTCCGCAGCACGCGCACGTCCCCGCCGTCGGGGTCGCCGATCAGCACGAACAGCTCGGGCTCCGCCGAGGTGCCCGCGACCTCCCACCTGAGCGAGGCCTCCGGGCACTCGGGCACGGTGAGGACCACGGCCGCCCGGTCGTAGAAGCGGTCCGCCTCCCGGGGCTCCCACGTGCCGTGGCCCGAGCAGCGGTCGACCACCTCGAACCCGTCGTCCACCGGCAGCTTCTCCGCCGTCACCCCGCCCTGCGCGTCGAGTTCCAGGCGGATTCCGGCACCGGTCCACTCGCCGACGTAGTCGCCCTGCGACAGGACCGGCGGCTGGTACGGCCCCGACCGCGACGGCCAGGCCGAGCCGGCGACGAAGGCCACCACGGCCGCCACCGCCGCCACCCCGAGCGTCCACCGCCGCACCGAGGACTTCGTCCGCTGCCGCATCCGTGCGTACACGGCCACCGCCACCGGGAGCACCCCGGCGGCCGTGAGCCAGCCGCACGTGGCGGCGTACGGCGCGCTCGTCAGCAGGGCCACCGGGGTGGCGTACACGGCGCTGAGCACGGCGAGGACCGGCAGGGCCCACCAGGGTGCAGGGATGCGGGTGCGCACACCGGCGGCGTTCGAGAGCGCCATCACGGGGACGGTGACGAGCGTGCTGTGCACCCAGCCCAGCGCGAAGGCCAGCAGCGGCAGGACGAAACAGATGAAGACCAGCCCGACGATCGCGCCGATACCGCCGCCGTAGCCCTGGCCGTAGGGGTCGTCCATCACTTCCGCGAAGGTGGCCATCTGGTAGAACACCCCGGCGGCCACGAACTGCCCCGCGGCGACGGTCTCCCCGCCCGGCGCGGCGCCGCTCCAGTCGCGTCCCTTCGGCTGCGCCACGGCCACGCCGTTCCACGTGCCAGCACCCACGGCGATCCCCCCGGATCATTAATTGAACACGTTCAATCCATGGCGAACCCTACACCCCCCTTCCTATCTGACGCACCGTCAGCTTCAATCGGGAGGGTGATGGGACACGCAGGGATGGCGGCCACCGTCGTCCGATACCTCAGGTCAGTCGGCTCCCTCCCCTCCGCCGCCGCGGAGCCCGGGGCCGAGCCCGTCGAAGCACTGCCCCGCCCCGATCTGCGGGCCGTCGGCGAACACGAGCGTGCACCCGTCAGCCCCGCCGAGTTCCGCGCCGTACTGGGGAACTTCGCCAGCGGGGTCACGATCATCACCTCGCCGCCCGGCGAGGGCGAGGAGGGTCCGGCCGGCTTCGCCTGCCAGTCCTTCGCCTCGCTCTCCCTCGACCCCCCGCTGGTCACTTTCATGGTGGCCCGTACGTCGACCACCTGGCCCCGCATCGCACGCACCGGGGTGTTCTGCGTGAACATCCTCGGCGCCGAACAGGGCGACCTGTGCCGGGCCTTCGCCGTCAGCGGCGCCGACAAGTTCGCCGGGGTCGCGCACACCCCGGCCCCCGCCACGGGCTCCCCGCAGCTCGACGCCGTGCCCGCCTGGATCGACTGCCGGATCCACGCCGTGCACACCGGCGGCGACCACCTCATCGTGGTCGGCAAGGTCGAGGCCATGGGCGCGGCCGGCGAGGGCGAGCCCCTGCTCTTCCACAAGGGCCGCTTCGGCCGCTTCGCCGACTGACCCGGGCCGGTGGCGCCCCACCACGAGAGGGGCCCCGGCCGCAACGGCCGGGGCCCCTCTCGCGTCCGCGCCCCCGATGTCAGAACGTGAGGACCCCCCGCGCCACCCGCCCGTGGTGCGCGTCGTCCACGGCCTTGGCGAAGTCCTCGACCGGGTAGACCTCCGTGACCAGTTCGTCCAGCAGCAGCCTGCCCTGCCGGTAGAGCTCCGCGTAGAGCGCGATGTCCCGCTGCGGGCGCGAGGACCCGTACCGGCAGCCCATGATCGTCTTGTCCAGGTACATGGACGAGACCTGGAAGGCCGCCTCCTCCTTGAAGCCGGGCACGCCCAGCAGGACCGCCTGTCCGTGCCGGTCCAGGAGGTCGATGGCCTGCCGGATCAGCTTGACGTTGCCCACGCACTCGAAGGCGTGGTCCGCGCCCGTGGGCAGGATCTCCTTCACCGCCGCCGAGGAATCGGCGACCGCCGAGGCGTCGATGAAGTGCGTGGCGCCGAACTGCCGGGCCACCGCCTCCTTCGCCGGGTTCGCGTCGATCGCCACGATCGTCGTGGCACCCGCGATCCGCGCGCCCTGGAGCACGTTGAGCCCGATGCCGCCCGTGCCGATGACGACCACGCTCTCGCCGCGGTCCACCTTCGCCCGGTTCAGCACGGCGCCCACGCCCGTCAGGACCCCGCAGCCGATCAGGGCGGCCGAGGTCAGCGGGATGTCCTGGGGGATCTTCACCGCCTGCACGGCCTTGACGATCGTCCGCTCCGCGAAGGCCGAGTTGGACGCGAACTGATAGAGCGGCTTGCCGCCCCGCGAGAACGGCTGACCCGGCATCCCGATCGCCTTGCGGCACATCGTCGGCCGGCCGCGGTCGCAGTCCGCGCACGCCCCGCAGTTGGCGAGCGTGGACAGGGAGACGTGGTCGCCGGGCGCCACGTGCGTGACCCCGGAACCGACCGCCTCCACCACGCCCGCGCCCTCGTGCCCGAGGACCACCGGCGGCGGGAACGGGATCGTCCCGTCGATCACCGAGAGATCGCTGTGACACAGCCCGGCCGCCGCTATCGCGACCAGCACCTCCCCCGGCCCCGGGTCCCGGATCTCCAGATCGTCGACCACCTGGGCCTGCTTGCCGTCGAATACGACGCCTCTCACCTGGACTCCTTAGGCAGGCCGAGCACGCGCTCGGCGATGATGTTGCGCTGGATCTCGTCCGAGCCGCCGTAAATGGTGTCGGCGCGGGTGAACAGGAACAGCCGCTGCTCCTCGTCGAGTCCGAGTTCGTACGGGGTCCCCTGCGACCAGTGCCCCGGCCCGGCGGTGGCCACCGCGCCCCGGACCTCCACCGCCAGCTCCCCGAGCCGCCGGTGCCAGCCGCCCCACAGCAGTTTGGCCACGCTGGGCGCGCCGGGGTCGGCTCCCGCGGAGCCGTCGGCGCCCGCGGCGCCCAGCGTCCGCAGCGCGTTCCACCGCATCGTGCGCAGCTCGGCCCACTGCCGTACGAGGCGTTCGCGTAGGACCGGGTCGCCCGCACCGGCGTCCACGTACGCCCGGACCACCCGCTCCAGTTCGGCCGCGAAGCCGATCTGCTGGACGAGCGTGGAGACCCCGCGCTCCAGGGCGAGCAGTCCCATGGCCACGGACCATCCGTTGCCCTCCCCGCCCACCACCTCGGCGGCGACGGCCCCGTCGAAGAACACCTCGTTGAACTCGGAGGTCCCCGACATCTGCCGGATCGGCCGGACCTCGACCCTGCCCGGCTGGTCCATGCGGACCAGGAGGAAGGACAGCCCGCGGTGCCGCACCGACCCGGCGCCGGTGCGCGCCAGGACGAAGCACCAGTCGGCGTCCTGGGCGAGCGAGGTCCAGATCTTCTGCCCGGTGACCCGGAACGATCCATCGGCGGTGTCCCGTACGGCCGTCGTACGAATTCCCGCGAGGTCGGAGCCGGCGCCCGGTTCGGAGTACCCCTGGCACCACAGCTCCTCGCCGCGGGCGATGCCGGGGAGGAAGCGGGCCCGCTGCTCCGGGGAGCCGTAGGCGATCAGCGTCGGCGCGAGGAGGTTCTCACCGATGTGGCCGACCCGGGCCGGGGCGCGCGCGGCCGCGTACTCCTCGGCCCACACCACCTGCCCGGTGAGGGAGAGCCGCCGGTTGCCGTAGGCATCGCCCTCCCCGGTCTCCCAGCCCTGACCGATCCATCCCGCGCCCCCCAGCTCGCGCTCCCACGCGCGCCGGGTCTCGACGCCCTCGTGCTCACTGCCCGGCCCTCCGAGGCCGACGGCCTCCGCGTACGGGCCCACGAGGTGCTCCGCCAGCCACGCCCGCGCGCGACCGCGCAGCTCCTCGTCCTCCTCGCCGAAGCGGAAGTCCATGGTCGGTACCCCCCTTGGGTCCTGTCCGGCCGCTGCGGCCGGCCTCTCGCGCCTTGGCACGCGTACGCGCCGCTCCAACGGGTCCACCGGGCTCTGCCGGGATCTGCCGGAACGCCCGGCGCACCGGAACACCCGAACCGCCCGGCCAGGGCTACGCGTTGGGGCGGTCCTTGGCGGCCGCCGCCTTGGCCATGGCTTCGAGCTGGGCGAGCATCGGCATCGGGTCGGTGCCCACCGTCCCGGGCAGGAAGTCGGCGATCTTCTCGGGGGTCCAGGAGCCCTCGGCGTAGCCGGCGCGCAGTTCGCGGGGCTGGGCCCAGACGGCGATCTTCGGTCCGGCGATCGTGTAGACCTGCCCGGTGATCTTCTCGCCGCCGACGGCGACGGCCTTGTCGGAGAGCAGGTAGGTCACGAGCGCGGCCACGTCCTCGGGCTCGCCGATCTCCTTGAGCTCCATCGGCACGTTGGCCGACATCCGGGTGCGCGCGACGGGCGCCACGGCGTTGGAGGTGACCCCGTACTTGGCCAGGCCCAGCGCGGCCGACCGTACGAGCGAGATGATCCCGCCCTTGGCGGCGCTGTAGTTGGCCTGGGCCACCGAGCCCTGGTGGTTGCCGCTGGTGAAGCCGATCAGCGTGCCGGTCCCCTGGCGTCGCATGACGGCGGAGGCGGCGCGGAAGACGGTGAAGGTGCCCTTGAGGTGGGTGGCGACCACCGGGTCCCACTCCTCCTCGGACATGTTGAACAGCATCCGCTCGCGCAGGATGCCGGCGACGCACACGACTCCGTCGATGCGTCCGTACTGGGCGAGCGCGGTGTCCACGATGCGCTGGCCGCCCGCCATGGTCGAGATGTCGTCGGCGACGGCAACAGCTTCCCCACCAGCGGCGATGATCTCCTTCACCACCGCTTCGGCGATCTCGCTGGTGGGCTCGTTGCCCTCCATGCCCACGCCGTAGTCGTTGACGACGACCCTGGCACCTTCGGCGGCCGCGGCGAGTGCCACGGCCCGCCCGATGCCCCGGCCGGCGCCTGTGACGGCGACGACTTTGCCTGCCAAGAAGTTCCCCACGTCCGGCCCCTTCCCGCGTTTTCTGACGGTCCGTTAGATTCTATGGGCAGTCAGATGTACGAGCACAAGCCCCAGTTCGTCACAGCGGTTCATTTCACTCCGAGGAGCTGATGAGATCGATGGCCATGCCCGCCGAGTTCCACGACATCGCCAAGCGCGTCAACAACTGGGGCCGGTGGGGCGCCGAAGACGAGATCGGCACCCTCAACCTCATCACCGACGAGGTGGTCCGCGCGGCCGCCGCCGAGATCCGTACCGGCCGCCGGATCCCCATGGCCCTCCCCCTCAAGGAGGACGGGGTGCAGTCCGGCATGATCCCCGGCCGGATCAACCCGCTGCACACGATGGTGCAGATCAACCAGGAGCTCTTCGGCCCGGGCACGGTGGCCTGCAGCGACGACGCGGTGACCTTCGGCCTCCAGGCCGGCACCCACTGGGACGCGCTCACGCACGTCTCGCACTCGGGGAAGATCTACAACGGTCGCCCGGCCGGCACCATCACGGCCCACGGCCGCGCCGAGTTCAGCGGCATCGACAAGGCCGGGCACATCGTCTCGCGCGGGGTCCTGCTGGACGTGGCCCGCGCCAAGGGCCTGGACCGGCTCCCCGGCGGCCACGCGGTCACCCCGGAGGACCTGGAGCAGGCGGAGGAGTTCGCCGGGGTCACCGTCCGCGCGGGCGACATCGTTCTGGTCCGCACCGGCCAGGTGCAGGTCTACCTCGCGGGCGACAAGCACGGCTACGGCTACCCGTCGCCCGGCCTGTCCGTCCGTACGCCCGAGTGGTTCCACGCCCGGGACGTGGCGGCCGTCGCGAACGACACCCTGACCTTCGAGATCTTCCCGCCGGAGATAGACAACCTGTGGCTGCCGGTGCACGCCCTGGACCTGGTCGAGATGGGCATGCACCAGGGCCAGAACTGGAACCTCGAAAAGTTGTCCACAGCCTGTGCGGAAGAATCCCGCTACTCCTTCCTCCTCTCGGCCATGCCCGAACCCTTCGTCGGCGCGGTCGGCACCCCGGTGGCCCCGATCGCCATCCTCTGAGCGGGGACGGGGACGGGGGCGGGGCAGCGGGTACCGGGCCAAACCCTTTGCCAGGGAACCGATCGGCCAGCTAGGTTCACCCAGCCGTCCGTCTCTTGCCGGACCGGCGCCGTCGACGAGGAGGTGTGGAGCACATGCGCACGAGTGCCCAGCAGGTGAGCCCGCGTACCGACCTCTGCCACCTCCTCACGACGGAGACACCTTGTCGTTCCACATCACCCCGCTGACCGACCCCGCTCACGGCGCGCACAGCCGACGCCTCGCATGGCTGGCGTCCGACGCCGATTCCAGCCCCGTCGGGACGGCCTTCCTGCGCCTGTTCGACGGCGGACAGGCGCACCTGGCCGAACTGACCCTCCACGTGCACCCCGTGGAGCGCCGCGAGGGCGTCGGATCCCGGCTCCTCGAGGTGGCCGTGGCCGCCGCCCGGGACGACTCCCGGCGCTGCGTCACCGCGCAGGCCGAGGCCGGATCGCCCGGCGACCGCTTCCTGGCGGCCCGCGGCTTCCGCAAGGTGCTCACCCTGAGGTTCGCCCGCCTGCCACTGGCCGACCTGGACACCACCGCCCTCGCGGCCGTCATCGAGCGGCCGCATCCCGGCTACCGGCTGGCGTCCTGGCCGGGGACCGTCCCCGACGACCTCGCCCAGACCTTCGCCGACTCGCGCCGCGCCATGGACGACATGCCCATGGAGGACACCGACCACGGCATCACGGCCTGGGACGTGGACCGCGTCCGGGCCGCCGCCAAGGCCGTCGAACAGCGCGGTGACCAGCTGCACACCGTCGTGGCCGTCGACACCTCGGACGGCTCGATCGCCGGGTTCACCGAACTCGTCGTCCCCGGCAGCGGCAAGGGCGACGCCGTGCACTACGGCACCGCCGTGCTGCCCGAGCACCGCGGACACGGCCTCGGCCGCTGGATGAAGGCCGAGTCGATCCGACGGGCCCACGAGCACCATCCGGACCTCGGCGGCCTCCTGACCGACACCGCCGACAGCAACACGCACATGCGGAACATCAGCGACAGCCTCGGCTACCTGCCCACGCACACGACACTGCAGTACCAGCTCGACCTGTAGGGACGAGCCGAAGGGCCGGACCCGGCCATCGCCCGGTCCGGCCCTTCGCGTTCCCCGGTCAGCCCTTGGCGCAGATCACGTCGTACGGGCGGCCCACCGCCATCACGAGCTGCATCGGCTTGTTGGTCCCCGACGGGCACTCTGCCTTCGTCTTGACCAGGCCGAGCACCTTGTACGTGCCCGAGCCGCCCGAGGCGCACGGCACTTCCTGCGCCTGGCCGGTCACGCAGTCGCCCTGTACCAGCTGGCCGCCGCCGGCGCCCGCGTCACCGGGGTGTTCGCCGGTCAGGTTGCGGCCGCAGACGGTGTTGGTGGGGATGCCGCCCGACTTCGCGGAGCCGTAGGACATGCTCACCTGGATCATCAGGTCGGTACCGGGCGGGCACTGGATCGCGCCCGGCAGGATGCTGGCGTCCTTGATGTCGATCGCCTTGAAGGTGGCTCCGGACGCCGAGCACTTCCGCGGCCGGTAGCCGTCCGGCGGGTTGTCCGGGTCGGGGCCTCCGCAGTCGCCCACCGCCCATGTACTCGACGTGTCGGAGGAGGACTCCGGATTTCCGGGGTCCTTGGAGGAGTTGGCGGGCGCCGGTGCGGAAGCCGAGGGCTTGGCGTCCGCCTTGTCGTCGTTCTTGCCGAGCCACTGGGAGGCTCCGTACACGGCTGCGATGAGCAGCACGAGGACGAGGAGGCCGGGGAGCTTGCTCCCACGGCGCCCCGGGGCGGGTGGAGGCGTCGCCTCGTACGGGTTTGCCATGCGCTTCTCCTGCGGTGAGGGGGGACTTCGGGGTGGGACGGCGTGCCCCGCACAGAGACACGTCATGGACACCTCATGGTTCCACCCCGCCCGCCCTCAGCGGCAGAGCGGCGGTTCCTCCTCCGTGGCGCGGAAGGTGACCGTGGGACCCGAGTCGTGGCGGACGAAGCGCGCCTCGACCGCCGAGACGAGCGTCATCGTGCCCGCCGTGTACGGGTCGTCCCAGACGGCCGCGTCCAGCTCCTGGTCCGGAACCTCCGGATCGGCGCGCCACCAGCGGCCCGCGAACTTCGTGAACCGGATTCCGCAGTGCACGTACAGGTCGTGCGCGTACGGGACTCCGAGCGCGTCCGGGTCGGTCAGAACGGCCGACTCCGTCGCCTCGGGCATCACGCTCGGCGGTCCCGCGGTCGCGGCCGGCGGGGCCGGCATCCGGCCCCCGCCGCCCGGCAGCCACTGCGGGACGAGGACGGCCAGCACCGCGGCGGCCGCCACCAGTCCGGCCGCGGCCGCCCTCCGGCGGCGGCGGATCCGGGCGGCCGCCCGGACCGCGCCGTGCGGTGTCGGCGCCGCGACCGGCACCGCCGGCCGGTCCGCCAGCGCGTGCAGGGCGCTGCGCAGCTCTTCTTCGGGGAACCCGTTCATCGCGCCTGCGCCTCACTCGGGGTCGTGGTCTTGGTTGCGCCCTCGCCCGGCCAGAGGTCGGGGTGGGACCGCAGGCGGGTCAGGGCCCGCGCGGTCAGGCTGGTCACCGTGCCGTTGGGGCAGCCCAGGATCTCCGCCGTCTGCTCGACGGTCAGGTCCTGGTAGTAGCGCAGCACCAGGACGGCCCGCTGGCGCCGTGGCAGGCCGAGCAGCGCGCGTTCGAGCAGGTCGGCAGCCGCGACCGCCTCGGCCGCGGGCTCGACGGAGCCGCCCGCCGCATCGGGCAGGGCCGCGTGGGGAAGCTCGTGGTTCCAGCGCCTGCGGCGCCAGGTGCAGTACGTGGTGACCATGACCTTGTGCGCGTAGCCGACCGGCGCGTCGTACCGGCCCGCGCGGGCCCAGCGGTCGTACACCTTGGCCAGGGTCACCTGCACCAGGTCCTGCCCCAGATGCCAGTCGCCCGTCAGCAGCCGCGCGGTGCGGAGCAACGGCATTCCCTCTGCCGCGACGAACTCCGCGAACGATTCCTCGGATGGATCCACCCGGCAACACCCCCTCACCCTCAAGACGACTTGGGGGTGCCGTCGCATTGCAGCACGGAGGCACCGACTTCACGGCCGGGCCGGGCTCCAGCCGGTCGACGGCCGGAGGCCGGCGCAGCGGCGCGAAGCCGGGGAGGCCCGCCAGGGCCGAGCCGTGCGAGCGGCGCGTGAAGAAAGGGTGCTGCGGGTGGCGGCGGCGCGCATGCACGCCCCGAGCGCGGCACGGCGGCCGCCACCCCACGACCCGCACTCGTCAAGGCAGGACTGACCCTTGGCGTCCCCTCGCGACGAATCGTTCAACACAAGAGTGATCACCAGTTGACGAACCGTCAACACCTCGTTAGAGGTACAAGCGCGGTTCCCGGATCCCGCCCCGGATTTCCGGCTCGTCCGCAACGGCCTCCGCGGTCTTCTCCTCGCGGTCGATCTCGCACCAGATCCGCTTCCCGGCGCCCTCGCGCTGCCAGCCCCAGCGGTCCGCCAGCCCGTCCACCAGTTCCAGCCCCCGCCCGCCCGTGTCGTCCCCCGCGGCCTGCCGCGGGGACGGGGCCCGGTCGCTCGCGTCCGCGACCTCCACCCGCACCCCCGGCTCCCCGAAGAGCATGCGCAGCACGGCCGGACAGCCGGTGTGCACGACGGCGTTGGTGACCAGCTCGGAGATCAGCAGGATCAGCGTCTCCGCGAGCGGCTCGTCATCCCCTATGCCGCAGCCCGCGAGCCGGGAGCGGGCCCATCGGCGGGCCCGGCCGACCTCGGCGGGGTCCGGTCCTACCTCCAGCTGAACCTGAAGCACCTGCACCGCTCACACCATCCGAACCGGCGGACACTTCGCCTCGCGACAGGACGGAGTCACCGAGTGTGACCCCGTTGCGGAGCAGCATGGTTGACATACAGTCACCGCAACAAGCGCTTCGGGCATATTCCAGCGTGAAGGAGTAGGCGTGGTGCATACTGTGCGACGCTCGCGCCGCTCAACCGCTCGCATTCCCGGGAGCGTACCGGAGCGGCCCCCCGCCTCCGGGCCGCAATGAGTCGGGCGAAGGACACAAACCGATATCAACTCTATGTAATCGGACATGCGTCCCGCGCCGTCCCTCCCGTGCCCGGCCGTCACTGTGCGCGAGCTGCTCCACGGCCGCGAACTACTCCGCCGCCGCCAGCAGCTCCGCCGCCAGCGCCTCCTCCCCCTGCGCCGCCGTCCGCCACTGCTCCGCCCGCACCCAGGCCCGCTTCAGGTGCAGGTGCACGTCCGCCTCCCAGGTGAAGCCCATCCCGCCGTGCACCTGCAGGCAGTCCCGGGCATTGCGCACGGCCGCCTCGTCGGCCAGCAGCTTGGCCCCGGCCACCTCCGCCGGGTCCGCCGTCACGGCGGCCGCGTAGACCGCCGTACGGGCCACCTCCGCGCGCACCAGCATCTGCGCGCACAGGTGCTTGACCGCCTGGAACGCCCCGATCGGCTGCCCGAACTGCTCGCGCTCCTTGGCGTACCGCACCGCCAGCTCCACCGTGCGCAGCGCGCTGCCGAGCTGCAGGGCCGCCGTCAGCAGCGCCCCCTCGTCCCGGTACGTCCCGGCCGCCACCGGCCGCCCCGGTACGGAGACCCGTGCCAGCGGGGTCAGCGGGTCCGCGGAGCGCACCGGCTCCCCCGAGTAGACCTCGACCGGTTCCCCGTCCGCGCCGAGCACCGCGTCGGCCTCCCCTAGGTGGGCCACCAGCGGGCCCTCCAGGTCGAAGGCCGTCACCACCGCCTCGCCCTCGGCGGCTCCCGCGACCAGCCCGGCGGCCAGGTGGGTGGCGACCAGCGGGCCCGGCAGCAGGGCCCGGCCGGCCTCTTCGAAGACGAGGACGGCCTCCGGCAGCCCCAGCCCGACCCCGCCCTCGTCCTCCGGGAGCCGCAGCGCGAAGAACCCGGCCTCGCCGAGCTCCCGCCACAGGACCCGGTCCACGGCCCGGCCCGTGGTGGCCGCCCCGTCCACCGAGGCGCGCAGCGCCTCGCGGTCGTAGCGGCCCTCCAGGAGGTCCCGTACGCCTGCCCGCAGGTCCCGCTGGTCCTGCGTCGGCTGGAAGTCCACGGAACGCTCACCTGCCCTTCGGAAGGCCGAGGATGCGCTCGGCCACGATGTTCTGCTGGATCTGCGAGGTGCCCGCCGCGATCGTGTAAGAGAGCGAGGACAGCCGGTCCAGGGTCCACTCCTCCTCCAGCGAGAGGGACTGGGCCCCCAGCACCTCGGCGGCCGTGTCGTACAGCTCCTGGCGCGCGTGCGAGTAAGCCAGCTTGAAGACGCTGCCGCCGATGCCGGGGACGCCGCCGGAGCGCTCGGACTCGCTGACGTTCCACTGGGTGAGCCGCCACAGGGCGCCGAACTCCCCGTACAGCCGGCCCAGCCGGCGCCGCAGCACCGGGTCGTCCCAGCGGCCGTTGGCCTTCGCGGCGCGCGCCAGCTCGCCGAGCGTGCGCCGGCAGGCGACGACCTCGCCGACGAAGGCGGTGCCGCGCTCGAAGGACAGGGTCACCATGGTGACCCGCCAGCCGTCGTTCTCGGCGCCGACCCGGTTGGCGACCGGGACCCGTACCTCGTCGAGGAACATCTCCGCGAACTCGGTGGACCCGGCCAGGGTGCGCAGCGGCCGGATCGTCACCCCCGGCGCGTCCATCGGCATGGCCAGCCAGGAGATCCCCCGGTGCTTGGGGGTCTCGGCGCTGATGGGATCGGTCCTGACCAGCAGCTCGCACCAGTCGGAGACCTCCGCGTGTGAGGTCCATATCTTCGAGCCGGTGATCACGTACTCGTCGCCGTCGCGGACCGCGCGGGTGCGCAGCGAGGCCAGGTCGGAGCCCGCGTCCGGCTCGCTGAAGCCCTGGCACCACATCTCGTCGCCGCGCAGCACGGGCGGCAGCCAGCGCGCCCGCTGCTCCGCGGTGCCCTCGGCGGCGATGGTCGGGCCGGCGTGCAGCAGCCCGACGAAGTTCGCTCCGACGTACGGGGCTCCCGCGCGCTCGGTCTCCTCCAGGTAGATCAGGTGCTGGGTGGGGGTGGCCCCGCGGCCGCCCGCGTCCACCGGCCAGTGCAGTCCGGCGTACCCGGCGTCGTACAGCCGGCGCTGCCAGCCCGCGTCGTAGGCGCGGCGGCCCGGCCAGTCGTCGGGCGAGGGCTTGGGCGGCAGGTCCGGGAGCACGTACGCGAGCCAGGCCCGCAGCCGGGCCCGGAACTCGCGTTCCTCCTCGGTATAGGTGAGGTCCACTGCGCCTACCGCCCCGTCCGCCGGTCCTTGTCGAAGTCAAGTCCGAGCATACGGATGGCATTTCCACGCATGAGCTTGTATACGGTTTCTTCGTCGAGGCCCTTGACGTGGTCGAGGGCGACCTCCTTGGTGTGCGGGAAGGTCGAGTCCACGTGCGGGTAGTCGGTCTCGAAGGTGGCGTTGTCGCGGCCGACGACGTCCAGCGAGGCGATCCCGTGCTTGTCGCGGAAGAAGCAGCAGAACATCTGCCGGTAGTAGTACGTGGACGGCGGCTCGGGGATCAGGTCCTTGACCCCGCCCCAGGCGCGGTGCTCCTGCCACACGTCGTCGGCGCGCTCCAGGGCGTACGGGATCCAGCCCATCTGGCCTTCGCTGTACGCCAGTTTCAGCGTCGGGAACTTCACGAGCACCCCGCTGAACAGGAAGTCCATCATCGAGGCCATGGCGTTGTTGAAGCTGAGCGCGGCCTGCACGGCGGGCGGGGCGTCGGGGGAGGCGGCGGGCATCTGGGAGCTGGAGCCGATGTGCATGTTGATGACGGTGCCGGTCTCCTGGCAGACGGCGAAGAAGGGGTCCCAGTAGCCGGAGTGGATGGACGGCAGGCCGAGGTAGGTGGGGATCTCGGAGAAGGTCACCGCCCGCACCCCGCGCGCGGCGTTGCGGCGGATCTCGGCGACGGCCAGGTCGATGTCCCAGAGCGGGATGATGCAGAGCGGGATGAGCCGGCCGCCGCTGTCCCCGCACCACTCCTCGACCATCCAGTCGTTGTACGCGCGCACGCAGGCCAGGGCGACCTCCTTGTCCTTGGCCTCGGCGAAGGTCTGCCCGCAGAAGCGCGGGAAGGTCGGGAAGCACAGGGAGGCCTCGACGTGGTTGAGGTCCATGTCGAGCAGGCGTGCCTTGGGGTCCCAGCAGCCGCGCCGCATCTCCTCGCGGGTGATGCCCTCCAGGGTCATCTCGTCCCGGTCGAAGCCGACGGCGGCGATGTTGCGCTTGTACGGGAACTTCAGGTCCTCGTAGATCCACCAGTCAGTGGGCGGGCCGTCGGGGTCCATGGTGATCACGTACTTGCCGCCGGTGTAGGCGAGCTCGCCGATGCCGGCGGTGAGCGCCTTGGGTCCGCGGTCGCGGTACTTGGCGGGTAGCCACACGTCGAAGAGGTGGGCCGGTTCGATGACGTGGTCGTCGACGCTGATGATCCGAGGCAGTTCCATGGTGTCCCCTCGCTGATCTGATGGCGAATCTGATGGTGCGTCAGAAATCTGGAACCAAGCTAGCTCCCCACCCCTGGACCGACAAGCGTCCGCGCCCTACGCTCTGCCCTTGATCTGACTATCCGTCAGGTCGTGTCGGCCAGGGGAGGTCGGTCCGGGATGACGGACAGCACCGCAGTCGAACTCAGCCGGTCCCGCACGCTCTGGGACCTGATCACCCGCCGGGCCGCCATGACCCCGGACGCCCCCGTCCTCATCGAGGCCGCGGAGGGCTCCTCAGCCGACGCCGCCGCCGACCGCCGGCTGACCTTCGGGGAGCTGCGGGACCGCTCCGAGCAGGTCGCGGCCGGCCTGTACGACATGGGCGTGCGCCCCGGCACGGTGGTCGCCTGGCAGCTCCCCACCCGCATCGAGACCGTGCTGCTCTCGGTCGCCCTCGCCCGCATCGGCGCCGTCCAGACCCCCGTGATCCCCTTCTACCGGGACCGCGAGGTCGGCTTCGCGCTGCGCGAGTCGAAGGCCGAGTTCTTCGCCGTCCCCGGCGTCTGGCGCGGCTTCGACCACACCGCGATGGCGCACCGCCTCGGCGCCCATGGCGTCTTCGAGGCCTACGACTCCCTGCCCACGGGCGACCCGGCGGTGCTCCCCCCGCCCCCCGCCGAGGGCGTCTCGGTCCGGTGGATCTACTGGACCTCGGGCACCACCTCGGACCCCAAGGGCGTCCTGCACACGGACCGCTCGCTCATCGCGGGCGGCTCCTGCCTGGCCCACGCCCTGCACCTGTCACCGGACGACGTCGGCTCGATGGCCTTCCCGTTCGCCCACATCGCCGGACCCGACTACACGGTGATGCTGCTGCTCTACGGGTTCCCGGCGGTCCTCTTCGAGAAGTTCGCGATGCCCGACGCCCTGGACGGCTACCGCCGCCACGGGGTCACGGTCGCCGGCGGCTCCACCGCCTTCTACTCGATGTTCCTCACCGAGCAGCGCAAGGACCCGTCCGACAAGCTCATCCCCAGCCTCCGCCTCCTCGCGGGCGGCGGCGCGCCGAAGCCCCCGGAGATCTACCACGCGGTCGTCCGCGAGCTGGGCTGCCAGCTCACCCACGGCTACGGCATGACCGAGGTCCCCATGATCACGATGGGCGCCCCCGACGACACCGCGGAGAACCTCGCCACCACCGAGGGCCGGCCGCCGCAGGGCATGTCGATCCGCATCACGACCCCGGAGGGGACGCTCCTGCCCCCGGACACCGACGGGGAGGTCCGCCTGCGCGGGGAGGCGGTCTGCCAGGGATACCTGGGGCGGGAGCAGAACACCGGCGTCTTCGACGCCGACGGGTACCTGGTCACCGGCGACCTCGGGCACCTCACGAAGGACGGCTACCTGGTCCTCACCGGCCGCAGCAAGGACGTCATCATCCGCAAGGGCGAGAACATCTCGGCGAAGGAGATCGAGGACCTGCTCCACCTGCTCCCCGGCGTGGCCGACGTCGCGGTCATCGGCCTCCCGGACCCGGAACGCGGCGAACGCGTCTGCGCCGTCGTGGAGCAGCCCGCGGGCGCGGCCCCGCTGACCCTCGCCGAGGTGACCTCCCACCTGCGCACGGAGGGCCTCTCCACGCACAAGCTCCCGGAACAACTGGAACTGGTCGAGGCCCTGCCCCGCAACGACGCCTTGCGCAAGGTCCTCAAGTACAAGCTCCGCGAACGCTTCGCGTAGCGGGGGACGCCCACGAGCGCGGCGGGGCCGCGGGACTCCGCCCCGCCACCCCGCTCCGCCCCGCCGGGGCCACGCGTCCGGCGCCGCCGGGGCCACGCGTCCGGCGCCGCCGGGCTACGCGTCCGGCGCCGCCACCCCGCAGTAGCCGGCGAAGGCCGCCAGGATCTCGTCCTCCGTGATGCGGCCGTCGCCGTCCGCGTCCAGGGCCGCCGCGACCGGTTCCGCGAGCTCCTCCGGGGTGCCGAGCACGCGCAGGACGCGCGCCGTCGCCGCCGGGGTCGCGCCGAGCCCGTCCGAGTCCGCCGCCGCGATCACCGCCCGCAGGAACGGCCGTGCGATCTCCGCGAACCGGTGCGGGTTGTCCCGCAGCCGCTTCGCCGCGCCCGTGACGAACTCCTCGCGGGACACCCGCTGGTCCCCGTCCACGTCCGCGATGCCGGCCATGCCCTGCCAGAAGGCCTCCGCGCCGGCGAACACGGCCTGGCCCCTGTCGGACCGGGCAGCCACGGCGAATTCGGCCAGGACCGCCCTGGCCGCCGTACTGAAGTCCTCCCGGTCGATGTACCCGGACCCGTCCTGGTCGAAGGTGGCGAAGCGGGCGGCGATCTTGCGCTCGTATTCTGCGCTGTCCATATTCGGCGTTCCGCCTTCACATATGCGGTGGGGTGCAGTTCAAGACAGGACAGGAGCGTAAGGCCTACGTGGCCTGCGCGTTAAGCGAAGCGGGCAAGCAGGTGGCCGCATCGAACCAGCGCACGAGGAGCGCGGCGGGGCGCGTACGCGTGTACCCATGTCATGGGGCCGGCATTCGCGTTCACCCCCGCGACGCTCCTAGCACGCGGGGCCCGGTTCCCGGAGGAGGTTCTGGCAAAACGGGCGCACACCCCCGCATGCCCACTACATTCGAGTGGTCGACACACGGCTGCGAAACCGGGAATCCGGCTGGGGGCACGATGCCGAAGGACGCACCACCGCGCTGGGACCGCCGCATGCAACAACGCCTGGCCCGCGGCGAGGCCGCCGCGCTCGGAGAGCTGTACGACCGCTTCGCCTCGCTCGTGCACAGCCTCGCCCACCGGGTCCTGGGCGACGAGAAGGCCGCCGACCGGGTCACCCGCGAGGTCTTCGGCTACATCTGGGAGAACCCGGACGCCTACGACCCCAAACAGGGCTCCATGCGCTCCTGGGTCGCCCGCATCACCCAGGGGCAGGCCGTGGCCCGCCTGCGCCAGGCCGAACTGGGCAACGGCTCCCGCGAGGAACTGGAACAGAAAGTGCGCAGCGCCAACGCGGCGGCCCGGGCCGACTTCATCGTCACCTCCATGCCCGCACCCCTGCGGGCCGCGCTCGAACTCGCCTACTTCAAGCGCCGCGACTACCGCCAGGCCGCCGCCGACCTGCAGATCAGCGAGGACGAGGCCCGGCGCCGGCTGCGCCTGGGCCTGCAGCTCCTGTCCACGGCCAACGCCGTCCCGCGCGAGGACACCGTCCCGCCGGGATACGGTCCCTCCGGATATGGAACCGCCCGATGACGATGCCGCCGAGCCCCTTCGGTGAAGAAGACGGCGAAGAGTACGAACGGCCCCCGAACCCCGGCGGCCCGGCGCGCATACCAGGCCCGCGTGGGGCGGCCGACGACCTCGAGGACCTCGACGACCTCGACGACGCCGAGTACGCGAAGTTCACGGAGTACCCGGTCATCACCGACTTCCCGGTCGTACCGGCACCCGCGGAGCCCGACCCCGAGCCCGTCCCTGCCGCGCCGCCGCCCAGCCACGCCGTACTGAAGTCCCTGCTCGGCGCCTGGGCCCTGGCGGCCTGCTCCGCGGAGGAGACCCAGGCCGTCGAGGACCACCTCACGGAATGCGCGCCCTGCGCCGAGGAGGCGCTGCGGCTGCGCGACGCCGTGGCGCTGCTGCACCCGGAGGAGAGCCTCGACCTCAAGCCGCTGCTGCGCTCGCGCGTGCTGGAGGACTGCCTCGGCAAGCGCCCCGCCCGCATCCCAGTCCCGGTGTGGGCCAGCCCGTACGACACCGAGACGGCCCGGCTCGACTCGCTGCTGCGGGACTTCGGGGACTCGGAGTGGCACACGCCGGTCCGGCTGAAGTGGTTCGAGGAGGAACGCCGCCAGACCCGCCGGACCACGGTGGCCGGGGTCATCGGGCACCTGCTGGCGGTGGACGGCCTCGTGGCGTCCGCGCTGGGTCTGGACGACCCCCTGGGCCCCGCCGGATCCGCGGGCACCCCGGCCGAGCGCACGGAACGGTTCTGGGAGGACTCCCCGTACCCGACCACCCGCCGCGTCCGCGAGCCGTGGCGGGAGCAGGGCCACACCCTGGTCCGTACGGTCTCCTTCGCGGGCCGCGGCGTGGCCGAACTGGACGTGGACTACGGCGCCTTCGCGCTGCCCCTCGGGGACGCGTTCCTGGAGCGGGCCTTCGAGTGCTGGGTCCACGCCGTGGACATCGCGGAGGCGGTGGACTATCCGTACGGGCCGCCGGCCGCGCCCCACCTGAACCGGATGATCGACCTGGCGGCCCGGCTGCTGCCGGCGGCCCTGGCCGGGCGGCGGCGGGCGGGACTGGCGGCGCCGCCGCGCGGGCTGGTCGCGGCGGGGGCGCCGGGCCGGACCCTGCACCTGGAGATCGAGGGTGCGGGAGGCGGCGGCTGGGACATCGCGCTGGACTCCCCCGCAGCCAAGCCCTCACCGGACCACACGGTGGCCCGGATCGCCCTGGACGGCACCGAATTCTGCCAGCTCGCCGCGGGCCACATCTCCCCGGAGGATGCCGCGGTCGGCCAGAACGGCGACCGCGAGGCCATCCGCGACGTCCTCTTCGCGGCGGCGTCCCTGAGCCGGATGTAGAGCCGGTCGGATGCGGGGCGGGCCGGATGCGGGGGCCGGGTCCGTGCGGCCGGGCCCGGCCGGCGGTTACGTGAAGACGACCGTCCGGGTCCCGTTCAGCAGGACCCGGTGCTCGCTGTGCCACTTCACGGCCCGCGCCAGCGCCTGGCACTCCACGTCCCGCCCGATCGCCACGAGCTGGTCCGGGGTGACCTCGTGCCCCACCCGCTCGACCTCCTGCTCGATGATCGGGCCCTCGTCCAGGTCCGCCGTCACGTAGTGAGCGGTCGCACCGATGAGCTTCACGCCCCGGGCGTGCGCCTGGTGGTAGGGCTTCGCGCCCTTGAAGCTCGGCAGGAACGAGTGGTGGATGTTGATGATCCGCCCGCTCAGCTCCTTGCACAGGGTGTCCGACAGCACCTGCATGTACCGGGCGAGGACCACGAGGTCGACCTCCTCGGCACGCACCAGCTCCAGCAGCCGCGCCTCCGCCGCCGCCTTCGTGTCCTTCGTCACCGGGATGTGCACGAACGGGACCCCGTACGAGCCGACCAGTTCCTCGAAGTCGGTGTGGTTCGAGACGACGGCCGCGATCTCCACCGGCAGCGCACCGATCCGGTGCCGGAAGAGCAGGTCGTTGAGGCAGTGCCCGAACTTCGACACCATCAGCACGATCCGCATGCGCTCGTCGGAGCGGTGGATCTGCCAGTCCATCCGGAAGGTGTCGCCGATCGCGGCGAAGCTGGCCCGCAGCTTCTCCACGGTCACCGGGGCGTCGGCCGCGAAGTGGACCCGCATGAAGAACAGGCCGGTGTCGCGGTCGCCGAACTGCTGGCTGTCCTCGATGTTGCACCCGGTCATGAACAGATAGCTGGACACGGCGTGCACGATGCCCTGCTTGTCGGGGCACGAAAGGGTCAGTACGTACTGCTGCGGGGCCTGGGGCTGCGGGTCGTCGCTCATGACCCGACAGCCTTCCACATCACACCGCGCGCGTGAGGATCCTCAGGACGTCGAGTGACCGCGGACGCGCGTCCGCGTCGTCCCCGTCCGCCGTCGACAGCCGTACGTGGGCTTCGCGCGCGGCCCGTACCGCCTCCGGCCAGGCATGGTGCTCCAGGTATCCGGAGACCGGGGCGTCGGGGCCTATCTGGTGCATGATCCGCAGCACGCGCAGCACGGCGAGGTCCACGAGGGCCGCCTCCTGCGAGTCGCGGAAGATCGTGCCGACGTACTTCTCCGCGGACCAGCTGTCGAGCCAGGTGTCCTCGACGAGCCGGTACACGGCGTCGGTGACGTCCCCGTACCCTTCGGCGCCGGCCAGCCAGGTGTCCTCCTGGAACGCGGGGTCGGAAAGCATGTGCAGCGCCGAGCGCACGTTGCTGCGCCAGCGCCACCACGGCATGTCATTGAGGGGCATGCCGCCCATGGTGGAGGAGCGGCCGCCGTGGGCGGAAGAGTTCTTCGAACCTTGGGCGAATGTCACGCTTTCGATCGTACGTTCCCGTGCGGCGTGATCTTCAGGCGCCCGGACCCGGGGGCCCGGACCCACCCGGCGCTCACTCACCGTGTGCGCGCCACCCGTAATTCACCTGGATGTCACTGGATGTTGTGTACACCTCACACTTCAGTTACCCGGGGGGCGGAATGGTGCATGCACATGACCACCCGGCGATCCGCAGCGGCACTCTCCCGAACCCTTCTGGCCCGGACCACGGCCATGGCGATGGGCGCGTGTCTCGTCGCCGGCTGCGGGGCGCTCCCCGGGGGCTCGGGGGGCTCCGGGGACGCCGACACCCTCACGGTCATGACCTTCGCTCCGGAGGAGTCCAAGGCGACCAACATGCCCGGCATGCCGGGCATGGCCAAGGCCTACGAGCGCTGGGTCAACGCCAAGGGTGGCATCAACGGCCGCAAGCTCCGCGTCCTGACCTGCGACGAGCGCAACACGCCCACCGGCGCCGCCGACTGCGCCCGCAAGGCGGTCGCCGAGAAGGCCGTCGCCGTCATCGGCTCCTACAGCCAGCACGGACGCGCCTTCCTGGCCCCGCTGGAAGTCGCGGGCATCCCCTTCATCGGCGGGTACGGGGTCTCCCCCGAGGAGTTCCAGTCCCCGCTCTCCTACCCGGTCAACGGCGGCCAGCCCGTCCTGGTGGCCGGCGCCGGCCACCAGCTGGGGCGCACCTGCGCCAAGGTCGCCCTGGTCCGCCCCGACACCCTCGCCGGCGATTCCCTGCCGGGCCAGCTCAACTCCGGCCTCAAGGCCAACCAGATGGACGGGGCCAGCGACATCCGGGCCGCCGAGGACTCCGCGGACCTCTCCGCCCAGGCCGGCGAGGCACTGGTCGACTCCACCCCGAAGGGCGGCGGGAAGGGCACGAAGGACGGCAAGGAGAAGGGCTGCGTGGCCGCCGTGCTCGGCGCCCGCACCGAGACCTTCTTCGACGCCTTCCGCCGCCTCGACTCCCAGGACCGCAAGCCTCAGATCTCCTCGGTGCTCGGCTCGGTCAGCCAGGCCCTGGTCGACCGCACCGGCGGCAAGGAGAGCCCCTTCGAGGGCGCGTACGTCACGAGCTGGTACCCGGTCTCCACCGACCCCCTCTGGGCGCAGATGCGTAACGTGATCTCCGACTACGCCTTCGGCGACAACGCCGTGGACCCCGACGACAGCGGCGCCCAGACCACCTGGATCGCGTACACGGTGTTCGGCGAGATGGTGAAGCGGTTCAAGGAGGACGAGGAGATCACCGGGCGCACCCTCACCCGCAGGCTCAACCAGGCCGATCCCGTCACGACCGGCGGCCTGACCCCCGAACTCAGCTGGCGCTACCAGGACATGCGCGCCGTCTCCGGCTTCCCCCGCATGGTCAACGGCCGGGTCACCTTCCAGGTCGTCCAGCAGGGCCGCCTGGTGGCCCAGCAGGTCGGGGCGGCGGCGTCCATGGACATGACCAAGACCCTGGAACAGGCCCCCCGTTCGAGCTAGGGAGCGCCCCTAGAGCTGGCTCTTGTCCCGCTTGGTGAGGTCGTACTTGCCGGCGATGGAGTTCCACAACCCGGCCGCGGTCTCCTTGGCCCGGGTGGCGTCACCGCTCGACTTGTTCCCGTCCGAGGCGTTGTCGGTGGTCTTGGCCTTGCCGTCCTTGCACTTGTCGCCGTCGCCCTTGATGTCGTCCGCCCAGTCCGCGTAGCTGTTGTCGGCCTCGGCGGAGGACTTCCACGCCTTGGTGAGGGCCGCGGTCAGCTTCCCGTCGTTCGGGAGCTTGTCCACCTTGAGCTCCTGGAGCCGGGTCACCAGCTCCTGGCGCTGCCGGGCCGCGTCGCGCAGGTCGGTGGCCGCCTGATCCAGGTTGCTGCAGCTCTTGATGTCCTCGACGGCCTTGATCACCGCGGCCCGGCTGTCGTTGCTGTCCGCGAGGAGCTTGTCGAGCTGGACCGCCTGCGGCTGCGCGGGGTCCAGCGCGGCCTCTCCGGAGTCCGCGGCGGAGCTGCCGGGGGTCGGGGCGGGTGCCACGGCGGCCGGGTCGTTGTTCTGGGCCTTGCCGTCACTGAGCAGCGCGCCGACCCCGAGCCCGACGACGGCCAGGCCGATGACGACGGCGGCGATGATCGCGGGAGAGACCTTGCGGGGGGCCGGCGGCTCCGCGTAGGGCGGCGGCTGCTGCTGGTACTGCTGCGGCGGCGCGTACTGCTGCTGGGGCGGCTGCTGCTGGTACTGCTGCGCGTACTGCTGTTGCTGCGGGTGGGGGCGCTGCTGCGGCGGCTGCCGGCGGAGCACCGGCTCCTGGACGGGGGGCAGTTGCGCCGTGTGCTGCAACTCCTCCCCCCGGAACAGCCCGTCGAACCCGGCTGCGGGATCGGCCGGCCCGGCCGGCACCGGCGGGATGAACTGCGTCGCGGCCTCGTCGTGGGAGGGGCCCGCGGGGACCGGCGGTATGTACTGGGTGGCCGCCTCGCCGTGCGGCGGACCCGCGGGGACCGGCGCGATGAACTGCGTCGCCGCCTCCTCGTGCGCGGGGGCGGCGGGCACCGGCGGAATGTACTGGGTGGCCGCCTCCGGCAGCGGCGGGTAACCGTAGCCGTGCGGGTCGCCGGGGCCCTCGTAGCCGGGGCCGACCACGTGACCCTGCGGGTAGCCGTAGGCGGGGCCCTCAGGTGCGGGGTATCCGTAGGCGTGCTGACCGTAGGCGGGCCCGCCGTCGGAGGGCTGCCCGTAGGACGGCTGGCCGGGCAGGTACTCCGGCTCCCCGCCGGGCTGCGCGGGCGGCTGCGTCGGCGGCTGCGCGGGTACGTACGGGCCCCACGGCTCGCCTCCCTGCGGGCTGCCGCCCTGTCCGCTCTCCGTCACCGGAACTCCCTTTCCGACCTGTCCGCGTCTACGGAACCGTCGGCTCACGCTACCGGTCCCCGCCGAGTTTGCCAGTGTCGGCCTCGTCGACAGGGGCCGGGCATCCGGTACCGGCGGGAATTCGACGCGGCCCGTACAACCCCCGGGGCGGGTCGGCCGTCAAACCCCGCGGAAGATCACATGGACACACGGGGGACAACCGGTGAACAGCTTCAAGAGGACCATGACGGCCGTCGGTACGGCGGTCGTGCTGACGGCCGTGGGGGCGCTGGCCGCTCCCGCGGCGCATGCCGCGCCCGGCGCCGCGCCGGTGAGCGCTGCGGCGGACGCGGAGGCGAAGGCGGCCAAGGCCGCTTCGGGGGTCTACGCCAGCATCTTCCAGCGTGCGCACAACGAGTTCGCCGTCTACCTCGACGACGTCTGGCTCCCGAAGCGGGTCGAGGTGCGCCGGGCCGGCACCGACAAGGTCGTCGCCGTCGTCGACGACCTCACGTACCACCAGGAGGATTCCGGTGAGTCGGGTGTGGAGGGCCGCGACTGGTACGAGGGCGACAAGCCGCTCGTCCTCGACGACATGGCCGACTACGAACTGGACGTGTACTCCGGGGCCAACGGCGACGTGATCACCCGCAGCGCGGGTCGGTCCACCTACGCCCTCGACGCCAGGATCGAGGCGAAGTCCAGCCAGCAGGAGTTCTCGCTGGACGACCTCGAC
This sequence comes from Streptomyces sp. NBC_01264, assembly GCF_026340675.1. Taxonomy (NCBI): domain Bacteria; kingdom Bacillati; phylum Actinomycetota; class Actinomycetes; order Kitasatosporales; family Streptomycetaceae; genus Streptomyces; species Streptomyces sp. NBC_01264. Next base: position 4,460,306 of record NZ_JAPEOX010000001.1, read on the forward strand.
ACCCAGGTCACCGGTACGGTCACCGCGGTCCACCCGCGCACCGGTGAGCGGCTGCCGCTGGCGGGCGCGCGGGTCCGGGCCGCGCTCGGAGAGGGCTCGGCCGACGTGGTGTCCGACGCGCAGGGGAAGTTCGCCACTTCCGTCTCCGCCCTCGGCACCGAGAGCCAGGCCTCCATGTACGTCAACGTGGCCCTGGCGAGCGGGGACACCGAGACGCGCGTATCGACCCCGGCGAAGATCCGGGCGCAGAAGGCCGCCCTGACCCTGTCCACGACGGGTCCCTTCACCGCGCGGTACGGGACCAAGGTGACGCTGCGCGGCACGCTCACCCGCACCGCCGACAACGGCACCGTGAAGCCCGCCGCCGGACGGCGCGTGCTCCTGTCGGGGATCCAGAACATGGAGGCCTTCGCCGGCGCCGACGGCAGCTACACCGCCTTGGCCCCGGTCTACCGTCCCGGTTCCCTGAACGTGGCCGTCGGCGACAGCTGGCTGGTCGGGGACCGTACACGGACCGCGACCGTCACGAAGATCACCCACATGACCAAGGTCACCGAGGAGAAGATCGCCTCCAGCGACAAGTACGGCAAGCTCACCATCAGCGGCAAGGTCACGGTCGACGGCTACACCACCCAGCAGGCGTCGATCGAGATCCAGTACTCGGACCGGGGGCGCTGGGTCACCCGGCAGTCCTTCGTGGTGCCCTACAACAAGACCTTCTCCGTGACGGTCAGCACACCGAGCACCCGGCAGGTCAGCGGGTGGCGGGTGTACACGCCGGGCACCACCAACATCGCCCCCAGCACGGGCACCCAGGTGCTCCGCACGACGCGCACCGAGACCCGGATCACCGACGCCCGCTTCGGGCCCCGCACCGTGGCCAAGGGCAAGCAGCTGTTCGTCCTCGGAGTGCTGAACAACTACAGCCCCGAGGGGGGCTACACCATCTACCCCGGCCAGAAGGTCCGCTTCTACTTCCGGCCCGACGGTTCCACGGAGTGGAAGGAGATGGGCACCGCCGTGACCCGGGCCGACGGATCCGTGGGCAAGAAGTTCACCGCGGAGACCAGCGGCTACTGGCGCATCCGGTTCGTCGACGCCGATGCCAGCCACCTCGCCTCGACGGGCATGGAAGGCCGCATCCGCGTCACCGGCTGAACCGGCTGACCTCGCCGGCCCCGCCGCCCGGCCCCCGGGCGGCGGGTCAGCCGACGGGCTCCAGGCGTGCGGTGAACTCCCGGGCAGCCGGTTCCTCCCGGTACGGGTCCAGGCGGGTGCGGAAGTCCTCCAGGTACACCGTCCCGCGGTGGGACCGGATGCCCGACAGGAGCTCCGCCGCCTGGGTGGCCGTCTGGCAGGCGGCCTCCACCTCGCGCTGCTGCACCCGCGCCGCCGCCAGCAGGAGCAGGCCGATCGCCCGGCGCCGCGCCTTGCCCGCCGGGAGGTCCCGCAGGGACTCCTCCGCGCGGCTCGCCGCCGCGTCGGCCTGGCCCAGGTCCCGGTGGCAGTGCGCCAGTTCGTCCGCGAGGTAGGCCCGGTCGAAGTGCCGGATCCACTCGGGGTCGTCCCCCGACTCCGGCTCCGCCCGCTCCAGCGCGGTCAGCGCCCGCGAGGACAGCACCGCCGTCGAGCGCGCGTCGCCGAGGAGCGCGTGCCCGCGCGCCTCCGCCGCGTAGAACATCGCCTCCACCCGGGGGGTGACCTGGCCGCGGGTGCCCTCCTGTGCCGCTCTGGCCAGCTGCGCGATCTCCCTCGGGTTGCCCAGTTCGGCGGCGAGGTGACTCATCGAGGCCGCCAGTACGTAGCCCCCGTACGCCCGGTCGCCGGCCGCCTGGGCGAGCCGTAGCGCCTGGATGTAGTAGCGCTGGGCCAGGCCCGGCTGGCCCGTGTCCACCGCCATGTAGCCCGCCAGCTCCGTGAGGCGGGCGACCGCCGCGAACAGGGCCCGGCCCACCGGCTCCCGGTACGAGCCGCCGATCAGGCCGGAGACCACCGAGTTGAGGTAGTGCACGACCACCGGGCGCACGTGCCCGCTGCCGAAGCGGTGGTCGAGGTCCTTGAGCGCCTGGGTGGTGGCCCGTACCGCCTCCACGTCCGACATGCCCACTCGCGAGCCGCCGCTGCGTGCGACCTGCGCGTCCGCCCCGGTGATCAGCCAGTCGCGGCTCGGCTCGACCAGCGCCGAGGAGGCCACGCTCGAGCCCGACAGGAAGTCGCGCCGGCCCACGTCGCTCCGCCACAACTCGCTGACCTGCTCGATCGCGCCGATGACGGTCGGGGAGAACTGCAGGCCGACGCCCGAGGCGAGGTTCTTGCCGTTGGCCATGCCGATCTCGTCGATGGTGACGGTCCGGCCGAGTTTGCGGCCCAGCGCCTCGGCGATGATCCCGGGGGCCCGGCCGCGCGGCTGCTGGCCGCGCAGCCAGCGGGCCACCGAGGTCTTGTCGTAGCGGAGGTCGAGCCCGTGCTCGGCCCCGCACATGTTGACGCGCCGGGCGAGCCCGGCATTGGAGCACCCGGCTTCCTGGATGAGCGCCTGCAGCCGTTCGTTCGGCTGGCGGGCGACGAGAGGCCTGGCTGCCATGAAAACCCCCAGAGACGCGGGTGATCGTTCGAATGATCACTTCCCGCCTGATGTGCGGGGAATCTTCCCCATTGCGTCCTGTCGCTACCCACCTACGGCGCCCCGGCCTCCTACGCGCCCCCCGCGATGCACCGATGCGCCCCGCATGCAGGATCGATGCTCCCGAGCCCGGCGGGTTTACGCCCGTAACCCCCGGTGACCGCAAGAGTTGTGTTGCACGTGGAAGAGACCATCGGAGTCACGGAGACCGCGCCCATCCCCCTGCAGCGCAGTGAGCCGCTGCTGGACCATGCCGTGCGGTACACGGAAGAACGGCACTGGGATGTCTTCGCCGGCACCTGGCTGGAGTCCGTCGACGGGCGGGAGCGGTGCTCGTGCGGGGCCGCGGAGTGCCCGGTGCCCGGCGCGCACGCGGCGGGCAAGGACTGGGCCTCGCAGGCCTCCGGCAGCGCCGTGCAGGTCAGGCGGCTCTGGGGGAAGAACCCGAAGGCCGCCATCCTGCTGCCCACCGGCCGGACCTTCGACGCGCTCGACGTCCCGGACGCGGCCGGCTTCCTGGCCCTGGCCCGGCTCCAGCGCATGCAGCGCACCCTCGGACCGGTGATCGCCAACCCCGCGGGGCGGATGCTGTTCTTCGTCCTGCCCGGCGCCGGGGCGAAGGTGCCCGACCTGCTGCGCAAGATCGGCTGGCAGCCGGCCCAACTCGACCTGGTCGCACGCGGTGAGGGCGAGTACGTGCCCGCGCCGCCGACCCGGATCGGCGGGCGCGGCTCGGTGCAGTGGGCGCAGCCCCCGACTGCCGCGAACCGGTGGCTGCCGGACGTGGAGGAGCTGATCGACGCCCTGGCCTACGCGTGCGGGCGCGAGGCGGCGGCGGAACGGGCCCGGCGCGGGGCCTGACCAGCGGACATATCCGCCGGGAAACTCATGACATAAGTAACTGCTCCGCCTCTCCCCCTCCTCCTATGGTGAGAAAAGCAGGACACGGGGAACAGAACGAGAGGCAGGCGCATGCCGGACCAGGGCGTTGCGACGGGCGGGGCGACGGACGGAGCGGGCGGCGGTGCGCGACCCGCGCCGACCGCCGCACCCGCCGTGCGGGTCGAGGGTTTGTGGAAGCGGTTCGGCCAGCAGGTGGCCGTGTCCGGGATCGATCTCGAGCTGCCCGCCGGGCAGTTCATCGGCCTGGTCGGGCCGAACGGCGCGGGCAAGACGACGACCCTGTCCATGGTGACCGGGCTGCTGCGCCCGGACATGGGCCGGGTGTTCGTCGCCGGGCACGACGTGTGGGCGGACCCGGTGCAGGTGAAGTCCCGGATCGGCGTGCTGCCGGAGGGGCTGCGACTCTTCGAGCGGCTCTCCGGACGGGAACTGCTCGGCTACATGGGCCGGTTGCGGGGGCTGCCGGGCCGTGAGGCGGACAGCCGGGCCACGCAGCTGCTGGACATCCTGGACCTGGCCGGTTCCCAGCACAAGCTGATCGTCGACTACTCGACGGGCATGCGGAAGAAGATCGGCCTGGCGGCCGCACTGCTCCACAACCCCGAAGTGCTCTTCCTGGACGAGCCGTTCGAGGGCGTGGACCCGGTGTCCGCGCAGACCATCCGCGGAGTGCTGGAACGTTACACCTCCTCCGGAGCCACGGTCGTCTTCTCCTCCCACGTCATGGAGCTCGTCGAGTCGCTGTGCGACTGGGTGGCCGTCATGGCCGCCGGCCGGATCCGGGCCGCGGGCCCGCTGGCCGACGTACGGGGCGACGCGCCCTCGCTGCAGGCCGCGTTCCTGGAGCTGGTCGGGGCGCAGGGCCGGGCCACGGGCGAGTCCCTGGACTGGCTCGGCGGCGGGTCGAACGGCAACGGGGCGGGCAGCGGGGCGGGCGTCCGATGAGCACGTCCGTCACGCCCGTCGCGCCCGTCGACATCATCCCGATCTTCGTCCGCCTCAAGCTGTCGCTCCTGCGCAACGGGCTCAAGGGCTCCTCGACGCGCAAGGCCGCCTACTTCGGCGCCCTCGCCTTCGCGCTCGTCATCGCCTTCTTCGCCACGCTCGGCCTCATCGTGCTGCGCGGCAACGCGCACGCCGGCGCGGTCGTCGTCCTGCTGGCGGCGATCACGGCCCTCTGCTGGACCTTCGTACCGCTGTTCTTCTCCACCGGCGACGAGACGCTCGACCCGACCCGGCTGGTCATGCTGCCGCTGCGCCCGAGGCCGCTCGTACGGGCCATGCTGGCCGCCTCGCTCGTCGGCATCGGGCCGCTGTTCACGCTGTGCCTGGCCGTCGGCTCGGTGATCGCCGTCGCCCGGGGCGCGGCGGGCGTGGTGGCAGCCGTACTGGCCGTGCCGCTGCTGCTGGTCGGCTGCGTCGCCCTGGCCCGTGCGGTGGCCACCGCCAACGTCCGGCTGCTGACCAGCCGCAAGGGGCGCGACCTCGCGCTGCTCAGCGGCCTGCTCATCGCGATCGGCGCGCAGGTGGCGAACTTCGCCGCCCAGCGACTGTTCCAGACCGGCGGCCTGGACAAGCTGGAGCCGGCCGGGGAGGTCGTCCGCTGGCTGCCGCCCGCGACGGCCGTCGGGATGGTGGACTCCGCGAGCGAGGGCTCGTACGGGATCGCCGCCGCCCAGCTCCTCATCACGGTCGCGGCCCTCGGCCTGCTGCTCCGGTTCTGGGAGCGCAGCCTGACCAAGCTGATGGTCACCCCCGACGGTTCGACGATCGCGGCCGCCAAGGAGAAGAAGAAGCGGGCGAACGGCGAGGGCGGCCGCGGCTGGTCGATCCTGCCGGACGACCGTACGGGCGCGGCCGCCCAGCGCGTGCTGCGCTACATGGTGCGCGACCCGAAGACCAAGGCGGCCTGGGTGTCGGCCCTGGCGCTCGGCCTGATCATCCCGGTCGTCAACGCCTTCCAGGGCGCCGGCTCTGTGTACCTGGCCTGCTTCGCCTCGGGCATGATCGGCCTCCAGATGTACAACCAGTTCGGGCAGGACACCTCGGCGTTCTGGATGGTCGCACAGACCATTTCGAGCACCCGGGACGCCTACGTGGAACTGCGCGCCCGCGCCCTGGCCCTCGCGCTGGTCACCGTGCCCTTCACGGTGGTGGTCGCGACCGTCACGGCCGGCCTGCTCGGCGACTGGGCCGGACTGCCCGGCGCCCTCGGCCTGGCCCTGGCCCTGCTCGGCTCGATGCTGTGCACGGGAGCCCTGGCGTCCGCCCATCTCGCGTACTCGATCCCGACCGACGGTGCCTTCAAGAGCGTCGCCCCGGGCCAGGGCGCCCTCGCGTGGGCGGCCCTCCTCGGCGGCCTGCTCTCCTCGGCCCTGATCAGCTCCCCGCTGATCGCCCTGGCCGTCTACTTCAGCGCCACGGACCAGAAGTCCCTGGCCTGGATCCTGCTCCCCCTCGGCCTGGCCTGGGGCGCGCTGGCCGCCTGGGCCGGGCTGCGCCTCGCCGCCCCGGCGGTGGTGCGCAAGCTTCCCGAGATCCTGGTGGCGGTCAGCAAGGGCTGACCGGCCGACCGGCCGCGCCTGCCCGCGTCAGGCCGAACGGGCCGTGGGCCTCCGCTCCCCTCGGGGACGGAAGGCCCACGGCCCGTTCGTTCGTGGAGCCGCCGATCAGGAGCCGGCGGTCAGAGGGTCAGGCGGTCGGGAACTTGGCGATGAAGGCGCTGCCGACACCGACGACATCGTCGAAGCTGCGCTTCCCGGCACCGAACTCGGTGGCCGCCATGGCGCGCTTCTTGCCGTTCACGATCTCCCAGACGGTGGCGTCGGCCAGCGACCTGACCATCGTGCCGTTGGCGGGAGCAGCCTTCGCGGCGGCCGAGGCCAGCCACTGGCCCGGGGTGCCGAGCAGCGGGCGCTGGTCGTAACCGAAGCCGGTGAAGTCGGCGTTGGTCAGGGGGACCGCCACGCCGCCGGCCATCACGTAGACGGTGGCGTCGGCGCCCGAGACCTCCTTGACGATGGAGCCGTTGGGCACCTGCCGGGTCGCGGCGGCGGCCAGCCAGTCGGTCGGAACGCCCATCAGGGCCTGCTGGTTGTACCCGTTGGCGGTCCACTCGGCACCCGAGATGTGCAGCGCCGCACCGTTCACGATCACGTAGCGGGACGGGTCGTTGCCGGTCTGGTCCATCACCACGCGGCCGGTCGACACGGTCCGCTGCGCCGCGGCCTGCAGCCAGGCGGTCGGGAGGCCGTAGTCGGCGCGGAGGTTGTAGCCGTCCTCGGTCCAGTCCGACGCGGAGATCGGCAGCGCGGCACCGTCGATGATGACGTACCGGTTGGCGCCGCCGGCCTGGTCGTGGACCACGGTGCCGGCGGGCGGGGCGCTCGGCAGCCCGTTGAAGGCGTTGGGGTCGATGGTCACGACCTTGCCCAGGTCGTAGTGGTCCAGGGCGACGTCCGAGCCGGCCACCGGGACACCGGCCCCGGCGATCATCACCCGTACGTCCGGGCCGTTCGGCGACTTCACCAGGGTGCCGTTGGCCAGGGAGGAGGGAGCGGGGTAGGTCGGGGCGTTGGGGTACGGGTCCGCGTGGTCGGCACCGAGGTTGTAGCGGGGGCCGCAGTTGGGCCAGGCGCCCTGGCCCTGCCCGGCCAGGATCTTCTCGCCGATCAGGATCTGCTGCTGCTTGGTGGCGTGGTCCGCCCGGTCGGCGTACTGCGTTCCGCCGTAGGCGCGCCAGGTCGGCATCGATATCTGGAGACCGCCGAAGTAGCTGCCGGAGGGGTCGATGATCTTCCAGTTCCCGCTGGCCTCGCACTGCGCGACCTTGTCCCAGGTGGCGACGGAGGCGGCGGAGGCGGGGGTGCTCGCGAGGAGCGGGGCGGCGAGGGCCAGCAGGGCGGTGGCGGCGGTGGCGAGTGCGGAGTTCTTGCGGGCGGCGGCGGAGCGCATCGGGATTCCCTCGGGGCAGCGGGTCTGGGTGTCGGCGGCGGAGCGGCCGGGCCCGAGCCGCCCGGCTTGTTCGGGCCGGGCGGCTCAGGGGCGGTGCTCAGGGGTGGCGCTCAGTCGTGGCGCTCACCGGTGGATCTCAGCTGCGGCGCTCAGTCGTGGCGCCGGACCGGGATCAGGCGGTCGGGAACTTGGCGATGAAGGCGCTGCCGACACCGACGACGTCGTCGAAGCTGCGCTTGCCGGCGCCGAACTCGGTGGCCGCCATGGCGCGCTTCTTGCCGTTCACGATCTCCCAGACGGTGGCGTCGGCCAGCGACCTGACCATCGTGCCGTTGGCGGGAGCAGCCTTGGCGGCGGCCGAGGCCAGCCATGCGGCGGGGGCACCGTCAAGGGGGCGCTGGTCGTAACCGAAGCCCGTGAAGTCGGCGTTGGTCAGCGGGACCGCGACGCCACCGGCCATGACGTAGACCGAGGCGGAGGACCCGGAGGCGTCCTTGACGATGGTCCCGTCGGCGACCTGCTTGGTCACCGCCGAGCCGAGCCACTCACCGGGGACACCCATCAGGGACAGCTTGTCGAAGCCGACGCTCGTCCACTCGGTGGCCGAGATGCCCACCGGGGTGCCGCCCACCATGACGTAGCGGGAGGAGTCGGTGCCCGACTGGTTCATGACGACCGTGCCGGACTGCAGCGGCTTGGCGACGACGCCCTTCAGCCACTCGGCCGGAACACCCATCAGGGTCTGCTCGTTGTACTTGTCGGCCGTCCACTCGGAGCCGGAGATGTGCAGCGCGGAGCCGGCGACCATCACGTAGCGGGACGGGTCCGTGCCCGACTGGTCCATGACCACGATGCCCGTCGCCACCGTCCGCTGGGCCGCGTTCTTCAGCCAGGAGGTCGGAACGCCCATGTCGGCCCGGGTGTTGTAGCCGCCGGAGACCCAGTCGGCGCCACCGATCTTGAGCGCGGCGTCACCGATGATCACGTACCGGTCCGCACCGCCGGCCTGGTCGTGGACCACGGTGCCCGACGGCGGGGCGCTGAAGAGGGACCGGAAGGCCTGGTCGTCGATGGTGACGACCTTGCTCATGTCGTACTTGTCAGGCGTGACGTCGGAGGCCGCCACCGCGAGACCGGCTCCCTTGATCAGGACCTTGACGGCCGGGCTGCTCGCCGACTTCACGAGCGTGCCTTCGGCCAGCGAGGCCGGGTTCGGGAGGGAGGGGGTCGAGCTGCCGGCCGGGGAGACGTAGCCGCTGATCTTCTGGCCGCCCCAGGGACGCTCACCAACGGCCGCGTCGTAGCTGGAGGCAGTGCTGACGTGACCCGCACCGCCGCCCTGGTTTCCGCCGGTGATGGTGACCTTGTCGCCGGACACCCCGGTCACCAGGGCCACGTGGGCGGCCCAGTCGCTGCCGTTGTAGTCGAAGACGACCGCGTCACCGACGTGCGGCGTGTTGGTGATCGTCCCGTACTTCTTTCCGTAGGCCATGAAGCTGGCCGCCCCGTCGGTCAGGGTCGCCAGACCCGTGACCCCATTGCGGGCCCAGACCCAGCCGGCGAAGTCGGCACACCAGGCGTGGGCCGTACGGCCGTTGCTGCAGCTGTTGTACTGGTTGGGGCCACCGTCGTAACCACCGTGGGCGCAGGCTCCGTTGCCTTCCTCGGCACGGGCGGTGGCGGCGATTCCGTCGGTCAGCGTCGAGGCGCTGGCCGGGTTGGCGACCACCATGGTGAACGCGGTCGCCGCCAGGGCTGAGGTGGAGGCGATGCGGATGGCGATGGTCTTGATGCTGCGGGACATGACGAAGCTCCTGATGGCGTGAAAGGAAGTGTGGTGTCGCTGCGGAGACCGCAGACGGGCCTGGTGAAGGCCGAAGAGTGGGGGCGCGCCGGGCCGGTGGGGACGGCTGCCCTGCAGGAGCAGCTGTCGGGCCGGTGGGTGCGATGCCCGGGTGGTGCGGTGCGAATCGGCGCCGGCGGTTGATCGGCCGGGCGGTGGTGCTGGTGGTGGTGCGAGTCCTGCGGGTTCTACGGGGCTGTGCGTTCTACGGGTCCTGCCGGTTCTGCGGGTCCTGCCGGTTCTGCGGGTCCTGCTGTGAAGTTCGTGGGCCGTGGCCGGGTGGCGCTTTCGGCGCTGCTGCCCCGGGCGGCGGGGTCGGCTACTCCCAGGCGGTGGTGTTCCTGCCGACCGGAGCGGTCTCCCAGGCGGTGGTGTTCTTGCCGACGGGGGCGGTCTCCCAGGCGGTGGTGGCGCTGACTCGGGTCTCGCTGGTGTTTCCGGTTCCGTGGGTCGCCAGGGCCGGGGTGACGGTGGCGACGGCCAGGGCGAGGGAAGCGACCGCGGCGGCCTTGACGAGGCGAGTGCGAAGCATGGGAGTGGTCCTTTTCAAGAGCTGGGATGACTGGCCGGGTGGCCTTTTCCGGTCTCACGTCCCGCGGTGACGTTTCCTCCGGTCTTGCCTTCCAGGTGGTGTTCCCTTCCGGCGATCACTACTTTCGTCGCAGCTCAGCGTGGGTGGAAGGGCTTTCAGGTGGACGGAACCGGACCTGGACCGTTCTGGCCACGGGTGCCGGAAGCGGCCAGCAGGAGGTGCTCGTAGTACGGCGTGACGAGGGGGACCCCCACACGGCCGACCGTCCACCCGCGCAACGCCGGCACCTCCTCGACCGCACGACGGCACAGGACCTCCGTACGCCCCTCCGCCTCGGCCAGGCTGTCCGCGATCAGGTAGACGCCGAGCGTCGGCCCCGGCAGCGCGCCCGACAGTGCACCTGACAGCGCGCCCGGGCGGGCACCCGAACGGACACCCGGATGCGTGGACACGTGCTCCACCGGGCCGCAGCCAGTGGGATCGGCATCGGCGAGGGCGCGGACGAGTTCGCCCGCGTGCGCGGGGAGTTGGGCTCCGGGCGCGGATGCGTGCAGGGCCGCGTGGATGAGATACATGCACCCCACCCTCCCGAAGACTTCACAACGGGCAAATACCCTGAAGCTGGACGGTTCGGGCCCTGACCGGAAGCGGCCACGACTCCCCGAGCTACCCGTAGGACGCGCGTGCGATTATCGGCTGACCTTGACTTACGGGTGTACACAGGGGGGGGAACCGCTGTGCTGGCAACACTTGGTCTCGACGCGACAGCCGAGGCCGTCTACCGCACGATGCTCGCGCGCCCGCGCGACGGAGTGCGCGCTCTCAGCGAGCAACTCGGCGTCACCGACGCGGAGGTCCGGAGCAGCCTCGACCTGCTCAGCGAACTGGCTCTGATCCGCCCGTCCTACGAGCAGGAGGGCGAGCTCCGCGCCGTCTCGCCCGAGGTCGGCATGGAGATCCTCATGGCCCGCCAGCAGGCGGACCTCGCGGCCCAGCAGCTGCGCATCGAGGCATCACGGGCGGCCGCCGCCCAGCTGATCGCGGAGTTCGCCGATCTGAGCCCGACCGGCTCCAGTCCCGGCGTCGAGCAGCTGGTGGGGCTGGACGAGATCCGGACCAGGATCACCGGCCTGGCGCACGGGGTCCGGTCCGACCTGATGACCTTCGCACCCGGCGGAGGGCACCGGCCGGAGACCCTGGAGGCGTCGAAGGCCAGCGACCTGGCCCTGCTCGGCCGCGGGGTGCGGATGCGGTCGTTGTTCCAGGACAGCGTCCGCAACAGCCAGAGCACCGTGGCCTACGCGACGTGGCTGGGCGAGCTCGGCGGGGAGGTCCGTACCGCACCCGATCTGCCGACCCGGCTGATGCTCTTCGACCGCACCACGGCCGTCATCCCGGTCAGCAGCGAGGACAGCGCGGCGGGGGCCGTGGTCCTGACCGGCCAGGGCACCCTGACGGCGCTGTGCGCCCTCTTCGAGAACGTCTGGTCGAACGCCCGGCCGCTGGGCGCCGCGTCGGAGGAGCGGGACGACAGCGGGCTCAGCCCGCAGGAGACCACGGTGATCCGGCTGCTGGCGCAGGGGCTCACCGACGAGGCCATCGCCAAGCGGCTCGCCGTCTCGCCGCGTACGGCCCGCCGACTGGCCACCGGCCTGATGGAGCGGCTGAACGCCGCGAGCCGCTTCGAGTTCGGAGTCCGCGCGGTCCAGCGCGGCTGGCTGCCCGGTACGGAATAGCCGCCGGGTCCGGCAGGGTCCGACGCCACGGCAGGAAGCCCCCGGCCGCCTCGTGACGAGGCGGCCGGGGGCTTTGCGTCGGTACGGCCGTTGGAACAGCCGTTGGCGCAGCGGTCATCCGGCCCGGCCGAGGCGGACCAGCATCTTGCCGGTGTTCGCGCCGCGCATCATGCCGAGGAAGGCCTCCGGGGCGTGCTCGATGCCGTCGACGACGGTCTCCTCCGTCACCAGGCTGCCGTCCGCCAGCCATCCCGCCGCCCGGCCGATCCACTCCGGGAACAGGTCGAATTGACTTCCTCCAATCGCCCTGAAAGGCGAGGATTCTCCGGCTGCGGGTGGTCACCCCGTGTGGGAGACCACCCGCTTCGGGTGGGTTCCTGCTTCCTCCCCACCGGAGTGGGGCTTGTGCGCGCTGCCGGGCTGCTGCCTGGTCCTACGTGCGCTCTACAGGCGTTTACTCGCGCCGTTACCGGCGTGAGGCCCCCAGTCCAGGGGTGCGTGGTTCAGCCGCTGCGAGGATGCGGCGGCCTTCATGCTTGACGTTCCGTCCGGCGTTCCAGTCCCGGTCGTGCCGGGTTCCGCAGTTCCCACAGGTCCATTCCCGGATATGCAGAGGCTTGGGGCCATCGCGGAATCCGCAGGCTGAACACAATTGGGAGCTGGGGAAGTCGCGGGCGACCTTGACGAACTTCCGTCCGTACCGGATCGCCTTGTACTCGCAGAACATCAGGAATTGGGACCAGCCCGCGTCGTGCACGCTTTTGGCCAGGCGGCCACGCGCCATTCCTCGCACGTTCAAGGTCTCCGCGAAGACGGCTTGGTTCTCGCTCGTCAGCCTGTGAGACCACTGGTGGTGGAAGTTCCGGCGCGCATCCGCCACCTGGGCGTGAGCGCGAGCGACCTTGATTCGGGCCTTGTCCCGGTTGTTCGATCCCTTCTTCCTCCGCGACAACTCCCGCTGCCGCTTCTTCAGCTTCTTCTCCGCCCGCCGCAGGTACTTCGGTGAGGCGATGTGCGTCCCGTCCGCGAGGACCGCGAACCGGGTCAGGCCCAGGTCGATGCCCTGGTCGCAATCGACTGGTGAAAGCATGTCGGCGGCCGGGGCGGTCTCGACCACGAAGGAGGCCCAGTACCTCCCGGAGCGGTCCTTGATCAGCGTCACGCTCGACGGGACGGAGGGCAGATCGCGGGTTCACTTGACCCGCACGTCTCCGACCTTCGGCAGGCGCAGCTTGCCGTCATCAAGGATCTTGAACCGGTCAGAGGCGGTGAAACGGGCGGACTCCCGATTGTCCTTCTTCGACTTGAAGCGCGGCGGAGCAACCTTGGGACCCTTGCGCTTGCCGGTCTTGGAATCCTCATGCGCGGCCCACGCTTTGTCCAGGTCCCTCAGCGCCTGTTGCAGCACACCGACCGGGGCATCCGACAGCCAGGCCCGCTCCCCGGTCTTCTTCGCGGTGGTGATCAGAGCCTTGGACAGGTACGGGTTCTTCGGGACCCGCAGGTACGGACCCTCGGCGGTTCGCCGGCTCGGGTTGCCAAGCAGCTTGTTCGACGCCTTGACGGGCTTGATCCGGGACAGCGCATCGTTCCAGACCACGCGCTTGCACCCGAACACCCGGCGGGCGCTGATGGCCTGACCAGGCGTCGGATAGACGCGGTACTGGTAACGGAGTTGTACGCCAAACACCGTACTCCGATTGGAATATGGTCGAATATTAGAACATTTGCACTGGCAGGCGATGCGTTTCCCTCATGCACGGCCACTTGGTCTTCGTTACAAAGTAGCGGCACCAGTCTTTACCGATCAGCACCTGCGAGGTTCACGCAGGCGGCCATCGCCCGCTGGAGGAGCAGCGGATCACCGCGTACGAGGAGCTGGCCGAGGCCCGCCTGGAACTCGGTGAACACCACAAGCTGGCCGACGAGTTGGCGGGCCCCGCCGCGGCGCACCCGCTGCGTCAGCGGCTGCGCGGCAGCCAGATGCGGGCGCTGTACCGCGCGGGCCGTCAGAGCGAGGCCCTCGCCGTCTACGCGCACCTGCGCGAGCTCTTCGCCGAGGAACTCGGCATCGACCCGGGGGTGGAGCTCTCGGCCCTGTACGAAGCCATCCTCCGCCAGGATCCCGCGCTGGTGCGGGTGGGGGCGGGGGGCGCGGGCGCGGGTGCGGGACCGGGTGCGGGCGCGGGCCCAGGTGCGGGACCGGGCCCAGGTGCGGGACGGGGTGCGGCTGCGGGACCGGGTGCGGGCGCGGGACCGGGTGCGGGCGCGGGCCCTGGGGCAGGCCCAGCCGCAGGGCCGGCCGCGGAGCCCGGACCGGCGTCTTCGGAGGAGGCGGCCCGGGGCCGCTCCCGGGCGGCCGGGCGCGGTGGCGGGATCGGTCCCGGGGGCCTGCCCGCCCCCGTCAGCTCCCTCGTGGGCCGCGAGGAGGCCGTCGCCCGGGTGTGCGCGGCACTCCGGGCCGGCCGGCTGGTGACGCTGTGCGGGCCCGGCGGCGTGGGCAAGACCCGGCTCGCGCTCGCCGCGGCGGCGCGGCTGGAGGGGGCCCACCCCGACGGCGTGTGGTTCGTGGAACTCGCCGGCGCGCACGGTACGTCGGTCGCCGAGACGGTGGCCGCCACGATCGGGATGCGCGAGGACGACGCGGGCGGCGGCTCGGTCGGGGAGCGGCTCGCCGAGGCCTTGCGCAGGCGCACGGCACTGCTCGTACTCGACAACTGCGAACACCTCCTCCCGGCCGCGGCGGCCCTCGCCGAACAGCTCCTGCGCCGCGCCCCCGGCCTGCGCGTCCTCGCCACCAGCCAGGAGCCGCTCGCGCTCTCGGGCGAGGTGATCGAGGCCGTCGCCCCGCTCGCGGAAGCCCAGGCCGTGGAACTGTTCGCGGCCCGTGCGGCCGCTGCCGCCCCCGGCTTCGCCCTCGGCCCCGACACCGCCGAGGCCGTGGCCCTGATCTGCCGCCGGCTGGACGGGATCCCGCTCGCGCTGGAGCTCGCCGCGACGCGGGTACGGGTCCTGGGGGTGGAGACCCTGGCGGAACGGCTGCACGACCGGTTCCGGCTGCTCAACCAGGTACGCCGCGACGCCCCGGCCCGCCAGCGCACGCTGCGCGCGACGATCGACTGGAGCTGGGGGCTCCTCTCCCCGGCCGAGGCGGCCGTACTGCGCCGGCTGTCGGTGTTCGCGGGCGGATTCACCCTGGAGGCGGCCGAGACGGTGTGCGCGGACCCGGACGCGGGGGTCGCCCGCGAGGACGTGCTCGATCTGCTCACGCGGCTCGTGGACTGCTCGCTCGTGGTGTCGGCCTACGGGGGCCCGGCGGACGGGGACCCGGCGTACGGACACACCGCGTACGGGGACACGCGGCTGAGGCTGCTGGAGTCGGTGGCGGCGTACGGACTGGAGCGGCTCGACGCCGCCGGGGAGACGGACGCGACCCGGCAGCGGCACGCGGAGTACTGCACGGGCTTCGCCGAGCGCGCGGCCGGGCATCTGCGCGGGCCCGGCCAGGGCGAGTGGCTGCGGCGGCTCGACCGGGAGAGCCTCAACGCCCGGGCCGCCCTGGAGCACGCGGGAGCCGGGGAGTTGGGGCGGCGGCTGGTCGGCGCGCTGTCCTGGTACTGGTTCCTGCGCGGCCGGATCCAGGAGGCCACCGAGGCCGGCCGGAGGGCGGGCTCCCCGGCCCTGCACGCCGCCTTCGCCCTGCTCGGCGGGGACGACAGCCACCTGGACGGCGACTTCGCCGGCGCCGAACTCCGCAGCCAGTGGCTGCTGGCCCACGCCCGGTGCGGATTCGGCTCCGGATCCGGATCCGGCTCCGGCTCCGGCATGCAGGTGGGGAGCGAGCTCGGACTCCTCCCCGAACGGTTCCGCGAGGGCGGCGACCGATGGGGCGACGGGGCCGCGCTGCTCACCCTCTCCACGCGGGCCTTCTACGACGGCGACCTCGCGGAACTGCGCCGCAACGCGGAGGCGGCGGCCGCGGTGTTCACGGAACTCGGCGATCGCTGGGGCCTGTTGCAGACCTCGGAGCAGCTCGGCATCCTCGCCGAGGTGACCGGGGACTACGCGGCCGCGGCACGGCTGCACGAGGACGGCGTACGAGACGCGCAGGAACTGGAGTTGTGGACGCACGCCTCCTTCCGGCTGGCCCGGCGGGGCCGCATCGCGCTGCTGACCGGCGACCTGGCGCACGCGGCCGACCTGCACGGACGGGCCCTGCGGCTGGCGGAGGAGCAATCCCATCGCCCGGCCGAGCAGTTCGCGGCGATCGGGCTGGCCCTGGGCGCGCGGCGCGGCGGCGACCTCGACGGAGCCGAGGCCCTGCTGCGGCCGTGGCTCGCCTGGAACCAGCGGCTCGGGGTGGACTCCGGGGCGGCGCTGGTCCTGGCGGAGCTGGGGTACGTGGCGGAGTTGCGGGCGGATCCGGCCGCGTCGGAGTCCCTCCACCGGGACGGCCTCGCGGCGGCCCGCCGCACCGGGGACCCCCGTGCGCTCGCCCTGGCCCTGGAGGGCCTGGCGGGGATCCTCCCGCCCGCCCGGGCGGCCTCCCTGCTGGGCACGGCGACGGCGCTACGCGCCTCGGCGGGCACCCCGCGCCCCCAGGCGGAGCGCGCCGACACCGACCGCGCGGCGGCCCGAGCCCGCGCGGCCCTGGGCCCGGAGGCTTTCACGGCCGCCTTCGCGGCGGGCGAGGGGCTCCCGCTGGGGAACAGCTCGGGTTGTTGGGGGGTTTCTGACCGCTGGCTTGTGCTGCGGGGTGGTCGGGGGCGTTGACAGGGTCCGGGGGGAGGAGGGGGGAGGAGCGGCCGAGTCACGAATGCGCAGCCCCCTTCGGCCGGTGGGCATCTGGGCACCGCCCCGGCAGGACCGTGAGATCAGCCGGGACGGGGGCTCGGGGCGGTCAGAGCATCCAGGGTCGGGGGGCTGAGCACCCTTTCCGTGACCTTCGGCAGCCACTAGGAGTGGGGGGATGGGGAGGGGCTCAGGGACCGGGGTGACGCCGCGCCCCCTCTCTTACGCCGATGCCTTGATGCCCTCCAAGAACGGTTCCACCGCCGCGCGCCAGGCTGCCGGGTGGTCGTAGTGGAGGTAGTGGCCGGCGTCCGGGATCTCGGCGTACTGGCCGGCTGGCAGGACGCGGACCATTTCCTGGGCCTCCGCCCGGCCCAGTTCGCCGTCCAGGCCGCGGACGACCAGGGTCGGGCAGCGGACCTGGGCGAGTTCCTCCCAGTGGGCGTCGTGCACCCACGTCTCGCGGGCGGTCAGCATCTGGCGGCGCGAGAAGAGCGGGCGCCAGCCGTCTTCGGCCTCGTGCATCACCTCGGCGAAGAACTCGCCCCGGCCTGGGTCCGGGCGCTCGACCCGCGGGTCGTCCTCGCCGAACCAGCGCCGTGCGGCGTCCTGGGTGGGGAACGGCAGCGGCCAGTGGCGGAACCATTCCTCCCATTCCTGCTGCGAGGCCTCCCCCAGCGCGGACGCCCGCATGTCGCAGATGACCAGGGCCGCCACGAGGTCGGGGCGGCGGGCCGCGAGCTGCCAGGCGGTGAGGGCGCCCATGGAGTGGCCAATCAGCGTCACCGGCGCGAGGCCGAGCTGCTCGACGGCCGCTTCGGCGTCGGCGACGAAGGCCTCGCGGCCGTAGGCGACGGAGCTGGCGGAGGTCACGGGGCGTTCGCTCTGGCCGTGGCCGCGCTGGTCGAGGGCCACGACGCGGCGGCTCGCGCCGAGCCAGCGGGCGGTGCCCGCCCAGTGGAAGGCTCGGCCCATCAGGCCGTGCAGTAAGAGGGCCGCGGGCTCACCCGGGGGCGGCTGGGGCGTCGCCCGGTCCGGGTCCGCGCCCGCAGTCGCTCCGCGGAACTCCCAGGCCGCCAGGCGTACGCCGTCGGCCCCCGTCACATCGAGGCGTCGTACCACCGCAGATGCACCCCCTTCGCTCCCGGCCACAGTATCGAACCCGTATTCGAAAACGGGGTTCTCGCCGACAACACCGCTCTTTCGAGTGACCTTGCTCAAGGATTGACCGCCGCTGCCGATGGAGATCCTTTCAACAGGGAGGCGGACCGCTCGGGGAAGACGGTCCGAAGGGATGACCTTGAGAGCTCGGGGCTCCAGGTCAAGCAGGGGAGGACCGGTCCCGGCGCCGTAAGGCGCCGGGACCATCCATACAGATCCGCACCGGTCCACGCCGGCCGACACCAGCCGGATTCGCTCGCACTGGCGACCCGATCGAACGCCCGTGCGTCAGCCTGTCGAAGACCCCCCAGCCCCTCCGTCCGTCAGCGCTTCGCCACGAACACGTGCGAGGCGATGTCCGCCTCCAGCTCCGCGGCCTCGCCCCCACTGCCGACCAGCACACCGCCGGGCGACTCGGTCACGCTGACCACCGAGCCGGGCTGCACGCCCGCCCGCCGCAGCGTGTACATCAGCTGTGCGTCCGTCTGGATCGGCTCGCCGATCCGGCGGATCACCACGGTCTTGCCCTCCACGCCCGGGTCCAGCTCCGCCAGGCTGACCATGCCCTCCTCCAGGAAGGGATCGGCCTCGGCCTTCTCGCCCAGTTCCTCGAGCCCCGGGATCGGGTTCCCGTACGGCGATTCGGTCGGGTGGCGCAGCAGCTCCAGCACCCGCCGCTCCACCGCCTCGCTCATCACGTGCTCCCAACGGCAGGCCTCGGCGTGCACCTGCTCCCACTCCAGGCCGATGACGTCGACGAGCAGACACTCCGCGAGGCGGTGCTTGCGCATCACCCGCGTCGCCAGCCGGCGCCCCTCTTCGGTCAGCTCCAGGTGCCGGTCGCTGGCGACGGCCACCAGGCCGTCGCGCTCCATCCGCGCCACCGTCTGGCTCACCGTCGGACCGCTCTGATCGAGCCGCTCGGCGATGCGGGCGCGCATGGGGACCACACCTTCCTCTTCCAGTTCGAGGATGGTGCGGAGGTACATCTCCGTGGTATCGATCAGTCCGGACATTCGTGCCCCTCGGATTGCGTGCGCTGGCCCTGCCCCCAATTCTGACCCATCGCGCCGACAACCGTCCCGTGTAGGACGTCAAGGGCCGTTCCGGACTGCCTCGAAACACCCCCCGCGCCCCGGTGGCCACCTCTCATTACGCCGCCCACCGGGCCTTTCGCCCCGTGGATTGACGTTCGTATTGACAGGCCCTTGGTCCAGACCGCACGGTGAGCGGCGGACACGGACGACAACCTCAACCACTCCCACCCCGGAAGGCCATCGGCGTATGAGCGAGAGCAAGCTGGCCGGTCAGTTCTTCGACGCCGCGATCGGCCTGCTGGAGCGGGTACGGGACGAGGAGTCCGCCCGGATCAGCGAGGCCGGCACCGTCATCGCGGACGCCGTGGCCGCCGGGAACAAGCTCTTCGCCTTCGGCGCCGGGCACTCCTCGCTCCCCGCCCAGGACGTGGTCTACCGGGCCGGCGGGCTCGCCCTCATGAACTTCCTCGCCGTCCCCGGCACCGCGGGCATCGACGTCATGCCCGCCACCCTCGGCAGCGCCCTGGAGCGCGTCGACGGCCTCGCCGGGGCGGTCCTGGACAGCAGCCCGGCCAGTGACGGCGACGTCCTCGTGATCATCTCCCTCTCCGGGCGCAACGCGCTGCCGGTCGAGATGGCCATGAACGCCCGCGCGATCGGCCTCAAGGTCATCGGCGTCACCTCAGTGGCCTACGCGACCGACACCAAGTCCCGCCACGTCTCCGGCACCTTCCTCAAGGACCACTGCGACATCGTCCTCGACAGCAAGATCGCGGTCGGCGACGCCGAGCTCACCCACGAGGGCATCGAAGCCCCCTTCGCCCCCGCCTCCACCGTCGTGACCAGCGCGATCATGCAGGCGGTCATGGCCGCCGCGGCCGGCGAGCTCGTCGCCCGCGGGGTCGAGCCGCCGCTGCTGCGCTCGGGCAACGTGGACGGCGGCCACGAGTGGAACGGCCGCGTCATGCAGGAGTACGGCGACCGCATCTTCTTCCGCCACTAGGCCGTACGCGGGCTCCACGTCGCCAGGTCCAGGTCCGCCGCTACGCGGGCCGCCACCTCCTCCGCGTACGCCGCGTCCGCGCGCTCGAAGGCGGCCCTGGACGGTCCCCGCAGGAACGTCAGCGTCCCCAGGCTCCGGCCCCGGCTGCGCAGCACCGTGCACAGGGCGTGCGCGGCCCCCTCGGGCCAGCGCCGCGCGCCCGCCCACGCCCCGTCGGCCTGCCCGCGCGGCGCGCTCGTCCGCACCGACCCGGCCCGGTCCAGCGCCTGCAGCGCCGGGTGGCCGGGCTCGTAGCGCACCGGGATCGCCCCGGGCTCGGGGAGCCCCAGTCCGGGCGGGGAGGCCGACCAGCGCAGCAGCCGCGGGGGCTCGGGGTCCCGTAGCGGATCCAGTACGTCCACCAGCGCGTGCTCGGCGAAGCCCGCCAGGGCGAACTCCAGCCGCACCGCAGCCGCCTCCACCGGGTCCTCGCACTCGGCGGCGGCCCGCCCGGCCCGGTACAGCTGATGGGACCGGAACCGCAGCTGCGCCGTGTCCAGCTGCGCCTGCCGGGCCTCGGTGACGTCCTGGAACAGCAGCGCGACCCCGAGCGGTACGGGTTCCTCCGCGAGCGGCGACGCCAGGCGCAGGAACCCGCACCGCCAGCACCGCCGCCGCACGCCCTCGGGGCCCCGTACGGACACCCACAGCTCCAGCGGCGCCGGGGGCGCGCCCTCGGCCAGTACGTGCTGCAGGGCCCCCTCCAGCTCCTCCACCCCCTGCGCGAGCAGCTCCCCCAGCGGACGCCCGAGCAGCACCGTCCGCCCGGACCCGAAGGCGCGGGCGGCATGGACGTTGACCACGGCCGGCCGCAGATCCACATCCACGAGCACGACCCCCCAGGAGGCGTCCTCCATGAGCGCCTCGCTCAGGGCGATGGAACGCTCCAGGTCGATCTGCGCGTGCACCTCGCTGAAGGCGCAGTACACCCCAGCCGGCTTCCCGTCGGCGCCCGGCACCCCGGCGGACTGGGTCCGCACGAGCACCCGCCCGCCGTCCTTGGTCAGCAGCGCGAACTCGTGCACCTGCCGCCCCGGAACGTCCTGCGCGGACATCAGCCTGTCCTGCACGTCCTGCGCGTCGGCGGCCCGTACGGCCCACCCGGCGAACCCCTTGCGCCCCACGGCCTCGATCGCCGACCACCCGAGGATCCGCTCGGCCTCACGGTTCCAGTGGGTGATCACGCCATCGGCATCGAACGCGCACAAGGCCGCGTCCATCCCGTCCAGCAGCGCCGCGAGCAGATCGTCGGCGGTCTCGTCACGTCCGGATGCAGTCACCTGGGCCCCCTGCAGGTGTTCGCGTGTGCGGCACGTCACGTCATTGAACTCGAACGTGACGCAGCCCACACCCACTTCCCGCAATCATCCCGGTATGTCCGGCACCCAGGGGCTGTCCGGTCAGCCGAGAAGCACCACGAGGAGCGCGATGACGGCAAGCGTGACCGCGGCGATCGCCACGTTCGCCCCGCCCGGCCGCACCCACCGCTCCCGCCGCGCGGCAGCCCGGGCCGGGCCTCGGCCCGGATGTCGTGCAGCTCGGCCCACCGCAGCCGCACCCGCAGGAAGCTCCGACAGGGTGGCAGCGAGGCCCGCAAGGGCCTCGATACGGGGAGTACGGTCACTTGTGTGGCGCCCAAGAAGATCACGGACACGATCCCTCAGGACCAGCTGCGGGAACTCGTCACCTGGCTCCAGGAGGAGCACGGCCCTGCCACCGAGGGCGAGCGCGCGGCCGCGTTCGATGAGCTGAAGGTTCTCGACGCCGAGCACGAACGCCGCCGTCGCCGGGGGGCTCCGGAGGCCCTGGATACGCCTGCAGAATCGCCCCCGAAATTCGGTTGAGCGCGACCTGCGGGGGTGCCTACAGTGGTGGCACACAGAAGGGAGGTGGTTGCCGCAATGTACGGAAACCGGACGCGTGAGGTGGCTGCGGGCTAAAGCGCCCGCTGTCGCACGCACCTAGTGCGGTGCCTGGCGGAGTCGCCGGCGCCAATCCCAAGCAGTCACCCGACCCGCGAGCTCGCCGGTACGTCCGGCCGGCTTCCCCCACTGCAGGGGGGAAACCCGAGCTCGCGGGTCGCCTGCGTGTACGGGCCCCTACGGGGTCACGGGCAGAGGCGTTCCACGCGCCAGGTGCCGGCCTCCAGGACGTAGCGGAGGCGGTCGTGGAGGCGGTTCTCGTGGCCCTGCCAGAACTCCACCGCGTCGGGGACCACACGGATGCCGCCCCACTGCGGGGGAACCGGAACCTGTTCGCCCTCCGGGTAGCGGGCCTCCAGTTCCGCGTAGCGGCGGTCCAGCTCCGCGCGGGAGGCGATCACCGTGGACTGTTCGCTGGCCCAGGCGCCCAGCTGGGAGCCGTGCGGACGGGAGCGGAAGTACGCCGCCGTCTCGTCGCGGCCGATGCGGGAGGCCGTGCCGGTGACGATGACCTGGCGGGCGATGGGGTGCCAGGGGAAGAGCAGGGAGACGAAGGGGTTGGCGGCCAGTTCGCGGCCCTTGCGGGAGTCGTAGTTCGTGAAGAACACGAAGCCGCGGTCGTCGAACTGCTTCAACAGGACCGTGCGCGAGCTGGGGCGGCCGTCGGGAGTCGCCGTCGCGACGACCATCGCGTTAGGTTCAAAGACGTTCGCCTCCGCCGCGTCCCGGAACCAGCGCGCGAACTGGCCCATCGGCTCCTCGGCGAGGCTCTCCTCGGCGACGAGCTGGGAGCGGTACTGCTTGCGCATGTCGGCAGGGTCAAGGTGCTGATCGGTCACGCGGCCATCCTGCCGCAGTGGGACGTCAGCGACTGTGCCGTATGTCACGCTTCCCCGCGCCAAGCGGAACGGACAAAATCTTGGGGCCGGTCCGACGGTCCCGAACGGATGACCATCGGCCGTGCCGGGCATCAACGGGGATGACCGCGCCGGACCGCGAATCACGCCGGGAGCCGCGCGTGTTCGCACTATTTGAGGAGCCGCCTGATGTCCGACTTCGTACCCGGTCTCGAGGGAGTCGTCGCGTTCGAAACGGAGATCGCCGAACCCGACAAGGAAGGTGGGTCGCTGCGCTACCGGGGCGTCGACATCGAAGACCTCGTGGGCCACGTCTCCTTCGGGAACGTCTGGGGCCTGCTCGTCGACGGTGCCTTCAACCCCGGCCTGCCGGCCGCCGAGCCCTTCCCGATCCCGGTGCACTCCGGTGACATCCGGGTCGACGTGCAGTCCGCGCTCGCCATGCTCGCCCCCGTGTGGGGTCTGAAACCGCTGCTCGACATCGATGAGCAGACCGCTCGTGACGACCTCGCGCGAGCGGCCGTCATGGCGCTGTCGTACGTCGCGCAGTCCGCGCGCGGCCAGGGCCGGCCGATGGTCCCGCAGAGCGAGATCGACAAGGCCGAGTCCGTGGTCGAGCGGTTCATGATCCGCTGGCGCGGCGAGCCCGACCCGCGCCACGTCAAGGCCGTCGACGCCTACTGGACCTCGGCCGCCGAGCACGGGATGAACGCCTCGACCTTCACCGCGCGCGTCATCGCCTCGACGGGTGCCGATGTCGCGGCCGCGCTGTCCGGGGCGGTCGGTGCCATGTCCGGACCCCTGCACGGTGGGGCGCCCTCGCGCGTCCTCGGCATGATCGAGGAGATCGAGCGCACCGGCGACGCCGTGGCGTACGTGAAGAAGGCCCTGGACAAGGGCGAGCGGCTGATGGGCTTCGGCCACCGCGTCTACCGCGCCGAGGACCCGCGCGCCCGCGTGCTGCGGCGTACGGCCAAGGAGCTGGACGCCCCGCGCTACGAGGTGGCCGCCGCGCTGGAGAAGGCCGCCCTGGAGGAGCTGCACGCGCGCCGTCCCGACAGGGTGCTCGCGACGAACGTGGAGTTCTGGGCCGCGATCATGCTGGACTTCGCGGAGGTCCCGGCGCACATGTTCACCTCGATGTTCACGTGTGCCCGGACCGCCGGCTGGTCCGCGCACATCCTGGAGCAGAAGCGCACGGGCCGCCTGGTCCGTCCCTCGGCCCGCTACACCGGGCCGGGCGTGCGCAACCCGCGTGAGATCGAGGGCTTCGCGGACATCGCCTCCACTGCCTGAGCGAACGACCGCGCCGGCCGCCCCCGCACAGGGCCGCCGCCGTGACGGACGGGCGCCGCATCCCCTCGGGGGTGGGGCGCCCGTCGCGTTTCGGTGGCCGCGGATTCAGCCGAGTTCCGAGTCCAGGATGCGGGCCCATTGGGCTACCACCCGCGCCCGGCGGGCGGTGTCGTCGGTGAGGACGTTGGCCAGGCCCAGGCCGCGGGCCATGTCGAGCAGGCCCTGCACGGTTTCCCGTACGCCCGGTACGGACTCGTCCGCGCCCAGCAGTTCCACGGCCATGCGGTGGGTCTCGCGGCCGACGCGGGCCTCCAGCTCGGCCACGCGGGGCCGCAGCTGCTCCTCGTGGGAGGCCGCGACCCAGAGCTGGAGGGCGGCGCGGAACATCGGGCCGGTGTACAGGTCGATGAGCGCCCCGACCACATCGGCGCGGGCCGCGGCGGCGCCTCGGGGGAACAGGTCCAGCAGGGCGGTGGAGCGCACCTCGGCCATGTACTCGACGGCCGCCGTGAACAGTTCCTCGCGGGTGCGGAAGTGGTGCTGGGCCGCTCCGCGCGAGACCCCGGCGCGCTCCGCGACCACGGCGACCGTGGATCCGGCCCAGCCTTGTTCCGCGAGGCAGGAGACGGCCGCTTCGAGGAGGTGGCGGCGGGTGACGCGGCTGCGGGCCTGCTTGGGGCCCGTCTCCGTGGTCACCGGAGCCATGACGGCTCCCGTCGCTCGAAGCGGGCGGTGATGCCCTCGCGGGCCTCGGCGGAGGCGAAGTGCCGGGCGGACAGCTCGGTGAGGGCGGTGCCGTCCCGCTCCAGGGAGGCCCGTACCGGGGCGGTGACCAGACGTTTCGTCGCGGCCAGGGCCTCGGGGCCGGCCTTGAGCAGGCCGTCCAGGACGGGGGCGAGCACCTTGTCGACGTCCGCGTCCGGAGTGTGGAGGGTGAGCAGGCCGATGCGGGTGGCTTCGGCGGCGTCGAAGACCTCGGCGGTCAGGAAGTAGCGGGCGGCGGCGCGGGGGTCCAGGCGCGGGAGCAGCGGCGCGGAGATCACGGCCGGGACGACCCCGAGGTGCGTCTCCGTGAAGGCGTACGTGGACGCCTGCTCGGCGGCGGCGATGTCGCAGACGCCGAGCAGCCCGAGGCCCCCCGCGCGGACGTGGCCGGTGACCCGGGCGACGACGGGCACGCGGAGCTCCGCGATCTCCCGGAGCAGGGCCAGGAAGTCCGCGGGGTCGCAGGGGGATTTGAGGTCGGCGCCGGCGCAGAAGGTGGTGCCGGTGTGGGTGAGGACGATGGCGCGGGTTGACGCTTCGGCGGCTGCCGTGGCGAGGGCGGTACGGAGTTCCTGGACCAGGGCGGCGGAGAGGGCGTTGCGGTTGGCCGGGGAGTCGAGGGTGAGGGTGGTGAGGCCGGGCGTTCGCTCGGCGTGGACCAGTGGGGGCATGTCTCTCCTCCGGAGGGGGTGGTCGGCTCGGTCGGAATCCCCTCCGGGGAGGGTATGCGGGCCGCCTGCGGCGGGCTCGGGTGGGCTGGGGTGGGCCCCGGTGGGCTGAGGTGGGTCTGGTCGGCTCCGGTCGGCCGGTGCGGGTGGCTTGGCCTTGCGGGGCGGAGTCCCCGCTGCGACCTTTTGCCGCTGCGCGGGGCGGAGTTCCCCTACCCGCCCTTCCACCGTTCCCCGGGCTCTGCCCGGACCCCGGTCCTTAAGCGCCGGACGGGCTGAAAGCGGGGTACCGGGCTGCGCCCGGACCCCCTGGGGCTCCGCCCCAGACCCCGCGCCTCAAACGCCGGCGGGGCTGGATTTTGGCTGATGTCGGCTCGTACCCGCGCGCACCGGTGGGCCACTTCAGCCTCGCCGGCGTTTGAGGCGCGGGGGTCCGGGGGCTAGCCCCCGGGAACGGCGCCGCACGCGGCAACGGGTCCGGGCGGAGCCCGGCTGGGGGTCCCCCCGGACGGAGTCTGGGGGATGGTGGAAGGGCAGGTAGGGGACCTCGCCCCGCTGGGCACCCCAGCCGCACCCGACCACGATCCTCGTGCCGGGACGGCAGTGGAACCACCACCGACCCGCCACGGCCGGACGGAGTCCGGCGCAGCGGCCCGAAGCCCGCGCAGCGGTGCGAGGGGCGCGTCGAGAAGGCGGGCTCAGTAGGACTTGGGCAGGCCCAGGGTCTGGTGGGAGATGAAGTTCAGGATCATCTCCCGGCTGACCGGGGCTATCCGGGCCACCCGGGAGGCGACGATCAGCGCGGCCAGGCCGTACTCACGGGTGAGGCCGTTGCCGCCCAGGGTGTGGACGGACTGGTCCACCGCCCGGACGCACGCCTCCCCCGCCGCGTACTTCGCCATGTTCGCCGCCTCCCCCGCCGCCATGTCGTCGCCCGCGTCATAGAGGTGGGCCGCCTTCTGCATCATCAGGCGGGCCAGTTCGAGGTCGATGTGGGCGGCCGCCAGGGGGTGGGCGATGGCCTGGTGGGCGCCGATCGGGGTCTTCCAGACCTGGCGGGTCTTCGCGTAGTCCACGGCCCGGGACAGCGCGTAGCGGCCCATGCCGATGGCGAAGGCGGCGGTCATGACGCGCTCGGGATTGAGTCCCGCGAAGAGCTGGAGCAGGCCCGCGTCCTCGTCGCCGACCAGGGCGGAGGCGGGGAGGCGCACCTCGTCAAGGACCAGCTCGAACTGCTTCTCCGCCGCCTGGAGTTCCATGTCTATGGGGGTGTGGGTGAAGCCGGGGGCCTCTCGGGGGACGATGAACAGGCAGGGCTTGAGGCTGCCCGTCCGGGCGTCCTCCGTGCGGCCCACGATGAGGGTGGCGTCGGCGATGTCCACGCCGGAGATGAAGACCTTGCGGCCGGTGAGGACCCAGTCGTCGCCGTCCCGGCGGGCCGTGGTGGTGATGCGGTGGGAGTTGGATCCGGCGTCGGGTTCGGTGATGCCGAAGGCCATGGTGCGGGTGCCGTCGGCGAGCCCGGGGAGCCAGGTCCGCTTCTGGTCCTCGGTTCCGAAGCGGGCGATGACCGTGCCGCAGATGGCGGGCGAGACGACCATCATGAGGAGCGGGCAGCCGGCGGCGCCGAGTTCTTCGAGGACGATGGACAGTTCGGCGATGCCGCCGCCTCCGCCGCCGTACTCCTCCGGGAGGTTGACGCCGAGGTAGCCGAGTTTGGCGGCGTCCGCCCACAGTTCGTCGGGGTGGCCGCCCTCGCGGGCGATGCGGGCGAGGTACTCGCGACCGTACTTGCGCCCGAGGGCGGCCACCGCCGCGCGCAGGGCCTGGTGTTCTTCGGTTTCCAGTGGGGTGGTGCCGAGGGTGGAGCTCATGCTTCCTCCTGGACTACGGCGAGCAGGGCGCCGAATTCGACCTGTTGGCCGGTGACGGCGTGGAGCGCGGTGAGCGTGCCGGAGGCGGGCGCGAGGATGCGGTGCTCCATCTTCATGGCCTCCAGCCAGAGCAGGGGCTGCCCGGCGGTGACGGGACTGCCGGGGGTGAGGCCCTCGGCGACGCGGACGACGGTGCCGGGCATGGGGGCGAGCAGGGAGCCCGGTTCGGTGCGGTCCTGGGGGTCCTCGAACCGGGGGACGGGGGTCAGGGCGTGGGAGCCGAGCACGGAGTCCACGTAGGTCGTGTTCGATTTTTGTTTCACGTGGAACAGCCGCCGGACGCCGTCCACTTCGAGGGCCACCGCGTGGCGTGCGGCGGACAGGATGCGCACTCCGGGGTGGTCGAGGAGCTCCGGAGGCCCGCTGCGGGACGGGTGGTAGCGGACTTCGTGCTCGGCCCCGGCCGCCGTGTACCGGCGGCTCTGCGGCTGGGAGCGGAGGTTGCGCCAGCCGCCGAGCCGGGTGGCGAGCGGGGCGTCCGGGTCGGGGGCGGAGTCGGCGAGGGCGGCGGCGAGCGCGCTGAGCGCGGGCCCCCGGTCGTCGGGGCCGGCCTCGGTGAGGGCGGGCAGGTGGCGCTCGTAGAACCCGGTGTCGAGCCGGGCCGCCGCGAACTCCGGATGC
Organism: Streptomyces sp. NBC_01264; assembly: GCF_026340675.1. Taxonomy (NCBI): domain Bacteria; kingdom Bacillati; phylum Actinomycetota; class Actinomycetes; order Kitasatosporales; family Streptomycetaceae; genus Streptomyces; species Streptomyces sp. NBC_01264. The sequence goes on from NZ_JAPEOX010000001.1 coordinate 4,487,991, forward strand.
CGCAGGGAGCGTACGAGGAGTTCGCGGTTGGTGGTCAGCCCGTGGATCCGGGCTCCGGCGAGGGCGTGGGCCAGGGCGCGGACGGCCTCGGCGCGGGTCGGGGCATGGGCGACGACCTTGGCCAGCATGGCGTCGTAGTGGACGGAGACGGTGTCGCCGTCGGTGAAACCGGTGTCCACACGGACCGTCGAGGGGACGTCGAGGGTGTGCAGGACACCGGTCTGCGGACGCCAGTCGGCGGCCGGGTCCTCGGCGTAGAGACGGGCCTCGACGGCGTGTCCGGCGGGCGCGGGCGGGTCCAGGGGGAGGGCGGCGCCCTCGGCGATCCGCAGTTGCAGTGCGACGAGGTCGATCCCGAAGACCGCTTCGGTGACGGGGTGTTCCACCTGGAGGCGGGTGTTCATCTCCAGGAAGTACGGGCGGCCGTCGGCGGTGACCAGGAACTCCACCGTGCCCGCACCCTCGTACGAGACCGCGCGGGCGGCGGCCACGGCGGCCTCGTGGAGCGTGGTGCGCAGGGCCTCGGGCAGGCCAGGGGCGGGGGCTTCCTCGATGACCTTCTGGTGGCGCCGCTGGAGGGAGCAGTCGCGGGTGCCGAGCGCCCAGACGGTGCCGTGGGAGTCGGCGAGGATCTGCACCTCGACGTGGCGGCCGCGCTCCACGTAGGGCTCGGCGAAGACCTCTCCGTCGCCGAAGGCGGACAGGGCCTCGGCGGAGGCGGCTTCGAGGGATTCCTTGAGGGAGTCGAGGTCGCGGACCACCCGCATCCCGCGGCCGCCGCCGCCCGCCGCCGCCTTGAGGAGCAGCGGGAGGTCGGCGGTGGTGGCCACGTGCGGGTCGACGGGGTCGAGCAGCGGGACCTTGGCTGCGCGCATCAGCTCCTTGGCCCGGGTCTTGGAGGCCATGGCCTCCATGGCCTCCGGCGGCGGGCCGACCCAGGTGAGCCCGGCGGCGCGGACGGCGCGGGCGAAGTCGGCGTTCTCGGAGAGGAACCCGTAGCCGGGGTGGACGGCGTCGGCGCCCGCCGCGAGGGCGGCCGCGATGACCAGGTCGCCGCGCAGGTAGGTGTCGGCGGGGGCCGCGCCGGGCAGCCGTACGGCCGCGTCGGCCGCGCGGACGTGCAGGGCGTCGGCGTCGGGGTCGGAGTGGACGGCGACGGTGGCCAGGCCGAGCGCGCGGGCCGTGCGGAAGACGCGGACCGCGATCTCGCCGCGGTTGGCGACGAGGAGGCTGGTCAGGGGGTTCAGCGGGTTCTGGGGCGTGTTCAGAGTCATGTGCGGGCTCACATCCGGAAGACGCCGAAGCCGCCACGGGCGCCCTCGACGGGGGCGTTGTGGACGGCCGACAGGCACAGGCCGAGGACGGTGCGGGTGTCGCGCGGGTCGATGACCCCGTCGTCGTACAGCCGTCCGGACAGGAACATCGGCAGGGACTCGGACTCGATCTGCGCCTCCACGAAGGCGCGCATGCCGGCGTCGGCTTCCTCGTCGTACGGCTGACCCTTCGCGGCGGCCGACTGGCGGGAGACGATGGACAGCACGCCGGCGAGCTGGGCGGGTCCCATGACGGCGGACTTGGCACTGGGCCAGGCGAAGAGGAAGCGGGGCTCGTAGGCGCGGCCGCACATGCCGTAGTGGCCGGCGCCGTAGCTGGCGCCGATGAGGACGGAGAGGTGGGGGACCTTCGAGTTCGAGACCGCGTTGATCATCATCGAGCCGTGCTTGATGATGCCGCCCTGCTCGTACTCCTTGCCGACCATGTAGCCGGTGGTGTTGTGGAGGAAGAGCAGCGGGATGTCGCGCTGGTTGGCGAGCTGGATGAACTGGGCGGCCTTCTGCGATTCCGCGCTGAAGAGCACCCCCTGGGCGTTGGCGAGGATGCCGACCGGGTAGCCGTGCAGGCTGGCCCAGCCGGTGACCAGGCTGGTGCCGTAGAGGGGCTTGAACTCGTCGAAGTCGGAGGCGTCGACGATCCGGGCGATGACCTCGCGGGGGTCGAAGGGGGTCTTGAGGTCGGCGGGGACGATCCCGAGGAGCTCCTCCGGGTCGTGGAGGGGTTCCTCGGCGCGTGCCGGATCGGGGTGCGCCTTGCGGTGGTTGAGGCGGGCGACGACGCGGCGGGCCTGGCGGATGGCGTCGTGCTCGTCGAGGGCGTAGTAGTCGGCGAGGCCCGAGGTCCGGGCGTGCATGTCGGCTCCGCCGAGGGACTCGTCGTCGCTCTCCTCGCCGGTGGCCATCTTGACGAGCGGCGGGCCGCCCAGGAACACCTTGGAGCGGTCCTTGATCATGATGGTGTGGTCGGACATGCCGGGGATGTACGCGCCTCCGGCGGTGGAGTTGCCGAGGACGACGGCGACGGTGGGGACCCCGTCGGCCGAGAGGCGGGTGAGGTCGCGGAAGATGGCGCCGCCCGGGATGAAGATCTCCTTCTGGGAGGGGAGATCGGCGCCGCCGGACTCGACGAGGCTGATGCAGGGCAGTCGGTTCTGCCGGGCGATCTCGTTGGCGCGGAGTGCCTTCTTGAGCGTCCAGGGGTTGGAGGCGCCGCCGCGGACGGTGGGGTCGTTGGCCGTGACCAGGCATTCGACGCCTTCGACGGTACCGATGCCGGTGACCATCGAGGCACCGACCGGGTAGTCGCTCCCCCAGGCGGCGAGCGGGGACAGCTCCAGGAACGGGGTGTCCGGGTCGAGGAGCAGCTCGACCCGCTCACGGGCGAGGAGCTTGCCGCGGGTCTTGTGCCGGGCGGTGTACTTCTCGCCGCCGCCGGCGAGGGCGGCGGCGTGCGCGGCATCGAGCTCGGCGAGGCGTGCCAGGGCGGCGGTACGGGCCTGCGTGTGCTCGGGGGCGAGCGGGTCGACGGCACTCTTGAGGCGGGTCACGGGGTCCCCTCCGGGGTGGTGGTGGGCGCGGGGGGCTCCGCGAGTGGCTCCGCGGGTGGTTGCGGCAGCCCTGCCGGGGCCTCCGTGGGGGGTTGCGGCGGGGCCGCGGGTGACTCCGCGGGCCGTGGCGGCAGGGCCGCGGGGGCCTGCGCGGGTGGCTGCGGCAGCCCTGCGGGGAGGTCCGTGGGGGGTTGCAGCAGGGCTGCCGGGATGTCCATGTGGCGGGAGCGGAGCCATTCGCCCAGGGCCTTGGCCTGGGGGTCGAAGCGGTGGCCGGAGGCCACGCCGTCGCCGAGGATCCGGGTGACGGTGAAGTTGAGGGAGCGCAGGTTCGGGAGCTCGGCGCGGGTCACTTCCAGTGGGGCCGTCTCGGGGAGCAACGCCTTGAAGGCTTCGACGGTGAGGGTGGTGCGCAACCAGTCCCAGGCGGGGGCGGTCTCGGCCCACAGCCCGACGTTGGCGTCCCCGCCCTTGTCTCCGCTGCGGGCCCCGACGAGGGTGCCGAGCGGGACCCTGCGGGTGGGGGTGGTGGGCTCGGGGGTGGTGGGCCCTGCGGGGCTTTCCCCCACCCCGCCCCTTCCCGAAACCGGGGGCTGCGCCCCCGGACCCGCCGGGCCGGGCTCCGCCCAGGGCCCTTCGGGGGCTCCGCCCCCGGACCCCCGCTCCTCAAACGCCGGAGGGGCTGGATGTGGCGCCGGAGGGGCTGGAACCGCCGCCTCAGGGGCGCGGTTCGGGGCGAGCAGGATGCGGGTGCCGTCCGGGAGGACTGCTGTGTGGGGGACCTCGGTGGAGGGGGTGCAGAGCGACTCGAAGACTCCGTACGGCTGGGCCGGGGACGGGGGGGCCGTGACGTGGAAGCCGGGGTAGCTGGCCAGGGCCAGTTCGATGGCCGCCGAGGTCAGGGCCCGGCCCACCCGGTCGGGGGACGGGTCCCGGACGACCAGGCGGAGCAGCGCGCTCGCGGTCTCCTCGGTCGGAGCGTCCTCGTGGTCCGTACGGGACAAGGTCCAGACGACCGACTCCACCGGCGTCAGGAGCGGAGCCAGCTGCTCCCGCACCAGCGCCGCCTTCGCGTCGATGTCCAGGCCCGTCAGGACGAAGACGACCTCGTTGCGCCAGCCACCGATGCGGGTCACGCCCACCTTCAGGGTGCCGGGCGGGGCCTCCCCCAGGACCCCGGAGATGCGGACCCGGTCCGCACCCGCCTCCGACAGCCGGACCGTGTCCAGGCGGGCCGTCACGTCGGGGCCGAGGTAGCGGACTCCCTGGGTCTCGTAGAGGAGTTGGGCCGTGACCGTACCGACGGAGACGACGCCGTCCGTGCCCGGGTGCTTCGTGATGACCGACGAGCCGTCCGATGAGATCTCGGCCAGCGGGAAGCCGGGCCGGGTGACGTCGTGCCGGGTGAAGAACGAGTAGTTGCCGCCCGTGGCCTGGGTGCCGCACTCCAGTACGTGGCCCGCCACCACCGCCCCGGCCAGCCGGTCGTGGTCGTCCGGCGCCCAGTCGAACCACCAGGCCGCGGGCCCGCTCACCAGCGCCGCGTCCGTGACCCGGCCGGTCACCACCACGTCCGCGCCCGCCCGCAGGCAGGCCGTGATCCCGGCGCCGCCCAGGTAGGCGTTCGCGGTGAGTGCGCCCGCGCCCGGTCCCGGGTACGGCATCAGGTCGTCGCCCTCCACGTGTGCCACCGCGACCGGGACGGACAGCTTCGCGGCCAGCGCGCGTACCGCTCCGGCGAGTCCCGCCGGGTTCAGGCCGCCCGCGTTCACGACGATCCGTACGCCCCGCTCGTGGGCCAGGCCGAGGCACTCCTCCAGCTGGCGCAGGAAGGTTTTGGCGTAGCCGAGTTCCGGGTTCTTCAGGCGGTCGCGGCCGAGGATCAGCATGGTCAGCTCGGCCAGGTAGTCCCCGGTCAGTACGTCGAGGGGGCCGTCCGTCAGCATCTCGCGCAGGGCGTCGAAGCGGTCTCCGTAGAAGCCCGACGCGTTGCCGATGAGGAGGGGGCGACGGGTCATCGGGAGGCCCCCGGCGTGCGGCCGGGGCCCGCCGGGCCCGCGAAGGCCTGGGCGATGTCGAGCCAGCCGTCGGCGTCGGGGCCGGACGCCGTCAGGGCCAGGTCGGCGCGGTGGGCGCGCTGGGTCACCAGCAGGCAGAAGTCGAGCGCCGGGCCGGTGACCCGCTGCGGTGCGTCCTCGGGACCGTACGTCCACAGCTCGCCCGGGGCTCCCGGGGCTCCCGGAGCCGTCAGCTCCACCCGGAACTCCCCCGTCGGCGCCGGCAGGCCCCGTACCGCGTACGCGTAGTCGCGCGCCCGCACTCCGATCCGTGCCACGTGCCGCAGCCGGGCCGTGGGTACGCGGCGCACCCCGAGCGCGTCCGCCACGTCCTGGCCGTGCGCCCAGGTCTCCATCAGGCGGGCGCTCGCCATCGACGCGGCCTTCATCGGCGGCCCGTACCAAGGGAACTTGGCGTCGGGCGAGGCCGCGGCGAGGGCCCCGTCGAGTGCGGCGCGGCCGTCCCTCCAGCGGGCGAGCAGCTCGGCGGGGGCCAGTGCGGCACCTTTCTCGGCGCCCGCGTCGACGAAGGAGTCGGGGGCCTTCAGGGCCTCCTCGACCAGCCCTGCGAAGGCGGCGGCGTCGGTGAGCGCGAGCAGGGCGGCCCGGTCGGTCCAGTGGAGGTGGGCGATCTGGTGGGCGAGGGTCCAGCCGGGGGCGGGTGTGGGCTTCGCCCAGTCGGGGGCGGGCAGCTCCCCGACCAGGGAGTCGAGTTCCCGGCCCTCCTCGCGGAGATCGCCGAAGACGGCGACGACGGCGGAGGTGTTCTCGACAGCGGATGGATCGGGCACGGGTGCGCTCCCCTTCTCGGCGTGAGGGGAAGCGTGGCAGTCGCCAGGAAAACAATCAAGCGTGCTTGCATTTATTCTTGGACGCGAACGGGTGGGGGTAGGAGGGGACTTGGGCAGTCGGCGATGCCTTCGTGACGGGAGCGGTACCGGGCGTGCCCTGCGGGCGGCCGTCCCCTACCCGCCCTTCCACCATCCCCCAGACTCCGTCCGGGGGGACCCCCAGCCGGGCTCCGCCCGGACCCGTTGCCGCGTGCGGCGCCGTTTCCGGGGGCCAGCCCCCGGGCCCCCGCTCCTCAAACGCCGGAGGGGCTGGATTTACCTGCGGGCAGGCGCAGGTAGGCGCCGGGGCTGGATGGCGCGGAGCGCCATTTCAGCCGTCCGGCGTTTGAGGACCGGGGTCTGGGGCGGAGCCCCAGGGGGCCCGGGCCCAGCCCCCGGGAGCCCCCGCGCGGGGCTCCCCTTGCGCGGCGCCCGGCTCCGCGGCGAGGATCCCCGGCACGGCCTAGCGCGCGACAGGGACAGGGACGGGGACGGGGACGGGGACGGGACATGGATGTGAACGCGTACGGGGACGAAGGCGTGCTCGCGGGTGCTGTCAAAGGCGTGATGTTCGACTTCTCCGGCACCCTCTTCCGCGTCCAGCCCACCGAGGACTGGCTGCGCGCGGTCGTGGCGGACAGCGGGATCGAGCTGCCCGAGGCCGAACTCACCGGGTTGGCCGTCCTGCTCGAGGAGGCGGGCGCCCTGCCCGGCGGGGCCTCGCCGCGGCGGTTGCCGGGCCGGCTGGAGCCGCTGTGGCGGGAGCGGGACCTGAGCCCCGAGCAGCACCGGGCCGCGTACACCGCCCTCACCCTCGAGGTGCCGCTGCCCTCCCCGGAGCTGGCCGACGCCCTCTACGAGCGGCACTGGACCCCCGCGGCCTGGCGGCCCTACCCCGATACCGCCGCCACCCTCGCCGCCCTGCACGATCGGGGCGTCCCCGTCGCCGTCGTCAGCAACATCGGCTGGGACCTGCGCCCCGTCTTCCGCGCCCACGGGGTCGACCGGTACGTCGACGCGTACGTGCTCTCCTTCGAGCACGGAGTCCAGAAGCCCGATCCCCGCCTGTTCCGGGTCGCCTGCGAGGCGCTCGGGGCGGCGCCCGCGGATGTGCTCATGGTCGGCGACGACGCCGTCGCGGACGCCGGGGCCGCGGCGCTGGGGTGCCCGGTCCGGCTGGTCGAACACCTGCCGGTCGAGCAGCGGCCCAGTGGGCTGGGCGCGGCGCTCGGGCTGCTCGGTCCGCTCGGGCTGCTCTGACGGCTGCCACCGTCAGGACGCGCCGTCGGCCGCCCGGCGGGTGAAGTCCATCGTCCAGTTGTGGACCCAGACCTCGCCCCCGTCGGCCGAGAAGAACTGCTCCCACCGCGGGGAGTCCGTGTCCGTGCGCGACCACACGAACCGCACCCGGACCGCCTTGCCCTCGTAGGTGTCCTCGCCCTCGAAGACTCCCGTCCCCGTCGTCGCGTCGAACCGTCCCATGACGGGCGGGAAGAGGGTCCCGGTGCGGCGGCTGCCCCAGTTGAGGGCCCACTGCTCGCGCTCGTGGTCGTAGAGGCGCAGGGTCAGTCCCGCGAATCCCTTCGTCGGGAACTCGATCTCGTCGAAGCTCGCGGCGCCGTCGAAGTGGCGGGTGGCCCGGGACACCGCCGGGAACTCCTCCCAGCCGCTGTCCGCGTCCAGGAAGTCGACGAGCCAGCGGTTGGCGACGTCCCAGTTGCCGGCGAAGAAGTCGAAGTCGTTCATGTGCGGTCTCCCCAGAAGGCTGTTCTCCGTGCTGATGGGGGAACCGTAGGAGGACTCCACTGACATCCTGTGTCAGTGAAGTCCACATGAAGTCCAGCCGACTGCTCTCGATCCTGCTCCTGCTCCAGACGCGGGGCCGGATGACCGCCGCCGAGCTCGCCGGGGAGCTGGAGGTGTCGGTCCGTACGGTCTACCGCGACGCGGAGGCACTGGCCGCCGCCGGCGTCCCGCTGTACGGCGACGCCGGACACAGCGGCGGCTACCAGCTCCTCGACGGCTACCGCACCCGCCTCACCGGGCTGGCCGCGGGCGAGGCGGAGGCGCTCTTCCTCACCTCCATGCCCGGCCCCGCCGCCGAACTCGGCCTCGGACAGGCCCTGTCCACCGCCCAGCTGAAGCTGCGTGCCGCGCTGCCCGCCGAGCTGCGCGCGCAGGCCGACCGGATGCGGCTGCGCTTCCACCTGGACGCGCCCGGCTGGTACGCGGAGCACGAGGAGACCCCGCACCTGGCGCGGATCGCCGACGCGGTGTGGCGGGGGCGGGTCGTCGGGGTCCGGTACCGGCGCTGGAAGGCGCCCCACGAGGTGGACCGGCGACTGGCCCCGTACGGGCTGGTCCTGAAGGCGGGGCGCTGGTACCTGGTCGCGGGCTCGGCGGCCGAGCAGGGCGCGCCGGGTACGTCGGGTACGTCGGCCGCGCCGGGTACGCCGGCCGCGCCAGGTGCGCCGGCCCCCGCCGGCCCCCCGTTCACCTACCGCGTGGACCAGATCCTGGCCGTCCGCGAGACCGACGAGGAGTGCGCGCTCCCGGACGGCTTCGAGCTGGCCGCCCACTGGCGGCGCACGCAGGCCGAGTTCCACGAGCGGCTGTACCCGGAGGAGGCGGAGGTACGGGTCTCCGCGCGCGCGGCCGCCCGGCTGACCGGCGCCCAGGCCAGGGCCCTGGCCGCCACCGGGACCCCGGACCCGGAGCTGCCCGGGTGGACACGGGCGGTCCTGCCGATCGAGTCGCAGGACCACGCGCAGGCGCGGTTCCTGGAGCTCGGCGCGGAGGCGGAGGTGCTCGCCCCACCCTCCCTGCGCCGCCGCATCGGAGCGGCCGCGGCCGCGACGGCGGCCCGCTACGGGACTGCGGGGGCGGGCGGAGCCGAGGGCGGGGGCGAGCCCGGGTGACGGTTCGCACAGGAACGGGTGAGGCCTTCCCTCCGGCGCGGGCGGCTGGGATGCTCCGCGCATGACGACTCGTGGAATGTATTTCGCGACCGCCGCCCTGAGCGCCCTCGCGCTGGGCGTGGCCATGGCCAGCGGCTGGGGCCAGGACTTCCCGGACGGGGAACGGCCGACCGGGACGACCGGGACGGCGCACGTCGAGGCGAACGTCCAGCACGCGGACGTGAAGCCCCTGCCCGCCCCGCCGGCGGGCGACATCATCTGGAACTGACCGGGACCGACCGGAGCGGACCGAGCGACCGAGCTGACCGGACCGGCGTGGCCTGAACTCGCCCCACCCCTCCCCCATCCGACCCTCAAACCTCCCTGGAACAAAGGGAGTCGGTATACGGTCGTCGCCGACCAGGACGGGCACGAGGTACGGGGCACGGGGGCTGGAGCGATATGAGTGTCGACGTTCGCTATCTGGTGGAACGGATCGCGCTGACCCTGATGGCCGTATCGGGCGTCGTGGTCCTGATCGCGGACCTCTTCGGGCGGCTCGACGAGACCCTCCGCACGCAGGTCGCCCGGCTCGACACCAGCTTCCAGGCGCAGCTCGCCAAGCTGGACATCCGATATGGCGTCAGTGAACCCTTTCCGCCGGTACTTGGCGACGAAAACCAAGTGAACGTGCAGGTGGCAGACAACATGACGCACGGTTCTGACATCGGGATGAGGATTCCAGCTCGGCGACATTAACCACTGCTAGGTTCCCGATCGTGAGCCAAGACACCCTGGTCAAGCGACAGTTCGGGCACCGTGCCCGGCTCGCGCTGTCGCCTGCCGGGGTTCGCAAGGCAGATGATCAGGCACACGCGGCCCGCACCATGTGGAATCTGCTACATGCGTGGTGGCGGATGATGCCGAAGGAGAAGCGGACCCTGACGAACGCGGATGCAGCGATCCGCCAGGCCCGGGGCGACATCGACTTTCTTGCTGTTCTTCCCGCGCAGGCCGCGCGAGCGGTGCTGAAAACGTACTTCCAGGCATGGAAGAACTGCTGGGACGGCCGGGCCGACGCCCCGAACTTCAAGGGCCGGCTGCGCACGGTGATGTCCGTGGACGTCCCGCAGGGCCGGGACCTGAACATTATCCGCGTGCATCGCAGGTGGGGCATGGCCAACCTGTCTAAGGTCGGCCGGGTCCGCTTCCGGTGGACCAAGGACCTGCCCGTGGGCAAGCGTGCAGGCCTGGAGAACCGAGTCACCGGGGCGCGGCTGGTCAAGGACGCTCTCGGCTGGCATATCGCCTTCCGCGTCCAGGCCCTTCAGGTCAAGCCCGAGCCCCACCAAGGGCCAGAGATCGGCATCGACGTGGGCGTCACTGTCCCCATCGCCCTCTCAGACGGTGAGACGTACGAACACGACGAGTGGCTGACGGAGAGGGAGCAGGCGAAGCTCCTGCACCTGGAGCAGCGCGCCGCACGGCGTAAACGGCACCGCACTCCCGGCGAACGGACCAGCCGCCGACTGCACCACACCTACGACCAGATCGCAGGACTCCGCGCGAAAGCCAAGCGCAGGGCACTGGACTGGCAGCACAAGACGACCACCACCATCGCCCGCACCTACGGCACGGTCGTGGTCGAAGCACTCACCATCACGAACATGGTCAAGTCCGCCAGGGGAACCATCGAAGAGCCGGGGAAGAACGTCGCCCAGAAGTCTGGGCTGAACCGTTCGATCAGCGGGGAGGCGTGGGGCCGGACGGTCACCATGCTGACGTACAAAACCGCCCGGCTCGGCGGCACCCTGCACAAGGTCCCCGCACCCAACACCTCCCAACGCTGCTCAGGGTGCGGCTTGACCACGCCCGGCAGTCGGGAGTCCCAGGCCGTGTTCGTATGCAAGAACCCGGACTGCGGGTGGTCGGGCAACGCCGACTGGAATGCGGCCCGGAACGTCTTGCATCTGTACCGGATGGGCCTCGCGCTCGTCCCGGCTGCCGGGAGGGCAGTCTCCAGGCGTGCCAAGCGCGTCGAGCCCGCTGCCGCAAGGTAAGCAGGAATCTCCCAGCTCCAGCCGGGAGAGCACTTCAAGATCAGTTCGGCTGAGAGCTCCGTGGGCGGGTCCGCCGGCTGTCCGGCTGCGCGTCCTGCTGCCCGGCCTGCGGGTCGGTCTGCGAGCGGACCGCGCCCATGCTCGCCACGATGACCAGCGCGATCGCCGCCGCGTCGAGCGCCGACAGCGCCTGGTTCAGGATCAGGAAGCCGGCCGTCGCGGCGATCGCGGGCTCCAGGCTCATCAGGATCGCGAAGGTCGGCGCCGGGAGCCTGCGCAGGGCGAGCAGCTCCAGCGTGTAGGGCAGTACCGAGGACAGCAGCGCCACGCCCAGGCCCAGGCCCAGGGTCTCGGGGCGCAGCAGGGCCGAGCCGGCCTCGATCACGCCGAGCGGCAGGGACAGTACGGCCGCCACGGCCATCGCCAGCGCCAGCCCGTCCGCCTGGGGGAACCGGCGGCCGGTCCGCGCGCTGAACACGATGTACGCCGCCCACATGCCGCCCGCCGCGAGGGCGAAGGCCGCGCCCAGCGGATCGAGGCCGCCGAGGCCCCCTCCGCCGTGGGTGGACAGCAGGACGACTCCGGCCAGCGCCAGCCCGGCCCACAGCAGGTTCAGCAGCCGGCGCGAGACCACGACGGAGAGCACCAGCGGGCCCAGCACCTCCAGGGTGACGGCCGGGCCGAGGGGGATCCGGTCGATGGCCTGGTAGATGAACCCGTTCATGCCGGCCATGGTCACGCCGAACCAGACCACGGTCGACCAGTCGGACCGGGAGTACCCGCGCACCTTGGGCCGGCAGACGAGCAGCAGCACCAGCGCGGCCGCGGCGAGGCGCAGCGTGACCACGCCGGCCGCGCCCGCCCGCGGCATGAGCATCACCGCGAGGGCGGCACCGAACTGCACCGAGACGCCGGCCGTGATGACCAGCGCGACCGGGCCGAAGCGGTCCCGGAAGGAGCCGTCCGCGGGGGCGGGGACCGGGGCGGCTTCCGTCGCTTGCGCGGACACGGTGGTCTTGGCGGTGCTCGGGGGGCAGGAGGGTGCGGGCATTTATCCAGATTAGGGGGTGCGTAAGGACCGTGCTTCCGTGTTTTGCCTTACATCCCGTGTGCGTCCGGTTCCGGCGGGCCCTCGTGCAGCCCCTCCGCCAGGACCTCCGCCAGGTGGCGGGCCCGGCCGCCGGCCAGCTGCGCGATCTGGGTCCGGCAGGAGAACCCGTCCGCCAGCACCTCCGTACCCGGGGCCGCCGCCCGCAGGGACGGCAGGAGCTGCTCCTCGGCGCAGGCCACGGAGACCTCGTGGTGCCCGGGCTCGAAGCCGAAGTTGCCCGCGAGGCCGCAGCAGCCTCCGCTGAGCCCGCCCGTCAGCCCGGCGCGCTCGCGCAGCCGGCGGTCGGGGCCGTCGCCGAGGACGGCGTGCTGGTGGCAGTGGGTCTGGCCGGCGACCGGCCGGTCGAGGCGGGGCGGCTGCCAGTGGGGGGCGTGCTCCTCCAGGGTCTCGGCGAAGGTTCGGACGGCCGCTGCGAGACGGGATGCGCGGGGGTCCTGCGGGAGCAGGGCGGGCAGATCGGTGCGGAGCGCTGCCGCGCAGCTCGGTTCGAGGACGGTGACGGGGCCCTGCGGGTCGCCTACGGCGTCCAGGGTGCGGCGGAGGACCCTGCGGGCGGTGTCCAGGCGGCCCGTGGAGATGTAGGTCAGCCCGCAGCAGACCCGCCCCGCCGGGACCACGGGCTCCAGGCCGGCGGCCCGCAGGACCCTTACGGCGGCGTGGCCGGCCTCCGGCGCGAGGTACTCCGTGAACGTGTCCGGCCACACCGTCACGACGGTCGCGGCACCGGTCGCCCCGGGCTCCGCCCCGGACCCGGACGGGCCCTGCGGGGCGAGGTCCCCTACCCGCCCTTCCACCGTTCCCCGGGGCTGCGCCCCGGACCCCCTGGGGCTCCGCCCCAGACCCCGGTCCTCAAACGCCGGACGGCTGAAATGGCGCTCCGCGCCATCCAGCCCCTCCGGCGTTTGAGGAGCAGGGGTCCGGGGACTGGTCCCCTGCAACGGCGCCGCATCCGGCAAAGGGTCCGGGCGGAGCCCGGGGAACCGTGGAAGGGCGGGTAGGGGACCTCGCCCCGCAGAGCCGGCCAACCCGCGGGTGAACGGGGTCCGGGCCAGCCGGGGCAGGGGCCGGGACCGCTCCAGGCCCGGGACGCGGAGGAAGCGGGACACCAGGTTCACCGGGCCCGCCGCCCGGAGGGTGGCGATCAGGTGGAGCCAGCCCGGGAGGCCGCCCAGGGCGTAGTGGGAGAGCGGGCGCAGCCGGCCCGCCCAGTGGCGGTGGAGGAACTCCGCCTTGTAGGAGGCCATGTCGACGCCGACGGGGCAGTCGCTGCGGCAGCCCTTGCAGCCGAGGCACAGATCCAGCGCCTCGGCGACCTCCGCCGACCGCCAGCCGTCGGTCACGATCTCCCCGGCCAGCATCTCGTGCAGCAGCCGCGCCCGCCCCCGCGTGGAGTGGCGTTCCTCGCCCGTGGCCCGGTACGACGGGCACATCACCCCCGGCCCCCCGACCTCGGTCGACCGGCACTTGGCGACGCCGACGCACCGCGCCACCTCCCCCGCGAAGGGCAAGCTGGGCAACACCGCGAAGCGGAGGTTCTCGTCGAGGCGGGCCGGGCGGACCAGGATCCCGGGGTTCATGCCGCCCGCCGGGTCCCAGACCCGCTTGTAGGACTCGAAGAGCCCGATCGCCGCGGGCCCGTACATCCGCGGCAGCAGTTCCGCCCGCGCCTGCCCGTCCCCGTGCTCCCCGGACAGGGAGCCGCCGTGCGCGACCACCAGGTCGGCGAGGTCCGAGGAGAAGGCGCGGAAGCGGGCCACGCCGGGCGGCGTCACCAGGTCGAAGTCGATCCGTACGTGCACGCAGCCCTCGCCGAAGTGGCCGTACGGGGATCCGCGCAGCCCGTGCTCCGCCAGCAGGGCCCGGAATTCCCGCAGGTAGGCGCCGAGCCGGGCGGGCGGTACCGCGCAGTCCTCCCACCCGGGCCAGGCCATGGTCCCGTCGGGCATCCGGGTGGCGGTGCCCGCCGCGTCCTCGCGGATCCGCCACAGGGCCCGCTGCGCCGCCGGGGCGGTGAGCAGCAGGCCGTCCACGGCGTCGGAGGCCCGCAGCACGGCCCGGGCGGCGCCCTCGTCGCGCATCTCCACGAACAGCCAGGCCCCGCCCCGCGGAAGCCCGGCGGCGGCCCCGCCCACCAGGTCGGCGGCCATCCCCTCCACGGTCAGCGGTCCGTACTCCAGCAGCCCCACCGCGGCGGCCGCGGCCGCGCTCTCGTCGGCGTACCCGAGGACGGCCAGCGCCGGTGCGGGCGGCAGCTCCACGAGCCGTACGAGCGCCTCGGTGACCACGCCGAGCGTGCCCTCGCTGCCGCAGAACGCCCGGGCCACCCCGGTGCCCCGCTCGGGGAGCAGCGCGTCCAGGCCGCCGTAGCCGGAGATCCGCCGCGCGAAGCCGTCGGCCGGGCCGCCGGCCATGCCGGTGCGCAGGACGGCCAGGTTCCCCGACACCAGCTCCCGCAGCCCGTCGGGCGCGCCCTGCCAGCCGGTGCCGAGCCGGTACGAGGCGCCGTCGTACGCCGTCACCGCCAGCTCGGCGACGTTGTCGGCGGTGGTCCCCCAGGCCACGGAGTGGGCCCCGCAGGCGTTGTTGCCGATCATCCCGCCGAGCGTGCAGCGGGAGTGCGTGGAGGGGTCCGGTCCGAAGGTCAGCCCGTGCGGGCGGGCCGCGTCCCGCAGCCGGTCGAGGACCAGGCCGGGCTGGACGACGGCGGTGCGGGCGGCCGGGTCCAGGGAGACGAGGGCGTCCAGGTGGCGGGTGAGGTCCAGGACGACGCCGACGCCCGTCGCCTGGCCCGCGATGGAGGTGCCGCCGCCGCGCGGCACGACCGGGACCCCGGCCGCGGCGCACACCGCGAGCGCGGCGGCCACGTCGTCGGCGTCGTACGGGGCGACCACGCCGACCGGGACGCGGCGGTAGTTCGAGGCGTCCATCGTCGTCAGGGCCCGGGCGGCGGCCCCGAAGTCGACCTCTCCGCGCAGGTTCTTCCGCAATGTCCGTTCGAGTTCACCGGGTGACGTCACGCCGGACAGCCTCCCACCGCCTCCGGCCCGTCCGTGTCGTCTCATCGGGTGGACGCGGCTCCAGGACGCGGACCCGGACCCGATACGCTCGGCTCGTGGCCGAGATCCAGATTCCCGCTGACATCAAGCCCGCCGACGGACGCTTCGGCGCGGGCCCCTCCAAGGTGCGGACCGAGGCGCTGGACGCCCTCGCCGCCACCGGTACCTCCCTGCTCGGAACCTCCCACCGTCAGGCCCCGGTCAAGAACCTGGTCGGATCGGTGCGCCAGGGCCTCCGGGACCTCTTCTCCCTCCCCGAGGGCTACGAGGTGATCCTGGGCAACGGCGGCTCCACCGCCTTCTGGGACATCGCGACCGCCGGTCTCATCGAGCGGAAGTCGCAGCACCTCACCTTCGGTGAGTTCTCCTCCAAGTTCGCCAGCGCCGCGAAGTCCGCGCCGTGGCTGGACGCCCCGTCGGTGATCTCCTCCGACCCGGGCACCCACCCGGATCCGGTCGCCGAGGCGGGCGTGGACGTGTACGCGTACACCCACAACGAGACCTCGACGGGTGTCGCGGCGCCGATCAAGCGCGTCGCGGGCGCCGACGCGGGTTCGCTCGTCCTGGTGGACGCCACCTCGGGCGCCGGCGGTCTGCCGGTGGACATCACCGAGACCGACGTCTACTACTTCGCCCCGCAGAAGTCCTTCGCCTCCGACGGCGGCCTGTGGCTGGCGGCGTTCTCGCCGGCGGCCCTGGAGCGCGCGGCCCGCGTGCACGCCTCCGGCCGGCACATCCCGGAGTTCTTCTCGCTGCCGACGGCGATCGACAACTCGCTGAAGAACCAGACGTACAACACCCCGGCGCTCTCCACCCTCTTCCTGCTGGACCAGCAGCTGGAGTGGATGAACAGCCAGGGCGGTCTGGAGTTCACGACCGGCCGTACGTCGGCCAGCGCGGCCCACCTGTACGGCTGGGCCGAGGCGTCGAAGTACGCCAGCCCGTTCGTCGCGGACTCCGCCAAGCGCTCGGCCGTCATCGGCACGATCGACTTCTCGGACGACATCGACGCGGCGGCAGTCGCCAAGGTGCTGCGCGCCAACGGCATCGTGGACACCGAGCCCTACCGCAAGCTCGGCCGCAACCAGCTCCGTATCGCGATGTTCCCGGCGATCGACCCGGCGGACGTGCAGGCGCTGACCGCGTGCGTGGACTACGTGATCGAAGCCCTCTGACGGATACGCTCCGAAGCCCCCGGTGACATCTCGTCACCGGGGGCTTCGCGTTGTCCGGTTCCTCGCCGAAGAGGCCCCGATCCGGTTCTGAGCCGGTCCTGAGGCAGTCCTGAACGAGCCCTGAAGAACGAAGTCCCGCGCGCGGCCCGGAACCCCGGGACCTTGGTCCCAAAAATCGGGGCAAAGAGCCCGCAAACGGAGGATCCTCACCGCCTCCACGGCCTGCGGTTTTATGGCGCGGGACCTTCGACAGGGGGCCCCGGCGGCCCCTCGGAGGGGCGCAACCAACCACCCCAGGATGTCCCTCATGTCTGGTGTGCCGGGAACGAACCCCGGCCCGTTCAGGAGGAACCCCATGCGCAAGGCACTCACCCTCTCGGCGATCGCCCTCGCCTCGTCTATGGCCCTGGCAGTCCCCACCGCCGCGTTCGCAGCCGACGCCACCCCCGCCGCGCACAGCAGCGCGAGCGCCGACGCCAAGACCGCCCCGGTGGCCCTGAAGGTCTCGCCCTCCTCCGGCAAGCCGGGCGACTCCGTCCAGATGTCGATGGAGGTTCCCGACGGCTCGACGAACCTGTCGATCTCCTCCGAGGCCCTGAACAACGTCAAGATGACCGACGGGCGCGGCGCCACCGCCACCATCGCCAAGGTCGCCGACGGCAACTACGGCATCTCCCTCACCGGCACCGGCCCCAAGGGCGAGAAGCTCCAGGCCACCGCCCAGATCGCGGTCAAGGACGGCAAGACCGCCCCGGTGGCCCTGAAGGTCTCGCCCTCCTCCGGCAAGACGGGCGACTCCATCCAGATGTCGATGGAGGTTCCCGACGGCTCGACGAACCTGTCGATCTCCTCCAAGGCCCTGAACAACGTCAAGATGACCGACGGGCGCGGCGCCACCGCCACCATCGCCAAGGTCGCCGACGGCAACTACGGCATCTCCCTCACCGGCACCGGCCCCAAGGGCGAGAAGCTCCAGGCCACCGCCCAGATCACGGTCAAGGACGGCAAGACCGCCCCGACGCCGGGCACTTCGACGCTGAGCCTGTCCCAGGACCACGGCAAGCCGGGCGAGAAGATCCAGGTCACCATCAAGACGGCGCCGAACGAGAAGAGCGCCTTCATCAAGTCCGACGCCTTCGGCGGCCAGGTAAACCTGAAGAACGACGGCAAAGGCGTCTGGACCGGCACCGCGGTCGTCGCCAAGGACGTCAAGTCCGGCTACTACGGCGTCGACGCCTTCGCGGGCGGCAAGAAGTTCGACACCGTCAAGTTCTCCACCGACGCCACCGGCCCGGTCAACCCGAAGCCGGCCCCGCTCGACCCGAGCCAGCACAAGACCCCCAAGGGTTCCGTGAACACCGGCCAGGCCCCGCTCGGATGGGTCCCCTCGGACGCGGCAGACAATGGCTGAGCAGTCCACCCCTGAACACGCCCCCCGCCGGAGCGGCCGCGCCCTGCGCGTGGCCGCCTTGGCGGGCGCCGCCGGCCTCACGGCCTTCCTGATCACTTCCTGCGCCTCCGGCGGTGACGACGCGGCCAAGAACAACCCGGCCGACGCCAAGAACGCCTCGGTACTGAGCGCCTCCGTCCCGGACCGCATCGTGATCCCGGACATCAAGGTCGACGCCCCGCTCGACACCGTCGGGCTCGACGCCAAGGGCGTCATGCAGGAGCCCGATTTCGCCAAGCCCAAGGACGCGGCCTGGTACAAGGAGGGCCCGACCCCCGGGGAGAAGGGCGCGGCCGCCATCGTCGGGCACATGGACACCCCCCAGGCGCCCGAGGCCGTCTTCTACAACCTCAAGAAGCTGAAGAAGGACGAGAAGATCGAGGTCCACCGCGACGACGGCTCCACCGCCGTCTTCGCCGTGGACGAGGTCGACACCTTCAAGAAGGACCAGTTCCCCACCGACAAGGTCTACGGCGACACCCACGGCAAGGCCGAGCTCCGCGTCATCACCTGCGGCGGCGAGCTCACCAAGGACCGCCACTGGGACGCCAACGTCGTGGTGTTCGCGCACCTCGTCGGTAAGGAATGACCCCTCTGCCCGGGCTGGTTCCGGTCGGGCTGGTTCTGGTTCGGGCTGGTTCCGGTCGGGCTACTTGGCCACCGCGAAGCGCATCAGGGCCTGCTCGTCACCCGGCTTGATCTTTCCGGTCTCGTTGATGACATGGAGCTTCCAGCCGGCCCCGTCGCGGACCGCCTTGGCCACGGCGCAGCCGTTGTCGCTGCCGAGCAGGCTCGGCCAGATGTCGGCGACCTGCTGGGTGCTGCCGCCCGTGCCGTCGTACACCTTGAAGCTGATGTTGCGGGCGCTCTGGAAGGAACTGCCCTTCTTGTACGCGGCGGCGACGAAGACGATGGACGTGACGTTGCCCGGTATCCGGGCGAACTCGACGGTCACCGTCTCGTCGTCGCCCTCGCCGTGGCCCGTCTGGTTGTCCCCGCTGTGCCGCAGCGAGCCGTTGCCCATGGGATCCAGCGAGTCGAGGCCCGCGAGGCGGACCGGGTCCGAACCCTGCATCGCGATCGCGATGAGGTCCAGGTCCGTCCCGACCTTCCGCTTGAGCTTGCCCAACAGGCCGCCGCTGCTGCCCACGGTGGGGTCCCACGAGACACCGATGGACAGGTGGGTTACGCCGCCCAGGTCCGCGGGGCCGTCTTCCTTGGTGAGCGTGATCATGCGCAATCCTCACAAATAGCAGTGCGATACCGACTCCTGCAGTCTGCCTGACGCCGGTTCGTTTGCGGAGCCGCTCGGCGCACGCGATACCTTCAGGGCCTCGGCATCCGGTGTTCCGCGGATGCCGTACGGCGCGGTACAGCGCGGTACACCGCAGTGCAGCTTGGAGGCAGCAGCGTGAGCGTGCGAGTGACGGCGGCCCAGGACGGCGTGGACCCCTTCGGCACGGCCCGGCTGCGACGCGGGGTGCTCGACGCCTGGGGCGCGGGCCCGGCCCGGTTCCGCGAGGACGCCAACGCCGAGGAGGACCTGGCGCTCGGCGGCTACCGCGACCGGCTCGTCGTCGAGCTCGCGCAGAACGCCGCCGACGCGGCCGCCCGCGCCGGGGTCCCCGGCCGGCTGCGGCTCACCCTGCACGCGGGCACCGACCAGCCCGACGGGCACGCGCTGCTCGCCGTCTCCAACACCGGCTCCCCGCTGGACGCCACCGGCGTGGAGTCGCTGTCCACCCTGCGCGCCTCCGCCAAGCGCGACGACTCCTCGGGGAGCGTCGGCCGCTTCGGCGTCGGCTTCGCCGCCGTCCTGGCCGTCTCCGACGAGCCCGCCGTCCTCGGCCGGCACGGCGGCGTGCGCTGGTCCCTGGCCGAGGCCCGCGAACTGGCCCGGGGCGCCGCCGTCGGCAGCTCCGGACTCGGCGAGGAGCTGCGCCGCCGCGACGGCCACGTCCCGCTGCTGCGCCTCCCGCTGCCCGCCGAGGGCACCGCGCCCGAGGGCTACGACACCGTCGTGGTGCTCCCGCTGCGCGACGCCGCCGCCGAGGAGCTGGCCCGACGGCTGCTCGCCGCCGTCGACGACGCCCTGCTGCTGACCCTGCCGGGGCTCGCCGAGGTCGTCGTCGACACACCGGCCGGGGGCGTGCGGACGCTGACCCGCCGCACCGAAGGCCCGTACACCGTCATCGCCGACTCCGCCTCGGACATCAAGCGCTGGCGCACCGTGCGCCACTCCGGCCCCATCGAGAAGGCCCTGCTCGCCGACCGGCCCGTCGAGGAACGGCTGCGGCCCGTCTGGGCCGTGTCCTGGTCCGTGCCCGTCGACTCCGAAGGCGCCCCGGTCCGCCCCGCGACCGCCGCCGTGGTGCACGCGCCGACCCCGACCGACGAACCGCTCGGCATCCCCGCGCTGCTCATCGCGACCCTGCCGCTGGACACCACCCGCCGGCACCCCGCGCCGGGGCCGCTGACGGACTTCCTCGTGGAGCGCGCGGCCGACGCGTACGCCGAACTGCTGGGCTCCTGGGATCCGGTGAGCACCGCGCTCGTGGACCTCGTACCCGGTCCGCTCGGCAAGGGCGAGCTCGACGGGGCCCTGCGCGCGGCCGTCATCGCGCGCCTGCCCCGTACCGCCTTCCTCGCGCCCGCCGCCCCGCCCGAGGAGCCGGCGGAGGGGGAGCCGCTGGAGCGGGCCGCCCTGCGCCCCTTCGAGGCCGAGGTGGTGGAGGGCGCGGGCGCCGACACCGTACGGGTCCTCGCGGAAGTGCTGCCGACCCTGCTCCCGGCCGGGCTGGAGCGCCGCCCCGAACTGCGCACCCTGGGCGTGGGCCGGCTGCCGCTGGGCGAGGCCATCGAGCGGATCGCGGGCATCGAGCGGACCCCCGCGTGGTGGTACCGGCTCTACGACAGCCTCGCCGGGGTCGACCCCGACCGGCTCTCCGGCCTCCCCGTGCCGCTGGCCGACGGCCGCACCGCGATCGGGCCCCGGCACCTGCTGCTGCCCGGCGCGGACGCCCCCTCGGCGGGCGGGCCCGAGCAACTGGCCCGGCTCGGCCTGAAGGTGGCCCACCCCGACGCGGTGCACCCGCTGCTGGAGAAGCTCGGCGCGCTCCCGGCGAGCCCGCGCGCCGTCCTGACCACCCCGCAGGTGCGGGCGGCCGTCGCGGCCTCCCTGGACTCCGGGGAGATCTGGGACGAGGACGCCCTCGACCCCGAGGAACTCGCCGACATCGTCCTGGGCCTGGTCCGGGACGCCGAGCTCTCCCCCGGCGACGAGCCCTGGCTGGGCGCGCTCGCCCTGCCCGACGAGGACGGCGAACCGACCCCGGCCGGCGAACTGCTGCTGCCCGGGTCCCCGCTGGCCTCCGTGGTCCGCGAGGACGAGATCCCCTACGTGGACGCCGAGTTGGTGGAGCGCTGGGACGAGCGGACCCTCACCGCCGTGGGCGTCCTCGCCGCCTTCCAGCTGGTCCGCGCCACCGACGTGGTCCTGGACCCGGACGAACTGGAGCCCCGCGACGGGGACTTCGCCGAGCCCGACGACGCCGGCCTGCTCGACGCCGTCGACGTGTGGTGCGAGGACCTCCTCGACCAGCTCCCCGAGACGCCCGTGCCGCCGGTGGCCACCGAGCTGGTCGCCGTACGGGACCTGGACCTGGTCGACGACGACTGCTGGCCCCAAGCCCTGGCCATGCTGGCACAGCCCCCCTTCCGGGACGCCCTGACCCAGCCCGTGCGGGTCCTGCTCCCGGACGGCACCACCCGCTCCGTGCGCTCGTACACCGCCTGGTGGCTGCGCGACCACCCGGTCCTGGACGGCCGCCGCCCGGCCGGCCTGCGCTCGGCGGGCGGCGACCCCCTCCTGTCAGGCCTCTACACCCCGGCGGACGCCACCGGCTTCGAGGACGAGCAGGTCCTGCGCGCGCTGGGCGTACGCACCACCGTGCCCGCCCTGCTGGAGGAGCCGGGCGGCGCCGCCGAGCTGCTCGGCCGCCTCGCCGACCCGGACCGGGAGGTCGGCGGACGCCAACTGCACGGCCTGTACGGGGCGCTGGCGGACCTGGACCCCGAGCAGGTCACCCTGCCCGACGAGCTGCGCGCGGTCGTGGACGGCGAGGTGGTCGTGGTCGACGCGGCCGAGGCGCTGATCGCGGACGCCCCGGACCTGCTCCCCCTGACGGCCGGCCTCCCGCTCCTCCCGGTCACCCCGTCCCGGGCCGCCGATCTGGCGGAGCTGTTCCAGGTCCGGCGCCTGTCGGAGACGGTCCCGGCGGAGGTCACCACCGAGGGCGAGGAGCACGAGGTCCCCGAGTCGGTGCACCAACTCCTGGGCCCGGCCACCCCGAAGAGCTACGTGGAGCACGAGGAACTCCTGGCGGGCGGCATCGAACTCGACTGGCGCCGCACCCCGGACGGCACCCTGCACGCCTCCACCCTGGAGGGCGTCGCGGCGGCCCTGGCCTGGGCGGCGGGCCAGTGGCCCCGCCGCTTCGAGGTGGCGGCCCTCCTGGAGGACCCGACTCGCACGGCGGAACTGGCCCGGGACCGCTGGTTCGACTGAGGCTCAGACCGCCGGTCCGAAGCCCGTCACCGTCGGGTGGGGCTTCGCCGTGCCCTTGCCCGGGAAGATCTTGACCTTGCCGGAGGCGTTGGCGGACCAGAGGTCCGGGATGCCGTCACCCGTGAGGTCGCCGTCGGAGCCGACGCGCGGGTGGCCGGCCGGGGCCAGGGTGGTCAGGACCGGCCCGGCGGCCGGATTGGCGAAGGCCGTGAAGTCCGGTGCGTCCGGGGTGCCCTTGATGGTGAAGGCCCGGACCGTGCCGTCCTTCTGCGAACGGGCCCACAGGGTCGGGAAGTCCGTGCCCTGTGCCCGGCCCGAGGTGAGGAGGTCCGCTGACCTTGGGCGCCGCCGGGTCCCCGGCAGCGGCGGCCGGCGCCGCGGCGGCCAGCAGGGCCAGGGCCGCTGTCGAGAGTGCGCGTGCTCGTTTCACGTGGTGGTTCCCCCCAGGGAATACGGAAACTCGGTGTCGGACGGCCGTAATCTTCCACAGGGGCCACCGCCCCGCATCGGCATTGAACGATCACCGTCACGTACCGGCCACGCCTCCAGGGGGGTGACCGTCAGCCCACCGGCGTGAGCAGCGCGTCCGCGATGGCCGTGCGGGCGTAGAGGACCGAGCGGCCGGCACGGTGGCCGGTGACCAGGCCCGCGTCGCGCAGGGCCGTGAGGTGCTGGGAGACCGCGGCGGTGGACAGGCCGCTGTGGCGGGCCAGTTGGGTGGTGGAGGCCGGGGTGTCGAGTTCGGCCAGGAGCAGCGTGCGGGAGCGGCCCAGTACGGCGGCCACGGCGTCGGTGGCCTTGGTGGCGCGGGGCTCCCAGAGGGTGCCGATCCCCCGTGCCGGGTAGGCCAGTTGGAGCGGGTCGGGGGCCACCGAGCGGGTCAGGACCCGGGGCCAGGCGAAGGCGGAGGGCACCAGCAGGAGGCCGGGGCCGGTCTGGGCGCGGGTCAGCGCGCAGGCCCGGCGGACCATGCGCAGGGTGCCCGAGTCCCAGGTCACGGTGGAGTGGAGCTCGTTGAGGACGTGCGCGGAGCCGTGTTCGGCGACCTGCCGGGCCCGGTGGAACACGTCGGCCTCGAGGAGCTGGCGGATCCGGGGCCAGTAGGGGGCGAGGGCGAGTTCCCAGTAGGTCTGGATCTCGTCGGTGACCTTCTCCAGTACGGCTTCGGGGTCCTCGTGGAGCAGCCTCAGGCGGGCGGACGGGCGGCCCTTCGACGTGAGGGTGGCCAGGTCGGCGCGTACGTTCTCCGGGCTGCCGGCGCGGATGGCCGCCAGCTCGGCGGCGAGTTCCGGGAAGGGGCCGGCCGGGGTCGGGTTGAGGAAGTCCGCGAGGTAGCCGCCGCCCGGGATGAGGGCGGCGAGCCAGCCCCGGTCCAGGCCCGCGCTCTGCAGCCGGGGCCGCACCTGCGCGGCCCAGCGGCGGTGCAGCGGCGGATCGCTCTCCGCGTTCAGCAGCCGGTAGCTGGTGACGACCTCCCACATCGGGGACACCGCGAAGCGGGTCTGCGCCAGGTCCGCCGCGGAGAAGTTCAGTTCGTATTCCATGGTCCCGCGTGCCCCCGCCGCCGTTTCCGCCCATTTGATTCGGCCCCACCTTAATCAATGGGCACCCTCCTGCCCAGAGCGCAGGCTCCTCTCATGCCCTCCTCCTTCCGCGGTCTTCCGCCCCTCGTCTGGACCCTCTTCGCCGGTACGGTCGTCAACCGGCTCGGCTACCTCGTCACCCCGTTCCTCGTCTTCCTCCTCGCCGACCGGGGCATCACCGGTTCCGACATCTCCTTCGTGCTCGGCGCGCTGGGCGCCGGCCACCTCCTCGGACCGGCCCTCGGCGGACTGCTCGCCGACCGGATCGGCCGCCGCCCCACCATGCTGATCGGGCTCATCGGCTCCGCCGTCGCCCAGGGCGCCCTGTTCCTGGCCCCGGGGCTCTGGACGATGGCCGCCTCCGCGCTGCTGCTCAGCACCGCCGGAGCCACCGTCGGGCCCGCCACCTACGCACTGCTCGCCGACGCGGTGGACACCGGCTGGCGGCAGCGGGCGTACGCCCTGTTCGGCTGGGGCGTCAACATCGGGACGGCCGTCGCCGGGGTCCTCGGCGGCTTCCTGGCCGCGCACGGCTACTGGCTGCTCTTCGCCGTCGACGCCGGTTCGGCCCTCGTCTACGCCGCCGTGGTCGCGACCCGGCTGCGCGAGCCGGCCCGCACCGCCCCGACCAAGGCCTCGGGAACGGGCTACGGGGTCGTCCTGCGCGACCGGCTGATGCTCCTGCTGCTCCCGCTGCTCGGCATCCAGCTGTTCGTGTACTCGCTGACCGAGGTGGCGCTGCCGCTGGCCGTCCGCGACAGCGGCCTCTCGCCGGCCGTGTACGGGGCCCTGGCGGCGGTCAACGCCCTCCTGGTGGTGGGCCTGCAGCCGTTCGTGACGGCCCGGCTGTCGGGACTGCCGCAGCTGCCGGTGCTCGCCGCGGGCAGCACCCTGATCGCCTCCGGGGTGGCACTGACCGGGGTCGCGGACTCCGTCACCGGCTACGTGGTCTCGGTGGTCGCCTGGTCGCTCGGCGAGGTGGCCGTGGCCGGCATCGCGGCCTCGCTGGTGGCCGACCTGGCTCCGGCCGACGCCCGGGGCCGCTACCAGGGAGCCTTCAGCTGGACCTGGGGCACGGCCCGCTTCGCCGCCCTCACCCTGGGCGTCGCCCTGTACACCGGGGTCGGGCCGGCGGTCCTGTGGTGGGGCGCCCTCGTCGCCGGACTGCTCGCCTCGGTGGCGGTCCTGGGCCTGCGCGGCCGGATCGCGACGCGCACGGAGCGGGACCTCGGCCTGGCGGCGTAGGGCACCCCAGGGCTAAACCGACTCGACCACGACCGGGTGCCCCGACAGGAGCCGCCCCAGGTCGTCCACGTCCGAGGTGAACACCGTCACCTGTGCGCCTCGCCTCGACTTCGCGACGGCCACGGCAGCCAGGACGGCGTCGATGGCGTACGTGTGGCCGTGCAGCCCCGCCTCCGTGAGGAGTGCACGCGCGAGGCCGACGAGCGGGTCATCCGCGTGGACGACTTCGATGCGGGACAGTGACCAGTCCCAGAGCCGGGGCTCCTTGCCCGGCCGTGGATCCCATGCCTCCAGCGTCGTGAGCCCCGAGGTGACGACCGGCACCTTGCGGTCCCAGGCCTTGTTGACCAGACCGACGATGGCCCGGTCCCCGCGCACCGCTTTGGACAGCACCTCGGAGTCGAAGACGAACACCCGCGGGCGATGAACGGGCGCGGGCTTCGACGGCGGCGTCATGCCGCAGCCTGCTGTCCTGAGTCGGGGGTCACCTCGGCTCCGGCTCTCAGCGCATCGTGTTTGGCGTCGATCTCGGCGAGCCACTCGTCCGTGGCACGGAGTTCCTCGTCGGTCAGGGCGCCGTACTCCTCCTGAAGGCCGGCCGACAGCTCACCCAGCTTGTCCACCGCGTCCCTGCGGGCCGCCGCTTCCGTGATGTACGCCGACACCCCGCGCGCGTCCACCCGGGAACGGATCGACTCCAGCAGCTCCTCAGGCACGGTGATCGTGATCTTCTTCGTAGCCATATGGCAAGTATGGCTACCGCGCGAACCGCCCGTCCAGTCCCCCAACGGGTGACCCGAACGGCCCACGTTCACGCCGGGAACCTCCGGTCCACCCACCGGAAGGTGAACTCGATGAGCGCGGCCGCCACGGCCGCGATGCCCACGGCGGTCCACGGCATCACGGCCCCCTCCAGCTTGAGCTGGAAGAAGTTCTGCAGCCAGGGCACGACGAGCACGATCAGGAACGCCCCGCCCATCGCGCCGACCAGGCCCACCCGCCACCAGGTGTACGGACGGGCGATGATCGCCAGCACCCACATCGAGGTCAGGAACAGCGCGAGCGTCGCGGCGCTGGTCTCGGCCTTGAGTGCGTCGGGGCCGGAGTAGTGGTGGCGGGCGATCCCGTACGTCACGAAGCAGGCGACGGCGGCGATGACCCCGCCCGGGATCGCGTACCGCATCACGCGTTTCACGAAGTGCGGCTTGGCCCGCTCCTTGTTCGGCGCCAGCGCCAGGAAGAAGGCCGGGATGCCGATGGTCAGCGTGGACAGCAGCGTCAGGTGGCGCGGCAGGAACGGGTACTCGACCTGGGAGCAGACCACCAGGACGGCCAGCAGCACCGAGTAGACCGTCTTCGTGAGGAAGAGGGTGGCCACCCGGGTGATGTTGCCGATGACCCGGCGGCCCTCGGCGACCACCGAGGGCAGGGTGGAGAAGCTGTTGTTGAGGAGCACGATCTGCGCGACCGCCCGGGTGGCCTCCGAGCCGGAGCCCATCGAGACGCCGATGTCGGCGTCCTTGAGCGCGAGCACGTCGTTGACCCCGTCGCCGGTCATGGCGACCGTGTGGCCCCGGGACTGGAGGGCGGCGACCATGTCGCGCTTCTGCTGGGGGGTGACCCGCCCGAAGACGGCGTTCCGGTCGAGGACCTCAGCCATCTCGCCCTGGTCGGCGGGGAGGGTGCGCGCGTCGACGGTGTTCTCGGCGCCGGGCAGCCCCAGCTTGCCGGCGACCGCGCCCACGGAGACGGCGTTGTCCCCGGAGATGACCTTGGCCTTGACGTCCTGGTCCTCGAAGTAGCGCAGGGTGTCGGCCGCGTCGGGGCGCAGCCGCTGCTCCAGGACGACGAGGGCGGTCGGCCTGACCCCGGTGGCCACGGCCGGGTCGTCGAGTTCGCGGGCGGCACGGCCCAGCAGGAGGACCCGTAGGCCCTGCTCGTTGAGGTCGTTGATCTCCTCCAGGGCCGGGTCCCCGGCCGGGAGCAGCACGTCGGGGGCACCGAGCAGCCAGGTGTTGTTCTCGCCGTCGCCCTCGCTGAAGCTGGCGCCGCTGTACTTGCGGGCGGAGGAGAAGGGCAGCGATTCGGTGCAGCGCCACTCAGCGCTGTCGGGGTAGGCGTCGATGATCGCCTGGAGGCTGGCGTTGGGGCGCGGGTCGCTCTCGCCGAGCGCGCCGAGCACCTTCTTGACGTACGCGGCGTCCGCGCCGCCGAGCGGGCGGCACTCGGTGACGTCCATGCCGCCCTCGGTGAGGGTGCCGGTCTTGTCGAGGCAGACCACGTCGACGCGGGCGAGCCCCTCGATGGCGGGCAGCTCCTGCACCAGGCACTGCTTGCGGCCGAGCCGGATGACGCCGATGGCGAAGGCGACGGAGGTGAGGAGGACGAGGCCCTCGGGGATCATCGGGACGATGCCGCCGACGGTGCGGGCGATGGCGTCCTTGAGGTTGTTGTCCTTGACGATCAGCTGGCTGATGATCAGGCCGATGGAGGTCGGGACCATCATCCAGGTGACGTACTTGAGGATGGTGGAGATGCCGGAGCGCAGCTCGGAGTGGACGAGCGTGAACCGGGAGGCCTCTTCGGCGAGCTGGGCGGCGTAGGCCTCGCGGCCGACCTTGGTGGCGGTGAAGGCGCCGCCGCCGGCGACGACGAACGAGCCGGACATGACCGGGTCGCCGGGCTTCTTCAGGACCGGGTCTGCCTCGCCGGTGAGGAGGGATTCGTCGATCTCCAGGCCGTCGGCCTCGCCGACGAGTCCGTCGACGACGACCTTGTCGCCGGGGCCGAGCTCGATGACGTCGTCGAGGACGATCTCGGAGGTGGAGATCTCGGCGGTGCGGCCGTCGCGGCGGACGCTGGGTTTGGCCTCGCCGATGACGGCGAGGCCGTCGAGGGTCTTCTTGGCGCGCATCTCCTGGATGATGCCGATGCCGGTGTTCGCGATGATCACGAAGCCGAAGAGGCTGTCCTGGATCGGCGCGACGAAGAACATGATCACCCAGAGGACGCCGATGATGGCGTTGAAGCGGGTGAAGACGTTGGCGCGGACGATCTCGGACGTGGAGCGGCTGCTGCGGACGGGGACGTCGTTGACGGCTCCGCGGGCGACGCGCTCGGCGACTTCGGCGGTGCTGAGGCCTGCCGGCTTGAACCGGGGTGCGGGTGGCCTGACCGGGTGTACGGGATCGAGCTCGGCCCCCGCGTCGATGGCGGTCCCGGCGGGTGCGGGGCCGGGGCTGGCGCCCGGCTCCGGTCCCTCTGATTCGATCTGCGCCCGCTCCGTCATGGTTCCGACGTTAAGGGGCGATTCCCCCACTCACCCGCCGAAAGATACGAAGATCCGACTTCCGGATGAGTCAAATCCTCCTCGGGTACCCCCTCCGGACCGGCAAGGCCGGCGGCTGCGAAGCAGCCGTTCAGGGGCGCGGGGAACTGCGCGCCCAGCCACAGCGGACCCGCACGGCCGCGGGCGCCGGGCACCGGCCCGGGCAGCGCGGGGGATGCCGGGCGCTAGCCCGCGTGGGGCGCCGGGCCCGCCCCGGGGGCTTCGCCGCGAGCGGCCAGCTCAAGGGCGTGCCGCTTCAGCGCGGCATCGCGTCCGCGGACGTACCAGAGGCCGATCAGGCCGAGAACCCCGCCGACCGCGCAGGTCCAGACCCACCACAGCATGCCCCGGTCCGCGAACCACCCGTAGAAGGGGAGCTGGAAGAGGAAGAGGGCGAACCAGATGATCGTGCCGCCGGTCACGGTGCCGACGACCGGACCCTCGAGGGGCTCGGGGGCCTCGTGCTGCGCAGTCCATTTCGCCATGGGGACAAGTCTAGGCCGGTCGGCGCAGGGTCTACGCGCGGAGATAGACGGCCCTTCGTTCATGTGTTCATACTGAAACGGTTTGGGCTTGGCCCGTTTTCGCCGTATGAAACCACCACTGAGGACCAGGACCCCATGAGCACGACGGCCCCCGTGGACCGCTACTTCAAGATCTCCGAGCGCGGCTCGACCGTCGGCCGCGAGGTCCGCGGCGGGTTCGCCACCTTCTTCGCGATGGCCTACATCATCGTGCTGAACCCGATCATCCTCGGCAGCGCGAAGGACATGTACGGCCATCAGCTCGACGGCGGCCAGCTGGTCACCGCCACCGTGCTGACCGCGGCCTTCACCACCCTCCTGATGGGCGTGATCGGCAACGTCCCGATCGCGCTCGCGGCCGGCCTCGGCGTCAACACCGTCGTCGCCCTCCAGCTCGCCCCGCGCATGAGCTGGCCCGACGCCATGGGCATGGTGGTCCTGGCCGGCTTCGTGGTGATGCTGCTGGTCGCCACCGGCCTGCGCGAGCGGGTCATGAACGCCGTCCCGCTCGGCCTGCGCAAGGGCATCGCGATCGGCATCGGCCTGTTCATCCTGCTGATCGGCCTGGTCGACTCGGGCTTCGTCACCCGCATGCCCGACCTCGCGCACACCACGGTCCCGATCCAGCTCGGCAGCAACGGCCACCTGCACGGCTGGCCCGTCCTGATCTTCGTGGTCGGCGTCCTGCTGACGCTGACCCTGATCATCCGCAAGACCCCCGGCGCGATCCTGATCTCCATCGTGGCCATGACCGTCGCCGCCCTGGCGATCCAGCTGATCACCAAGCTCCCGGACGCCGCCTGGGGCCTGACGGTCCCGGAGTGGCCGGGCAACCCGGTGGCCGCGCCCGACTTCGGCCTGATCGGTCAGGTCAGCCTGTTCGGCGGCTTCGGCAAGGTCGGGATGTTGACGGGCATCCTGTTCGTCTTCACCGTGCTGCTGTCCTGCTTCTTCGACGCGATGGGCACCATCCTCGGCGTCGGCGACGAGGCGAAGCTGACGAAGCCGGACGGCTCCTTCCCCGGCATCAACCGGGTGCTGTTCGTGGACGGCCTGGCCGTCGCCGCGGGCGGGGCCTCCTCCTCCTCGGCCACCACCTGCTTCGTGGAGTCCACGGCGGGCGTCGGCGAGGGAGCCAGGACGGGCCTCGCGAACATCGTGACCGGCGGCCTGTTCGCCGTGTCGCTGTTCCTCACGCCGCTCGCCACGATGGTCCCCTCGCAGGCGGCCACGCCCGCCCTCGTCGCGGTCGGCTTCCTGATCATGGCCGGCTCGGTCAGGGACATCGACTGGAACGACTTCACCATCGCCGTCCCGGCCTTCCTGGCCATGGTGATGATGCCGTTCACGTACTCGATCACCAACGGCATCGGCATCGGCTTCGTGGCCTTCTCCGTACTGCGGCTGGCGACCGGCCGCGGCCGCGAGGTCCCGGTGGCCATGTACGTCGTGTCCGCGGTTTTCGTCTTCTACTACGCGATGCCGGCGCTGGGTCTCACGTAACCCGTTCGGCGGTACCCGGAGGAGCCCGGCTCACGCAGCCCCGTAGAACTTCTCCGTCTCGTCGACGGCCGCCTTGAAGCGTTCGTCGAAATCGTCGCGAATGAGCGTCCGGACCACATAGTCCTGGACGCTCATTCCTCGTTTGGCGGCATGAGTCCGGAGCCTGTCGAGGAGCTCCCCGTCTATGCGCATGCTCAGCACATGTGTCCCCATGCCGAAAGAGTCGGGGCACAGGGCATGGACGCGTGTCACTTTCCGGAGCCGACTCACCCGTACGAGTGACACCAGATAAGTGGTGTTCCTTAGGTAGAGTAATGAGTTACTCTAAAGACATGCATGACCTTTCCCATGGTGACGACGCAGCCGCCGTGAACGACCTCCGCTCCGCCGTCATGCGGCTGGGCCGGCGCCTCAAGCACCAGCGCGTCGACGAATCGCTGAGCCCGACCGAGATGTCGGTCCTCGGCACCCTCGCCCGCTGCGGCCAGGCCACCCCCGGTGAGCTGGCCCGGCGCGAGCACGTGCAGCCGCCGTCCATGACGCGCATCGTCGCGTTGCTGGAAGCCAAGGGACTGGTCACGCTGGAACCGCACCCCGACGACCGCCGCCAGAAGGTGGTCCGCCAGACGGAGGAGGCCGAAGCGATGCTCGAAGAGAGCCGTCGCAAGCGCAACGCCTTCCTCGCCGGGCTCGCGGCCGAGCTGACCGAGGACGAATGGGCGAAGCTGCGCGAAGCCGCGCCCGTCCTGGACAAGCTCGCGCACCTATAGGAACGACGCCAGGAGGCGACCCCTTTTGAGTACGGGACCCGGAGCAGACTCCGCCCCCGGCCACACACCCACCACTACGCGCGCCGCCGCCGGGCCCGCGCCGGGCAAGAACTCCATGTTCAGCTCGCTGAAGATCCGGAACTACCGGCTCTTCGCCACCGGCCAGGTCGTCTCGAACACCGGGACCTGGATGCAGCGCATCGCCCAGGACTGGCTGGTCCTCTCCCTGACCGGCTCCGCCTCCGCGGTCGGCATCACCATCGCGCTGCAGTTCCTGCCGATGATGCTGTTCGGCCTCTACGGCGGCGTACTCGCCGACCGGCTCCCCAAGCGCCCGCTGCTGCTGTGCACCCAGGCGGCCATGGGCCTCACCGGCCTCGCCCTCGGTGTCCTCACCCTCGCCGGTCACGTCAACGTCTGGCACGTCTACCTCGCCGCCTTCCTCCTCGGCCTGGTCACCGTCGTGGACAACCCGGCCCGGCAGACCTTCGTCTCCGAGATGGTCGGCAAGGACCAGGTGGCCAACGCGGTCAGCCTGAATTCGGCCAACTTCCAGTCCGCGCGACTGGTCGGCCCCGCCATCGCGGGTGTCCTCATCACCGCCGTGGGCTCCGGCTGGGCCTTCCTGCTCAACGGCCTGTCCTTCGCCGCACCGATCGCGGCCCTGCTGCTGATGCGGACCCGCGAACTGCACCGGATCGAGGTCCAGCCCCGCGCCAAGGGCCAGCTCCGGGAAGGCCTGCGCTACGTCGCCGGGCGGCCCGAGCTGATCTGGCCGATCGTGCTCGTCGGATTCATCGGCACCTTCGGCTTCAACTTCCCGATCTGGCTGTCGGCCTTCGTCAGCAAGGTCTTCCACGGCGACGCGGGCACGTACGGCCTCTTCAACACGCTGATCGCGGCAGGCTCCCTGGTGGGCGCACTGCTGGCGGCCCGGCGGGGTCTGTCCCGCCTGCGGCTGCTGGTCGCGGCGGCGGTGCTGTTCTCCGTCCTCCTGCTGGTGACGGCCTTCGCACCGGGCTTCTGGCTGTTCGCGGCGCTCCTCGTCCCGATCGGTGTCTTCGGCCTGACGGTGAACGTCACCGCGAACTCCAGCGTCCAGATGGCCACCGACCCCGAGATGCGGGGCCGGGTGATGGCCCTGTTCATGATGGTCTTCACCGGCGGCACCCCGATCGGGGCCCCGCTGGTCGGCTGGGTCACGGACACGTACGGCGCGCGGATCGGCATGGCCGCGGGCGGAGCGGTGTCGCTGGCCGCGGCCCTGGTGATCGCCGTCGTCCTCTCCCGGGTCGGCAACCTCCGCCTCAGCGTGAGCCGCCACGGCGTGAACTTCGTCCCGTCGGAGCGCCCCCGCCAGCTGGTCACGGCGGCGTGAGACCCCCGGAGGGGCTGGATCTCCCTCAGGAAATCCAGCCCCTCCGGCGCTCACGTGCGGGCCGGGGGCAGCCAATTCCAGCCCCTCCGGCGCTTGAGGAGCAGGGGTCCGGGGACTGGCACCCGGCGACGGCGCCGCACGGCGACCACATGGCTAGGCTCGGCACCATGAGACTGTTCGCAGCCGTCATCCCGCCCGAGGCGGCCCTCTCGGAACTGTCCGAGGCCGTGCGCGGCCTGCGCGACGACCACCTCCGCTGGACCGCGGAAGCGGGCTGGCACTTCACGCTCGCCTTCATGGGCGAGGTCCGGGAGGAGCTGCTCCCCGAGCTCCGCACACGCCTCGCCCGCGCCGCCGCGCGGACCGCACCCTTCCCGCTCCGCATCCACGGCTCCGGCCACTTCGGCCACCGCTCCCTGTGGGCGGGCGCCGCCGGGGACCTCGACTCCCTGCGCATGCTCGCCGAGCGCGCCGACGCCGCCGCCCGGCGTTCCGGGGTGCCCATGGAGCAGCACCACCGCTACACCCCCCACCTCACCCTCGGCCGGCTCCGCGACGAGCGGCACGACGTCCGCCCCTACTGCACGGCCCTGGCCGCCTTCGAGGGCGCCGCCTGGCAGGTCGGCGAGCTCAGCCTGGTCCGCAGCAATCTGCCCGACTCCGGGGTCCCGGGCGAACAGCCCCGCTACGAGGTCGTCGGCTCCTGGGAACTGGGAGGGCCTGTCGCCGAAGTGCCGTCGTAGCCCGAAGGGCGGCCCTGGCCCGCCCCTCCGTACGAAGGGCGGGCCCGGTCGCGTTAGGCTCGACGGGTGGATCCCAAGACCAGAAACCGCGTCATGGCCGGTGTGCTCGTTCTGATGTTCGTCGTGGTGGCCGTGGCCGCCGCGGTGGGCCAGTAGACCGGCGGCCCACCGCCCCGGCAGCTACCAGGCGAACGCCTCCGGGGCCGGACCCGGCCCCGGGAAGACCTCGTCCAGTCCCGCCAGCACCTCCGGCGACAGCTCCAGCTCCACCGCCCGCAGCGCGGACGCGAGCTGCTCCGGCGTACGCGGCCCGACGATCGGCCCCGTGACCCCCGGACGCGTCAGCAGCCAGGCCAGGGCGACCTCGCCGGGCTCCAGGCCGTGCTTGTCCAGCAGGTCCTCGTACGCCTGCACCTGCGCCCGTACGGAACTGTTCGCGAGCGCGTCCGCGGAGCGGCCGGTCGCGGTCCGCCCCGACTCCGACGCCTTGCGGATGGCCCCGCCGAGCAGCCCGCCGTGCAGCGGGGACCACGGGATGACGCCGAGCCCGTACGCCTCGGCCGCCGGGATGATCTCCAGCTCCGCCCGCCGCTCGGCGAGGTTGTAGAGGCACTGCTCGCTGACCAGGCCGAGCCGCCCCGAGCGCGCCGCGGCCTCGTTGGCCTGGGCGATCTTCCGGCCGGGGAAGTTCGAGGAGCCCGCGTAGAGGATCTTGCCCTGCTGGATCAGGACCTCGACGGCCTGCCAGATCTCCTCGAAGGGCGTCAGCCGGTCGACGTGGTGGAACTGGTAGATGTCGATGTAGTCGGTGTTCAGGCGCTTGAGGCTGGCGTCGACGGCCCGCCGGATGTTCAGCGCCGACAGCCTGTCGTAGTTCGGCCACGGGTCGCCCTCGGCGGCCATGCTCCCGTAGACCTTGGTGGCGAGGACCGTCTTCTCCCGACGGCCGCCGCCCTGGCCGAACCAGGTACCGATGATCTCCTCGGTGCGGCCCTTGTTCTCGCCCCACCCGTAGACGTTGGCGGTACCAAACAATCCACTTTGACGCCGTACCCGCAGAAGTTCTAGCGTCGATCCCCAAGCACCACAGGGGATGGGGAGAGCAAGTGGCAAGAGTCCTTGGAGTAGTCCGCCTGTCGAAGGTGTCGGACGAGACCACATCGCCGGAGCGTCAGCGCCGATCGATTCAACGATGGGCCGATCAGGAAGGGCACGTCGTCGTCGGGTGGGTCGAAGACATCGACGTATCCGGCAGTGTCGAGCCGTGGAAGCGCCCTGACTTCAGCAAGTGGCTGCCGTCCACTATTGGCAAGGAGGTCAGCTCGATCGAACACCGGATCGCGCTGGAGGAGTCCCGGGCCGACGAGTACGACATCATCTGCGCGCTGAAGCTCGACCGCCTCTCACGGCGTGTGCTCCACGTACACACGCTCGTGGAGTGGTGCGAGAAACACGGCAAGGAGGTCGCCACCGTCGAGGACGGGATCAACCTGAACACGCAGATGGGCAAGCTGCTGTTCAGTCTGATCGCGTCGTTCGCGGAAGGGGAGCTCGAAGCCATCAAGGCCCGGGCGAAGTCCTCGTACAACCACCTGGTGAAGGAGGGACGCTGGCGCGGGGGCCGGATTCCGTACGGCTACCGGGCGGAGAAGCAGGACGCCGGTGACGGCTGGGGACTGATCCCGGACGACTATGGAACGGACACCGCAGGAACGCTGCGTGAGATCGTCCGACGGCTCATCGAGGGAGAGTCGGCGAACAGCATCGCCCAGTGGCTCAACGAGGACCCGACCAAGACCCCGGTGTCACTCGACGCCCAGTACATCAGGAACGGCAAGCCACCGAAGGGGGGCCGGTGGACCGCCGCGAACACAGCCAAGGTGGTGCGCTCCCTGAACGTTCTCGGTCAGATGGAGGTGACGGAGGAAGTTGTCATCGACGGCCAGAAGACGAAGCGAACCCGCGTCGTCCGTGACACGGAAGGACGCCCTCTCCAGCGGGCGGAGCCGCTGATCACTCAAGAGGAGTGGGAACTGGCGAACAAGAAACTGGACGAGAACACCAGCAAGCGCAACGGCAACCGGAAGGGCGGCTCCCCGATGCTCAGGGTCGCCTTCTGCACCTGCGGAGAACCCGCGTACCTCGGCCCGGGGCGAAACTGGCCGTACTACCGCTGTGCGTCCCGGACCACTCACAAGCCCTGCCCTACGGGCAGCAAGGGCATTGCGGCTCATGTGCTGGAGGGAGCCGTCGAGGAGGTCTTCCTGCGTGCGGCCGGCGATGTCGAGGTCGTGCGGAAGGTCTTTCGCCCGGGCGTCGACTTCACGCGGGACATCGAGGAGGTGAACCGCGCGCTGGCCGAGTTGCGCGAGGACCGCGAAGCCGGTCTCTACTCCAGCGAGCTGGGCAAGCAGGAGTACCGGGAGACGTACAAGCGGCTGGACGCACGACGCGAGCAACTCATGGCCCAGCCCACCCGGCCGGATGGCTGGGACGAGATCCCGACGAATGAGACCTACCGCGAGCGCTGGGCAAAGCTGTCGACCCAGCACGAGAAGGGCAAGGAACTCCGGGCAGCCGGAGTCAGGGCGGTCATCCACGCTGAGAAGCTGCCGCCCCTGACCGCTGTGCAGGCGATGTCCCCGGAAGGACATGACGGCATGTGGCAGGAAGGAAAGGGCCGCGTGCAGGTCTTGATCCCGATGGACTTCAAGCGCCGCGTCCGGGACCTGGCGGCGGTGCACAGCGAGAGCTGACCGTCTCTTCCTTGGACGGCAGGAGGGCCCCGCTACAGGCCCTCCCCTGCTCTGTAGGATTCCTGCCAGGTCGCCGCCGTCGCTCCCGACTGCCGAGACCGAGTCCGGGTCAGAAGTCCTGGGCACCCTGTGAGGACCATGCCGGCCGTGTCTGGTCCACCCCCGCGAAGAAAGGGAGGCACATGTCCCGCCACCAGGCGGGGGTAACTGGCGCACCCGTGCGCCGCACAGGAAGGAGCCGCGCTCAGTGGCTATCCACTTCGGCACCGGCCGCTCTTGGGACGGGATCTCCCAGCACGAGTACCGGCGCATGGCCCAGGACTCACGGCACCAGCTCGCCTACCGCGTCCACTTCGCCGCTCTCGGGTGGGCCGACTGCCAGGGCCACGCGAGCTTCGGTCCGGGGAAGTTGGCCGCTCTACTGGGCAAGGAGGACCAGCCCCTGTCGGACCAGAGCGCGACCAATGCCGTCATCCGAGCGAAGCGGCTGGACCTCGTGTCACCGCGATCCGGGGCCGCTTGCCTCGTTGTCCCTCCTCACCTCTTCCAGAAGAGGAAGGGCGCTCCGGTCCCGTGCCGCATTCACCAAGACCGATAGGCACCGCTCCCGTGTGTAGCCCACACACGCCTCACGTGTACCGGCAACGCCTCTGAGCTGCGGAAACGCACGCCGCCTCTCTTATCTTTTTGGCCTCACAGTGCGGCCCCTGCCGGGGCCGATAGCACAAAGCGTCATGCTGAGCAGCGGCGAAGGGGAGCAAGGCGCGGCAGCGCCCTCAGCGGCAGAGGCAAGGGCGGCCGTCAGGCCGCCGTCGCCCGAGCCTGCTTCGGCAGACGGCCCCTCAGGGGCCCAAGAAACGTAGGACAGGAAGCGAACCAGGTGGGGCGCTGCGCGCCCCAAAAGAGTGAAGCCTCGAAAGATGAACTCAAAAGGGCTGCACTCTTGTGCAGCCTCCTGGCCAACGGTCGGATGGGGTGAAGCGGCTTGACCTGTGTGTTCTTCACAATCACCTCCCTTCGCCATCGCCTGACGGCCTTTGGAACCGTGGCAGGATCTCAGCCGCCAAGACGTGGCGGTCTGCCCTGTCAGACCCAGGGGGTCATACCCCACCCCTTCGCCGCCGACCTGAATGGCTGTGCCGGTCAGCCATTCTCGGCGTTGTCATGGAGGGCGGCTTCGGCAATCTGACGTACGCGGTCGAGAGTGATGCCGGTGCGCTCCTCGACTGCGAGGGGGTGGTCGGTGGGTTCGAGCTCGCACGATGAGACCGAGGGCTATCCCGTGCGCTCGACCCACGCGAAGGACGTGCACCAGCGGCGGAAACCTTGGTGCCCCGTTCGGCCTGTGTGGCTCATGCACTCGATGTCCACCGCTGCTCCGTCGTCCGAGGCCGGCGCCTGCCAATCGCAGCGCAGGCACTCGGCCTCGAACGTCACGTCCGTCCCCGGGTGCCGACTGATGCGGTGTTCCACGTACCGCAGGACTGAACTCGTCATCGCAACCTCCGGGTCCGGTGCGGATGGTTGCGGATCTCCACGTCGGCGTCCGTCGCCGCCGACAGATCGCCCAGATCCCGAGCCTCCTGCCGCTGCGCGACCAGGGCCGTACACACCCCACACCCGTCCGCCGGTTTCGGCGGCAGGTTCGGCAACGACAGGTACATCGGCCCCGACATCGTCGTCTTCGCTCTGCTCACGCTGTGCGCCTCCCCGCTCGCTCAATCAGTGGAGACGATGGTCCAGCCGCTGATCAGCGGGATCTAGCCCGTTTCCCGTTCACGCAAGAATCCGTCCCGGATGTCAGCAAGCATCGCTCTCATTGCGTCGCCGACGGTGGCCACTGAGGCGAAGCGCTCGTACTTGTCGACGTACAGGGCGACATCCCTTGGATCGGTCACAATCACCTCGGCGTGCGTGGTCTCGACCGTCACCATTCGGTCGTCCCGAATGACGAAGGAGTGCCCCGGCACGTCGGTCTGCGGACGGTCCAGGGGGACGACTCGGACGTCCACGTTCGGCAGGCGAGAGACGGAGGCGATGCGGTCCAGCTGTCCGGCCATCATCGCGGGCGGGAGAAGACTCCAGCGCAGCACAGGTTCCGTGATGACGAAGCGGAGCTGTTTGCCGGTGTCGTACAGCACCCGTTGACGCTCGATCCGAGCTCCGATGGTGCGGGCAAGCTGATCCTCGCTCAGTCCCTTGCCTTGCAATACGGCGCATACATATTCGGGTGTCTGCAACAGCCCGGGGACCAGGGAGGGCTGGAACAGCCGCAGCAGCTTCATCGAGGCTTCCAGAGCCCGGATCTCCTCCTGCTTCCGGTGGAAGCCCATACGCCGGAAAAGCCGCCAGGCCGTCGCCTCAGTGGCCTGGGCACGCGCCGCAGCCATGTACTCGGCCTTGACCTGCTCGGACACATCCAAGGCCGTAAGGATGAGCTCCACGTCCACCACACTGGGCGCCACGTGGCCGTTCTCGATCTTCGACAGCTTGGCGGTGGACATGACGGCGCTGCGTGCGACGGCCTTGGCCTCCTTGCCGGATGCCTGCCGGAGCGCCCGCAGTGCTGATCCCAGTTCGGTTCTGTTCACCCGCCGTACGTCGCCCACCATTCGGAAAACGGCTCGGCGTGAGCGAGAGCCGTGTCCCGGTAGCGGACGAAGTCCGCCGCCCGCCCGGTATCAAGGAACTCCGGCCCGCGGAACGCACCCGTGTCGTCGTAGTTCATGACAACCGGGGAAGTCTCGTCGAACAGCCAGAAGTCCGGCACCCCTTCCAGGGGGTTCGGCTTCTCGGTGATGTCCAGGATGAAGAACTCCTCACCGCCCGTCATGTTCTTCATGTACCCCCAGCCGAGCTCGTAGCGTAGGTAGGCCGTCAACGGTCGGGAGACGATGTGCACCCGGTACATCCGTCTGCCGGCCTGCGTGGCGGCTCGGACGGTCTCGACCCACCCCGCGTTGTAGTCCTCCGGCTGCGGCTCACCCGCGAGGAACGCGCGCAGGTTCTCTGCGCTCGACGGCACGTTGTAGTCGTCCAGGATCTCCAGCCGGAACGCTTCTCGCTCGAAGGTCTTGAACCGCTCAGTCAGGTTGCTAGATGAGCTGATCACGGATGGCCTTCCGGATGAGTTCGATGGGGATCTCGACCAACGTCTCGTGCGCGGGGACTGCCAACCCGTGGTCAGCCGGCGTCTCACCTTGGACCAGGAGTGTCCCCCTGTCCGTCGCGTACAGCGTTGGGCAGTCCCCGTTCTCGCAGCTCGTTACAAGCTTCCTGACCTTCACGCCGTGCCCCCTCGCTGTGCCCGTCTGTGGTCAGATCCCATGCTCTCGACCATCACTGGGTCGGCGCAAGGACTGGCAGTTTCCAGAACGGGAAAGCTGGGATCGCAGTAGAAGGACCCGAAAGGAAGCTGTAGAGCCCAAAAACTCAAGCCTCTAGATCCTCTATGTGCTCCAGAGTGTGAACCACATCTGGATGCCCCTGTCCCATCAGGCGGACCTGATCCGCATATAGAGCACGGAAAAGTGCCAGCGCCTGCTCAGACTCTCCCATCAGAAGTACATGAAAGGCAAGGTAATCCCGAGCCTGCAAGGTTCGACTATCGTCTTCCCCATGCACCCGAGCACGATCTTCAGCAAGCCGCCTGTAGGCCAGCAGGGCAGACTCCATATCCCCAGAGCTACGCAACCACGAAGCCAAGCGCATAACCGTAGAAATGGTTTGTGGATGATCCCGGCCGAGGATCATTTCACAATCCACAAGCAGTTTCGAGAAGCCGGATACCGCCACATCGATTTCGCCGCTTCGCCCCTTCCAGTGCCATAGGAGCCCTTGCACATCAAGAGTATTAGGGTGCCGTGGACCTCTTTCTATCAGATTTGCGTTTAGGATCTCCTCGCTGATCACAGCAGCTGCCGCCGGGTCCCCACCTGCACCAATAGCATCCGCCAAATGGGCTTGGATCTCCAACACGCTTGGATGCCCAGCCCCCAGCGCTTTCCTCTGGTCTGCGAGAAGCGACTCAAACACTCCAACGGCTCGCGTAAATGATTCGACCTCCGCATACAAGTCACCCAGACGATGACGCGCAGAGAAAGTTTCCTCGCTACGCTCTCCATGAATTCGAGCAACGTCTCGTATAACCTCGCACAGCAGGATGATTGCACCATCCATGTCACCTGATGCAGCAACCTCATCCGCGAGATGCATCCGAGTATGGTGCGTATGCGGATGATCTCGACCATAGAGTCGAATTTCATCTTCTAGCAATTCCTCGCATGTCGCGAATGCGCCAGCCAAATCGCCCGCGCGACTGCGGGCCGCAACCAACCTTCGACGGGTATCGAGGGTCCACTCGCTATCAGCCCCCTGGACCCGAATTCTATCGCGAAGGAGTTCCTCGAAAGCTCGAACAGACCCAATCGAATCACCAGCACCACCCAGGAATTCGGCTATTACGCTCCGCACATGGAGGACATCTTCGGCGTCGTCACCTTGCCTCCTAGTCTCATCCACTTGGAGTGATTCATATTCCGCCAACGCACCGGGCAAGTTACCAGCCTGGTCTAGAGCGTCCGCCTTGCGAATCCGTATGTAATACAGATCAGAATGATCGGGATCGATTGCTTCGACTGCCACCCGCAGATCAGTAAAGTGATCAATAGCGGAAGCTGCCAGACCTGCTTCAAGGAGGCTCTGACCATGCCGGAAGAGAAGTTCGTGACACCACTCATCGATAAGCACCGAACCGTGGTTGCGACGCAATATTTCCGCACTAGAACGCAGCGCTTGGACATCACCTGATTGAGCTGAACCATCGGGCCAAAGTTCCAGCAGGCCATCAGCCATAGCCAGGGCGGCTGCAGCGAGCACCTCCGGATCCAATCCCTCGATAACTGCGCGCTGAACGAGGGCGTGCACTCTGATCAGAGCAGACTCGCCATCCCCGCCATCACCGATTTCTATCAGGCTAAGCTTGCGCAGATTTTGGAGTGCACCCCGAGCATCATGGGCCTCAATTTCTCCGTCCTGTGCATTGCCAGAGATCGTGACAGCTCTGTTCCTGGACAAGTATTTCAGACCGGCCCGAGTAACAAAAACATCCTCAAGAAAACCACTGGGGTCGAGAATGGCTGCAAGGTGAAGTGCAGGGCGGGCCAACCCAGACGGCGATAGAGCATCTGCTTGCTCAATAGAAAGCGACCACGTGGCGGCAACAGTGGTTTGGTGATCATCCGGAAGACTAGTTGAGTCCGGAAGCAATCTATTGAGCGAGCGCCTCTTATCGGCAAGGAGCGAACGGTAGCTCGCGCAGTCCATGTTTACATCGACGAGGTAGGCAGCGCATTGAGCGAGCGCCAATGGCAGATGGCCGAGATCCAGTGAAACGAGAGAAGCCTCTTCTAGGTCAATCTCTCGACCATGAGCCGCTAGTTTACTCGTGAGATATCTGACAGCTTCTGCCGGCTCAAAAAGGCCCACATTAATACGCTTACAGGACGGGCCAGACAGTGCCGCATCCCGACGACGAGTAGTTGATAGAACCTTGCCAGTTGCACTACTCGGAGGCCACAGGCCGCTGAGAGTATCCGGTCCAGCTACATTATCGAGTACAACCAGCCACCTAAGAGAAGTGGTCTGCGCCCAGCTCAGGAATTTGCTAGCGGTACTCTCAGGATCACTAGCGTCCACCCCCGAGATATCGCAGATCGCCCGACTATAAGCGGATTGAACACTCTCACGGCTTGCCGCAGGGGCCCACACGATAACATCGAATAGTTTTCCCGCCAAGGCCTGCCTGGCATAGTGTGCGGCGAGTTGGGTTTTCCCCACTCCACCCGGACCCATCAAAAATTTCACCTGAACGTCGTCATTAGACGTGTTCAACAGATCAAGTTGATCGCGCCGCTGAAAACATTCAGCCTCGCGCGGAATGTTACCAACCAAAAGAGGCCAGCGATTGGTCTCACGCGACTGACCATTGAGAACAACTTGAGCTATATACCCCGCTGCGAGACCGCCTGCGTTAGCGAAGATCGAAGTGTCCGCAGCGACTTGTAGGCCTTGTAGATCGCCGGCAGCAGTCAGCCCAGATCCGCCGCCGGCTGCTGAGGGAGTTCCATGTGCAGGCCGCCTTCAACGTTGAGCACACCGCCCGCCACTGAACCGTGTTGGGCCTGCACTTGGAGGTCTCCACCGACCGCCAGGCCTTGTTGCCCCGCAGATGTACTCCCACGACCAAGTCCTCCGAGAGCCACGACGTCACGCAAGCCCTGTAGGGCTTCGTTCTGTGCCTCCGGGGGCAGCTCGTCCAGGAAGTCCTCGAACCGAGTCCGCCAGGAGTCTTCGAGCCGCGCATGGATAGCGACGTGTCCGTCGGGCGCCTGCTCCAGCTCGCCAGCCGTACGGTCCAAGCGAGTCAAGACTGCTTGTTCGCGGGTGGCGTCACCCCTTCCCAGCAAGACCCCAACCCGACCCCGCACAAGCATCCACACATCGGTACCGATGGCCTGTACGACTGCCGTACCGCCTGCCGCTGCAATGGCGGTCAAAGCCTCGTTCAGCATGCAGTGTCCCCTCCCGCTGCGCCCTCGATGAACGATAGACGAGCACGCGGCAAAAGCACTCGGAGTCAGCACAACTACCTACAGAGACGGGGCTTCTGGGGGTTCTGGGCAGCCATGAACCGTGTCGCGGCTGGTGAGGCAGGACAGCACGCTGAAGCAGGTAGACCCGCGACTCCGCCCATGGGTCGCGGGTCTGCAGCGCAGCTTCTGGCGCCTACGGCGTGGGTCAGTCGGCCAGCGGGAGGTGGACCCGGTTGCCCGAGGCTGCGAACTCTGCCGACTTCTTGAGCATGCCCTCGGCGATCTCTTCCTCCGACGCCGCCGGCTCGTCGCCGCCGAACTGCTCAGCGATGCTTCTGCTGATCTCCATCGACCTGATCATCGTCGACGACATCGGGCTCCTGTCTGTCTCCCCGGACGCCGCCGAGGGCTTCTACCAGCTGGTCGACGCCGCATGAGGGCCGGCCGCCGAGAACGTACAGAGGGCGGTGGTCAGCCGTCTATGCATCAACGCGACTATGCGCGTTGTCGCATAAATCGAGGGCTGCGCGGGCCGCTCTTGCCTGGAGTGGACTCGAAGCAGTTGGCTTGGGTCCCATGAAGTACACGCAGCTCGGACGCACCGGACTCAAGGTCAGCCGACTCGTCCTCGGCACAATGAACTTCGGTCCGCAGACAGACGAACCGACCAGCCACGGAATCCTGGACACCGCCCTCGACGCAGGTCTGAATTTCGTGGACACGGCCAATGTGTATGGGTGGGGTGAGAACAAGGGCCGCACCGAGGAGATCATCGGCACCTGGTTCGCCCAGGGCGGTGGCCGGCGGGAGAAGACGGTCCTCGCCACCAAGGTGTACGGCTCCATGTCCCGCGAGGGCGAGACCTGGCCGAACGAGGACCGACTGTCGGCGCTGAACATCCGCCGGGCCGTCGAGGCCAGCCTCAAGCGGCTCCAGACCGACCACATCGACCTCTACCAGTTCCACCACATCGACCGCCTGACCCCCTTCGAGGAGATCTGGCAGGCCGTGGACGTGCTCATCCAGCAGGGCAAGATCCTCTACGCGGGCTCCTCCAACTTCCCCGGCTACAAGATCGCCCAGGCCAATGAGACGGCCGCCCGGCGCGGGATGGTCGGCCTGGTCAGCGAGCAGTGCCTCTACAACCTCGCCGAGCGGCGGGCCGAGATGGAGGTCATCCCGGCGGCCCAGGAGTACGGGCTCGGGGTCATCCCGTGGTCGCCGCTGCACGGGGGCCTGCTGGGCGGGGTCATCAAGAAGGAGGTCGAGGGCGGCCGGCGCGCCTCCGGCCGGTCCGCGGACGCGCTGGCCAACAGTTCGGTACGGGCGCAGGTGCAGGCGTACGAGGACCTGCTGGACAAGCACGGCCTGGAGCCGGGCGAGACGGCCCTGGCCTGGCTGCTCACCCGGCCGGGAGTGACGGGCCCCATCGTCGGCCCGCGCACCGCCGAGCAGTTGGAGAGTGCCCTGCGGGCGCTGGAGCTGGAGCTGAGCGAGGAGGTGCTGGCCGGGCTGGACGAGATCTTTCCCGGGCCGGGGCCGTCCCCGGAGGCCTTCGCCTGGTGATCAGGTAGCCGTACGTACGGTGGTCGCCGTCCCTTCGCCCTGGGCGGCGACCACCTCCTACTCAAGCTGGCGTCAAAATGCCCGCTTGGCGGTGTCGAAGTAGTTGATACCGGCGTCGAGGGCCGTGTCCATGAGGGCGTGGCTCTCCGGCTCTCCCGTCTGGGGGCCGAAGTTCATGGTGCCGAGGACAAGTCGGCTGACCTTGAGACCGGTGCGTCCGAGCTGCGTGTACTCCATGGGCCACTAGCCAACTGCCTGGAGTGCGCTCGAAGCAAGACCCGCCCGTGAAGCGCGTGTTACGTGTCCTGCTTACGTGTCCCGGCGGGGCCGGTACGGGCCGCCCAGGCCCCAGGCCTGGTGGAGGACCGCCGCGAACTCCCCGGCCAGGCGGTGCTCGCCCGAGGCGTTGGGGTGCGTGCCGTCGTAGGTGTCCCGGTCGATCTCGTACGCCTCCGGGCGCGCGGCCAGCAGGATCGGCGAGGCGGGGGTCGACA
This sequence comes from Streptomyces sp. NBC_01264, assembly GCF_026340675.1. NCBI lineage: Bacteria > Bacillati > Actinomycetota > Actinomycetes > Kitasatosporales > Streptomycetaceae > Streptomyces > Streptomyces sp. NBC_01264. Next base: position 4,532,558 of record NZ_JAPEOX010000001.1, read on the forward strand.
GGTCGGCGACGGCCTTGGCGAGGAGCTCGTTGAACAGCTCGACCTGCCGCGCGAAGGGCGCGTCGTCGCGGGCCCTGATGTTGGGTATGACGGGCAGCAGGACCATCCGTATCCCGGGCCGGGCGGCGCGGGCCTCCGCGACGAAGGCGCGGACGTTGGCGGCGGTGCCCTCGGCCGCGGTGTAGAAGCCCAGGTCGATCAGCCCGAGGGAGACCAGCAGCACGTCGGCCCGGGCGGCGCCGGCGGCGGGCCCGATGAGCGGGGCCATGTGCTGCCAGCCCTCCCCCCAGCCGGCCAGGTGCCGGCGGGCCTCGGCGGGGAAGCCGGGGTCGGCGTAGGCATCGCTGGTCGGCGCGTCCGCGCGGGCGTCGTAGAGCCCGCTGCGGGGCCCGACGATCTCGTACGGGCCGCCGAAGGTGGTGTCGAGGTGCTGCCACATCCGGTAGCGCCAGGTGTAGTCGCCGGCGCATCCGACGGTCATGGAATCCCCGACGAACATGAAACGCATCCGGACATCTTCGCGGATCACCGGAGCACGGCCCCTGTGATGCCGGACACGCGGGCGGGCTGGCAGGGTAGGGGGATGCGCCCGCACCTGCTGACCCTGACCGCCGCCGCCGCTGTTGCTCTCGCCCTGCTGCCCTCGGCGGCTGTGGCCGCTACCGGGCCGACGGCGTCCGGATCGTCGGGGTCCGCGTCCGGGTTCACGATCACCGATCCCCGGATCAAGGAGTCGAGCGGGCTCGCGGCCAGCCGGATCCACCCCGGCGTCTACTGGACGCACAACGACAGCGACGACGGCCCGTACGTGTACGCCGTGGACTCCGCGACCGGGAAGACGGTCGCGCGGATCACCCTGACGGGCATCGGCAAGCCGCGGGACGTCGAGGGGATCTCGCTGGGCCCGGACGGGCGGCTGTACGTCGGCGACATCGGCGACAACCTGGGCGGCTCCTGGAACCACGTGTGGATCTACCGCTTCGCCGAGCCGAAGACCCTCGGGGACGCCACGCTCAAGGCCGAGCAGTTCACGGTGAAGTACGCCGACGGGCCGCGGAACGCGGAGGCGCTGATGGTCCATCCGGTGACGGGGCGGGTGTACATCGCGAGCAAGGACGAGAAGGCCGGCGGGCTGTACGAGGGCCCGGAGTCGCTGTCCGCCTCCGGTACGAACACCTTCCGGCGGATCGGGGACGTCCCGTGGGTCACGGACGGGGCGTTCTCCCCCGACGGGGGGCGGCTCGTGCTGCGGGGGTACTTGTGGGCTCGGACGTACCCGTGGAAGGACGGGCGGGCCGTCGGGGACGGGGAGGCGGTGGCCGCGCCGTGGCAGGGACAGGCGGAGTCCGTGACGTACACGGCGGACGGGTCGACGCTGATGTTCGGGGCGGAGGGGGTGGGGAGCCGGGTCGTGGCGGTGCCGGTCGCGGCGGCCGCGAAGCCGTCGCCGTCGTCCTCCGCCCCCGGGGCTCCCGCTCCCGCGCCGGGCGCGCCCGGGGCCCCCGAGGGCGGGAGCTTCACGAAGGGCGCGCTCGTCCTGGTCACCGCCCTGACCCTCACCCTGGCCGCGAAGCGGCTCCTGCGGCGCCGCCCCAAGCCCTGACCCTCCGGGCCGGGGGCCGGTGGGCGGGTGCGGGTGGGTGCCCTGCGGGGCTGTCCCCTACCCGCCCTTCCACCGTTCCCCGGGCTCCGCCCGGACCCGCAAAGACCCTGGGGCTCCGCCCCAGACCCCGGTCCTCAAACGCCGGACGGCTGAAAAGACCCGACCGCCGGCGGGCACGTGCGGTCCGGCGCCGACCAAAATCAGCCCCTCCGGCGTTTGAGGAGCAGGGGTCCGGGGACTGGTCCCCGGCAACGGCAACGGCGCCGCGCCGCTGTGGCTCAGGCTCCCTGGATCGGGATCTGGTGGGTGTCCGGCGGCGGTGTGGCTGCCGCCGGCGTCGGCTGGGACATCGTGGACAGGAGTTGGCGGGCCAGGCCCAGGCCCGTGCCGCCCATCGTCAGGGCCTTCGCGAACATCTCCGACATGCCCTCCGCCCCGTTGAGCAGGATCATGTGCTCCACGTTGCCGAAGGCGCCCGCCCCCGCCTCCACGATCGCCGGCCAGTTCTCGGCGAGTTGCTGCGCGACCACCGCCTCCTGGTTCTCCGCCAGCGCGGCGGCCCGCGCCGCGATCGACGCCGCCTCCGCGAGGCCCTTGGCCTTCGCCGCCTCCGCCTGCGCCAGCCCGTTCGCCTGGGCCGACGCCGCCTGCGCGAGGCCCTTGGCCTGGGTCGCCGCCGCCTCCGCCTCGCCGGTCGCGCGGGTGGCCGTCGCCGCCGCCAGGCCCCGTGCCTCCGTGGCCTTCGCGTCGGCCGCGGCCGCCGTCGTCACCCGGGTCGCCTCGGCCGCGGCCGCCAGCTCCGTCTCCTTCGCCTTGGCCTGCGCCGCCGAGATGCGCGCGTCGCGGTCCGCCTCGGCCCGGGTCCGGGTCTCGTACGCCGCCGCGTCCGCCGGCTTGCGTACGTCCGCCTGGAGCTGCTGCTCGCGCCGGTGCGCCTCCAGCTCCGCCACCCGGGTCTCCTGGACCACGACCTCCTGCTTCGCCGCCGCCTCCGACAGCGGGCCCGCCTGCCGGGCCGTCGCGGCCGCCTTGTCCCGCTCGGCCTGGTAGCCCGCCTGGAGGATCTCGCTGTCCCGGGTGGCTTCCGACATCCGGGCGAAGGCGGCCTGTTCGGCCTCGGTGGCCCGCAGGTTGGCGTCCGCCTGGGCGATCCGCGCGTCCCGCTGGACGGCCGCCGCGTGCGGCATCGCCAGGTTCTTGATGTAGCCCGTCGGGTCCTCGATCTCGTGGATCTGGAGGGAGTCGACGATCAGGCCGAGCTTCTCCATCTCCGTACCGCACGCCGCCCGGGTCTGCCCGGTCAGCTTCTCCCGGTCGCGGATCATGTCCTCGACCGTCAACCCGCCCACAATGGACCGCAGATGGCCCGCGAAGACGATGTGCACCCGCTCGGGCATCATCTTCTGCTGGTCCAGGAAGCGGCGGGCCGCGTTGGCGATGGACACGAAGTCGTCGCCGATCTTGAAGATGACCACGCCCTTGACCCGGAGCGGAATGCCCTGGTGGGTCACGCAGTCCACGTTGAGCTGGGTCTCGTTGAGGTCCAGCGACAGCTTGCGCACGGCCTGCACCCCGGGCAACACCATCGTTCCCCGCCCGGTGACGATCCGGAAGCCCATGCCTTCCGCGATGCCCTCCGTCTTGTGCGCGGAGCCGGAGATGACCAGCGCCTCGTTGGGTTCGGCCACCCGCCACATGAGCTTGAACAGGCCGATCGCAGCCGCGATCGCACCCACGACAATCCCTGCCAGTACGCCGACAGACATCGGCAACTCCCCCTCGTACGCGGCGGCGTTCGCCACCGAGAAGGCGAGTGTGCTCCCGCGTCAGGGCGGCGTGAAGACGGCGTCCGAATCTTGTCGCCATCTTGATACGCGAGGGCTACGAGAGGCCGGGGTGCGCCGCCCCGCCCCTGGTCAGTCCCCGTACGCGGCCATCACGTAGACCGTCCGCGGCGGCAGGTACTCGACCACCGTGACCACCGTCCCGACCGCCAGCCGGCCCGTCCCCGGGGCCGGGTGCGCGAGGAAGTGCTCGGCTCCGCCCCGGATCCGCACGATGACCTCGCCGACCAGCCCCGGCCCGACCGTTCCGGTGACCCGGCCGTCCAGCCCCACCATGTCCGATTCCCCCATGCACCGAGCGTACGGGGCTATCCCCGTACGGGCTCCTCGTCGAGCCGGTATTCCTCGCCGTCCGCGTGGTAGCCGTACAGCTCCCCGTAGCGGCCCCAGTCCGTCGCCGTCTCCAGCTGCTGTTCCAGCTGCTCGCTCGTGTAGTGGTGCGAGAGCAGGTCGCGGAAGAACCCGGCCCGCTGCGTGCCGCCCCGCGAGCGCTCCAGGGTGGTGTGGATCAGGTGCACCAGCGGGACCTCCATGGCCCCCTCGGCGAACAGTTCCTTCGACTCCTGTACGTCGGCCCCCGCGAAGGCGGTGCCGCGCGCGGTCAGCACCAGGTGCAGTCCCCGTACCTCGGCCAGGCCCAGCAGTTCCAGCCCATCCACCAGGGGCAGTACGTCGTCCACCTCCAGGCCCAGTTCCTCGGCGAGGTCGGCGAGGTCGACGGTGCCCTCCCCGGTGCCGCGCTGGAGCACGATCTCGGCGAGGCCCGCCATCCCGTCGACGCTGGCCGCCGGGAGCGGGGTGTTGGCCGGGGTGCGCTTGGCGGGCGGGGCCGCGGGCGTGATGGCGGTGGCCTGGGCGGTGCGGCCGGTCATCACCGCGTACACGGCGTCCACGATCCGCTCGAAGTCGGCGCCGGACCGGTCCCGGGGCCGGGCCAGGTCCACCGCGAAGGTCTCCTTGATGGTTCCGTAGGGCCGCGAGCCCAGCACCACCACCCGGTCCGCCATCAGCACGGCCTCCTCGATGTTGTGCGTGACCAGCACCACCGCCTTGGCGGGGAAGCGGCCGGAGGCCCACAGCTCCATCAGCTCACCGCGCAGGTTCTCGGCGGTGAGCACGTCCAGTGCGGAGAACGGCTCGTCCATCATCAGCACGTCCGGCTCCACGACAAGGGCCCGGGCGAAGCCGACGCGCTGGCGCATCCCGCCGCTGAGCTCCTTCGGGTAGGCCGATTCGAAGCCGTCCAGGCCGATCAGGTCGATGGCCTCCACCGCCTGGCGGGCCCGCGCCTCCCGGTCCATGCCCTTGGCCTCCAGGCCCAGTTCCACGTTCTGCTGCACCGTGAGCCAGGGCAGCAGCGCGAAGGTCTGGAACACCATGGCCGTGCCCGGGTTCGCCCCGCGCAGCTCCTCGCCCCGGTAGATGACCGAGCCGGAGCTGGCGGGGATCAGCCCGGCGAGGCAGCGCAGCAGGGTGGACTTGCCGCTGCCGGACTTGCCGAGGAGGGCGACGATCTCGCCCTCGTGGATCTCCAGGTCGATGCCGCCGAGCACGGGCAGTTCCCCGTCGGCGCCGGCGTAGGACTTGGTGAGGGCGGCGGCCTGGAGGATCGTGGTCGCGGTCGTGGGCGCGGTCATCGCTGCGGGCTCCTCGGACGGGTTCGGCGGGCTGGGCGGGTTCGGCAGGCCCGGCGCGTTCGGCGGGGTTCGGCGCGTTCGGGGGTCAGAGGGAGTAGCGGCGCTCCGCGAGCCGGTACAGGGGCCGCCAGAACAGCCGGTTGAGCCCGACGACGTACATGCTCATGACGGCGATCCCGGCGATGAGCTTCGGGAAGTCCCCGTCCTCGGTGGCGTGGAAGATGTACGCGCCCAGCCCGGTCGCCGACAGGGTCGTCCCGGCGAAGGTGACGACCTCGCCGACGATGGAGGCGTTCCAGGCGCCGCCCGAGGCGGTGATGCCTCCGGTGACGTACGAGGGGAACACGGCCGGGATGATCAGGCGCTTCCAGCGCTGGAGCCCGCGGACGCCGAGGTCGTCCATGGCATCCTTGAGATCGGAGGGGATGGCCATGGCTCCGGCGATGGCGTTGAAGAGGATGTACCACTGCGCGCCGAGGGCCATCAGCAGGACGCAGCCGATGTTGATGTTCAGCCCGGTCCTCAGGAAGAACCAGACGGCCACCGGGAAGAGCAGGTTCGCGGGGAAGCTCGCCAGGACCTGCACCACGGGCTGGGCGATCTTCGTGAGCCGGGGCGAGGAGCCGATCCACACGCCCACGGGCACCCACACGACGGTGGCGGCGGCGACCAGCACGATCACCCGGACGAAGGTGATCAGCCCGAGCAGCAGCGGCTCCCCGAAGACCCCGAGGCCGGTCTCGCGCTGGAGGTAGCGCACGAGGTCGTACAGGCCCCACAGGATGACGGCTCCGGCGACGACGGTGAAGACCGCGTCGCCGGTCCGGCGGCGGGCCGGGTCCACGGACAGCGCCATGTCGTCGCGGCCCAGGACGCGGGCGGCCCGGCCGGTGGCGTCGCGGGCGGGGGCGGTGGCCCGGCCGAGCAGGCGCGGCCAGTGGGAGCGGCGCAGGAAGTCCAGTACGTAGCTGCGCTGGACGTCGGTGGACTCCGACTGCTCGTTCTTGTACTTCTCCGCCCAGGCCGTCAGGGGCCGCCAGAAGAGGAAGTTGACGGTGACGATGGTGACGGTCATCGCGAGGATGACCCAGCCGACCTTGGTGAGGTCGCCCTCGCCGATCGCCGTGCCCGCGTACGAGCCGAGGCCGGGGACGGCGTACTCCTGCCCGGAGACGGAGACCGCCTCGGAGGCCACGAGCATGAACCAGCCGCCGGCGAAGCTCATCATGCCGTTCCACACCAGGTCGATGACCCCGGCGGGGACCTCCACGCGCCAGAAGCGCATCCAGCGGGTGAAGCCGAACGAGCGGGAGACCTCGTCGAGCTCGCGGGGCAGCGAGGTGAGGGTGGCGTAGAACCCGAAGGTCATGTTCCAGGCCTGGGAGGTGAAGATCGCGAAGATGACGGCGCATTCGAGGCCGAGGAGCGAGCCGGGGAAGAGCGCGACGAAGAAGGTGACGAGGACGGAGAGGAAGCCGAGGACGGGGACGGACTGGAGGATGTCCAGCGCCGGGATCAGTACCCGTTCCAGGCGGCGGCTGCGGGCGGCGGCGTAGGCGTAGCCGAAGGTGAAGACCACGGAGGCGATCAGCGCGATGAACATGCGCAGGACGCTGCGGGCGGCGTAGTACGGGAGCTTCGCGGGGTCCGTGTCCACGTCGGGGACGTCGGCGGGGTCGAAGTTGACCGTGGTGCCCTTGCCGACCTGGAGGATCGCGTACCCGAGCACCAGGAAGGCGGCCGCCACGGCGAAGTCCACCCAGGACAGGCGGGTGCGGGTGGGGGCCGCCTGGCCGGTGTGGGTCTCGGGGCGCACGGAGGTCTTCATCCCGCCCAGCGGATCACGCCGTGCGGGCTCCCACACCCCAGGTCACCCAACCGGGCGAGGCCCTCCCGTGGCGGCCCGGCCGTCTCCGGCCGGGAGCACCCGTCCTGCGGGAGGGGCCCCGGTCAGGACCGGTCGGCCAGGGCCGCTTCCACGGCTTCGCCGGGCGCGGGCGCCGCCGGGGCGGCGGCCTGGGGGCGGCGCAGGAAGGTCAGCCACAGGGCCACCGCCATGCCGAGGACCGCCGCGAAGGAGGCCAGGGTGTAGGCGACGCAGACCCGGGTGGAGACCTCGCCGGGGAGCAGGGTCGCGCCGACGAGGACCAGGGTGGCCACGGCCCAGCCGAGCAGTTGCAGGCGGTGCTTGTGCAGGACCAGGAGGGCCTGGCCGAGCACCATGGCCAGCATGTAGCAGAGGGTCCCGGCGGAGATCCAGAAGAACACGGCGTGGCCGAGGCCCGCCTCGGACTTGAAGAGCACCTCGATGAGCCACGGGCCGAGCAGGGTGGCCGGGAGGCCGCCGGCCAGGCCGAGCACGATCACGACCAGCGAGGTCCGCCCGAGCAGCCGGGAGAAGCCAGCGCGGTCCCCGGCGGCCGCCGCGGTGGACAGTCCGGAGAGGAGCGAGGCCTGGAGCGAGCCGAAGACGAAGAGCGGCACCCGGGCCAGCACGATCGCGTTCAGCAGGCCCGCGACGAGCGCGCCGTCCTCGGGGGCGAGGAGTTTGGTGCTGACCACGGCGGCGTTGACGACGACCTGGGACAGCAGGGTGGAGACGACGAGCGGGCCGAGGCCGCCGAGCAGCACCGACCACCGGTCGTACGGGCCCTTGCCGAGGCCCCGGAAGACGGGGACCGAGGTGACCAGGGCGGCGATGAGCGGGGCGGCCGTGAGGATCAGCGCGAAGGCCAGCGGGGAGCGGACCCCGGCGAGGGCGAAGCCCACGGCCAGGCCGATGCGCAGGCCGCCGTCGATGCCGAGCTGCCAGCCGAAGGGGCCGAACCGGCCGAGGCCGGCCAGCACCCCGCGGCAGATGTTGCTGATGGCCATCGCGGCGAAGGCCAGGCCGAGGGCGCCGACCATCTCGGTGTGCCCGTAGAAGAACGTGTCGGCCAGGAGCGGGGCGGCCCAGGCGAGCCCGGCCCCCAGCAGGACGATCATGCCGAGGGTGAGCACGGCGATCTGGCGCAGGATCCCGGAGACGCCCGTACCGGCGACGCGGTGCGCGGCGACGATCCGGGTGAGCTCCTGCTCCACGGGGAAGAAGAGGCCGATGCCCACGGACATGAGGATCGTCCAGAGCACCGAGAGCGCGGCCATGCCCTCGGTGTCGAGGCTGTGGCCCGCCGCCATCAGGTGGATGTACGAGGCCGCGCCCAGGACGACCGTGCCGGTGATCACCAGCAGGGTGCCGGGGGGCAGCGCGCCCGCGATCCTGGCGAGCGGCGACCGCTTGGCGGTCACCGCCGTGTCCCGGGCGGCCGCCGCGTCCGGGACGGCCGCCGCGTCCGGGGCGTTCACGACTGCTGGGCGGCCTTCACCTTGAGCGGCTCCCACCAGGCGCGGTTCTCGCGGTACCAGGTGATCGTCGACGCCAGGCCCTCTTCGAAGCCGACCTGCGGGGCGTAGCCGAGCTCCTCGCTGATCTTGCTGATGTCGAGGGAGTAGCGCAGGTCGTGGCCCTTGCGGTCCTCGACCGGCTCGACCATGTCCCAGTCGGCGCCGGCGGCGTCCAGCAGCAGGCCGGTGAGCTCCTTGTTGGTGAGCTCGACGCCGCCGCCGATGTTGTAGACCTGCCCGGCGCGGCCCTTGTGCAGGGCCAGCTCGATGCCCCGGCAGTGGTCCGCGACGTGCAGCCAGTCACGGATGTTGCCGCCCGTGCCGTACAGCGGGACCTTCTTGCCGTCGATCAGGTTGGTGGTGAAGAGCGGGATGACCTTCTCGGGGAACTGGTACGGCCCGTAGTTGTTGGAGCAGCGCGTCACGACGACGTCCATGCCGTGGGTGCGGTGGTAGGCCAGCGCCAGCAGGTCGGAGCCCGCCTTGGAGGCGGAGTACGGGGAGTTCGGCGCGAGCGGCCACTCCTCGGTCCAGGAGCCCTCGCTGATCGAGCCGTACACCTCGTCGGTGGAGACGTGGACGAAGCGGCCGACGCCGTGCTTGCGGGCGGCGTCCAGCAGCACCTGGGTACCCACGACGTTGGTCATCACGAAGGGGCCGGCACCGGCGATGGAACGGTCCACGTGGGACTCCGCGGCGAAGTGCACCACCGCGTCGTGACCGGCCATGACCTGGTCGACGGCCTCGACGTCGCAGATGTCACCGCGGACGAACGCGTAGCCGGCGTGGCCCGCCACGGGTGCGAGGTTCTCCTCGACGCCCGAGTAGGTCAGCTTGTCGAAGACCGTGATCCTGGCGGCAGGATCTGCCGAGAGTATGGAGCGGACGAACTGCGAGCCGATGAAACCGGCGCCACCGGTCACGAGAATGCGCATAGTGCCTTCACTCTACTGGGCCGCACCGGGGGGACGGCCGCCGGACCTCGTCGTCTATCACCCCCGAAGGGCCGCAACGTATGGTGGCACGCATGCGTGGAATCCTCCTTGCAGGCGGCACCGGCTCCCGGCTCTGGCCCCTGACCCGAGCCGTGTCGAAGCAACTGCTTCCCGTCTTCGACAAGCCGATGATCTACTACCCGCTCTCCACGCTGGTCATGGCGGGTATCCACGAGATCCTGATCATCACGACCCCCGAGGACCAGGACCAGTTCCGGCGCCTCCTCGGTGACGGATCACAGTTCGGCCTCGATCTGCGCTACGCGGTCCAGGAGCGCCCCGCCGGCATCGCCCAGGCGTTCACGCTCGGGGCCGAGTTCATCGGCGACGAGCCGGTCGCCCTGATCCTCGGCGACAACATCTTCCACGGCAGCGGCCTCGGCACGCGCCTGGCCGAGCGCACCGACCCCAAGGGCGGCGTCGTCTTCGCCTACCCGGTCTCCGACCCGACCGCGTACGGCGTGGTGGAGTTCGACGAGGACGGCCGGGCGATATCCATCGAGGAGAAGCCCGAGAAGCCGAAGTCCCGGTACGCGGTGCCCGGGCTGTACTTCTACGACAACCGGGTCGTCGAGATCGCCCGCACGATCGAGCCGAGCGCCCGCGGCGAGCTGGAGATAACCGCCGTCAACGAGGCCTACCTCAGGAAGGGCGACCTGGAGGTCACCGTCCTGGACCGCGGCACGGCGTGGCTGGACACCGGGACCTTCGTCTCCATGGTCCAGGCCTCGGAGTTCGTACGCGTCATCGAGGAGCGCCAGGGCTTCAAGATCGGCTGCGTCGAGGAGGCGGCCTGGCGGGCCGGCTTCCTCACCGACGACGGGCTGCGCGAGCTGGCCCGACCCCTGCTGAAGAGCGGCTACGGCGCCTACCTGCTGGCCCTGCTCGACGAGAAGAGCTGCGCGTGACGTTCCGCGAGCCCTCCCCACAGCCACTCGCCCCGGACCGGGCGACCGACTGGCGAACCCCTCCCGTCCCGTCCCTCCCGAAGGCCCCGGTGCACTCCTCATGACCACTCTCGACATCATGCTGCCCTACTACGGCAACGTGGCCCTGATGCAGGCCGCCGTGCGCAGCGTGCAGGCCCAGACCGACTCCGACTGGCGGCTCACGGTCGTCGACGACGGCAAGGAGCCGACCGTCCCCGGCTGGTTCGCGGAGCTCGGCGACCCGCGCGTCTCCTACCAGCGCAACGAGCAGAACCTCGGCGTCACCGGCAACTACCGCAAGTGCCTGGGGCTGGTCCGCGAAGAGCACTTCGTAATGATGGGCACCGACGACATCATGCTGCCCGAGTACGTGGCCACCGTCCGGGCCGCGATCGCGAAGCACCCGGGCATCGGCATGGTCCAGCCGGGCGTCGAGGTCATCGACGGCGCGGGCAAGCCCACCGAGGGACTCGCCGACCAGTCCAAGCGCCGCCTGTACAAGCCCCGGTTCACCGGTGAGGCGCTGATGGGCGGCGAGGTGCTCGCCACGAGCCTGCTGCGCGGGAACTGGCTGTTCTTCCCCTCCATCTGCTGGCGCACCGATGCCGTGCGCACCGCGGGCTTCCGGGACAACCTGGAGGTCACCCAGGACCTCGCCCTGGTCATCGACCTGCTCCAGGCCGGCGAGCAGATGTTCCTGTCGGACACCCTGTGCTTCCAGTACCGCCGCCACGCCGTCAGCATCTCCTCCCAGCAGGCCTTCACCGGAAAGCGCTTCGAGGAAGCGAACCGCTTCTTCCTCGACGTCGCGGACCGTCTGGACAAGGAGGGCTGGACGAAGGCCGCCAAGGCCTCCCGGCTCCACCTGTCCTCCCGGATCCACGCGCTGACGATGCTCCCCGGCGCACTGAAGAACAAGCAGAGCGACGGCGCCCGCACCCTGCTGCGGCACGTCGCCGGCTCTGACCACCGCTGACGGCGCACCCCCACCCCGACAGCCGCCCTCCCCCTCCCCACCGTCCGGAGCCCACGCCCATGTCGCACACCAGCCAGCCCCTCCCCCGTGTGGCCGTCCTCGGAGCCACCGGCTTCATAGGCCGGGCACTGTGCGCCACGCTCGACGAGCGCGGCCACGGCCTGCTCGCCGTCGCCCGCAAGCAGCCGGCCGTCACCCCGCCGGGGGAGTTCGCCACCTTCGACCTCACCCTGGACCCGCCGGCCGAGTTGGCCGAGCTCCTGACGGCCCACCGCATCGACGTCGTCGTCAACGCGGCGGGCGGCAGCTGGGGCCTGACGGACGAGCAGATGGTCCCCGCCAACCTCGGCATGGCCGAACGCCTCCTGGAGGCACTGCGCGGCATGGCGAAGCCGCCGCGGCTGGTGCAGATCGGATCCGTGCACGAGTACGGCCTCTTCCCGGTCGGCACGAGCTACTCCGAGGAGTCCCCCGCGCGTCCCTCGACGCTCTACGGGCAGCTCAAGCTCCGGGCCACCGAGCTGATCACCGAGGCCGTCCGCGAGGACGGCCTGGACGCCATCGTGCTGCGCCTGGGCAACGTCATCGGCGCGGGCCAGCCCGCGCACAGCCTCCTCGGCGTCATGGCGGGCAAGCTGGCCGAGGGCGAGGCCGCCGACGGCGCGGAGCTGTCCCTGATGCCCCTCACCGCCCAGCGCGAGTTCCTCCACCTCCAGGACGGGGTCGACGCCGTCGTCCTCGCCCTCGCCCCGGAACGCGCCTGCCCGCCGGTCCTCAACCTCGGGCTCGGCCGGGCGACGTCCGCCCGCGAGGTGGTCGAGCTGCTGATCGAGGAGAGCCGCGTACCGACCCGCATCGTGGAGGTGCCCGCCCCGGCCGGCACCGGCCCGGAGACCGAGTGGCAGCAGCTCGACATCTCCGCCACCGAGCGGGCGCTGGGCTGGAAGCCCGTCCGGAGCCTGCGCGACGCCGTCTCCGAGCTGTGGACCGCCGTGCGCCCGCCCGTCGGCGTCTGAGCCGGACCGCCGGTCCCCGTAGGCCCACCGCCGAGCCCGCCGCCGCGCCCCGGCGGACCCCCTTCAAGGAAGTCTGACTCCCCTATGTCTCGCAGCGCACCAGTCCTGCCCGGCCGGCGCGGAACCCTCGGTGAGCTGTACTCACCGCGGGCCAACAGCTTCGGCGTCCTGCGCCTGGTCCTCGCCTCGTCGGTCGTGCTCTCCCACGTGTGGCCGCTCGGCTGGGGTCCCCTGGACCCGCTGTGGAAGTACAGCGGACAGCAGACCGACGTCGGCAAGATGGCCGTCATCGGCTTCTTCGTCCTGTCCGGATTCATGATCACGGGCAGCGGCGCCCGCAGCACCTCCGGCCGATACGCCTGGCACCGCGCCCTGCGCATCCTGCCCGGCCTGTGGGGCTCGCTCCTCGTCTCCTCGCTGATCATCGTCCCCTTCCTGTACTCCTACCTCCACGGCTCGGTGGACGGGTACTGGAACCACCCCCAGGGCCCGGTCAGTTACCTCCAGGGCACGTGGAACACCTCGATCAGCACCCACTGGGACATAGCCGGTGTGCTGGCCGAAGGAAAGGCCCGCGGAACCAACTTCGACCCCGGCGTCAACGGCGCCCTGTGGTCCCTGAAGTACGAGATCCTCTGCTACGTCATGGTCGGCGTGCTGGCCGCCTCCGGTGTCCTCACCCGGGCCCGCAAGCTCGTCCCGCTGTCGGCCGCCCTGCTCGGCATCCTGATCCTGCGGGACTGGATCGCCGCCCCCTCGCTGCGCGGCATCCCCGCCAACATGAGCGCCGCCGTGGAGGTGCCGTTCCTGGGCGCCATGTCGGTGCACTTCATCATTCACCTGTGCTTCGTGTTCCTGATCGGCGCCACGTTCCAGCTGTACCGCGACCGGGTGCCGGTCCACGACGGCCTGGCGCTGCTGTGCGCCGCGGTGCTCGGCGGGTCGCTGGCCTTCGGCGGGGTCTTCGTCTTCGGCTACCCCGCGTTCGCCTACCTGCTGCTGTGGCTCGCGATCCGGCTGCCGCGGCCGTTCCAGAAGATCGGGCGCAAGCGGGACTACTCGTACGGCATCTACATCTACGGCTTCACCGTGGAGCAGGCCCTCGCCCTGCTGGGCTACGCCAAGTACGGCAAGCCGGTCTTCCTGCTGCTGGCCATGGCCGGCACGCTGGTGCTGGCGGCGCTCTCCTGGCACCTGATCGAGTCGCCGGCCATGAAGCTGAAGAACTGGACGCCGTGGTTCGTCCGCAGGCTCCAGCAGCGCGGGACCGCGGCGGCGCAGCCGCAGCCGCAGACCCAGTCGCAACCCGCCGGGGAGCCGGAGCCGTCCCCGGTGACCACCGGCGGCTGACGCACCGGCGGGAGAATGCGAACGGCGGTGGCCGGGCCCGAAGGGGCCCGACCACCGCCGTTTCTGCTGTTCAGAAGCCGATCAGAAGCTGATCAAGAGTGGCCCAGATCCGGGGCCAGGGGGTCCGTGGTCAGGACCGAGCCGGAGTCGGAGGACGGCCGGAGGTGGAACTCGTCCGAGGCCATCGAGTCCAGCACGGGCGGCGCCGGCCGCGGCGGCTTCGGCATGACCGCGGCTTCCGAGTGGCCGCCGCAGCCGTAGGACAGGGAGACCAGCCGGCCGTCGGCCGGTCCGAACTCGTTCGCGCAGACGCCGAACGCCTGGCCCAGCGAGCCGCCGATCGCGACGAGGAAACCACAGGAGACGCACGAGGCCGGGGCCGCCTGCGCCATCGGGGTCTTCGCGCCGAAGGACTCGTCCCAGCGGTCGGCCGCGCTGTGCAGCCCGTAGCGGGAGAGCACCCGCGCCCGCCGCATGCCCAGCTCCTCCGCGACGGAGGTGATGGAGCCGCGTACGGGCACCACCGCGCGGTCGGTGACGTCGGCGTCCTCCGCCTCGACCAGTTCGGCCATCTCGGTGGACACCACCGAGTTCGGCGGCGGGGCGTCCTCACCCGACCAGCCGGCTTCCAGCCGCAGGTCCTCGGCGTCCGTGGGGAGCAGGTCCCCGGGACCCATGTCACCCGGGCGCAGCCGCTCGCTCCACGGCACCCACTCGGGGGCCAGCAGGGCGTCGTCACCCGGCAGGAGCACCGTTTCGTCGAGGGTGACGTTCTTCGCGCGGGAGGCGCGCGTCACGGTTACGGCCCAGCGCCAGCCCCGGTAGCCGGGGTCCTTGCACTCGAAGAAGTGCGTGACGACCCGGTCACCTTCCGCGATGGCGGCAGTGTGCTCGCCCACCACTCCGGGGTAGGCGGCCTCTTCGGCCGCCGCTCGGGCGAGGTCCACCGCCTCGACGCACAGGCGGTCGGGGGTACGGCTTCGCGTCGTCGCAGCACTCACAGGTCTCGTTCTCTCCTACGCCGTCTCACGAGTGCGCCGTCCGTACTTGTCGTCCACAACGACCCGTCGGCTGTCCCTACGTAGCGCGGGCGGAGCGGACCAGGGGGCCGCGTCGACGTCCACGCCCGATCGGGTTCCAGGGCGCACCTACCTGCGATCCATTCTGCGGGATCGCGAAGAGGCGCGCGGCCAGGAGCAACCGCCGGTGGCGCGCTACGCACGCTACCTCCTCCAGCGCCTTCGGCCCACATGCAAGGTCCGATTCGCGGACAACCCCACTACCGGCCATCTCCGCGCAACGCGCCGGGAAGGGTCCGGAGGGGGCAAGTGGGGCACTATGGCCACGTGGCACCCGTACGGTCGTCCGATGACGGCTCGGGACCGGCCAGGCGGGCCGGCCGGGCCTTCGGGCGTGCCCTCCACCTGCCGTTCACCGGAACGGCGCGCGGGATCCGGCGCGCCACGCACGCGCACGGGGCGGGCGAATCGGGCCTCGGCAAGCTGATCGAGCTGCACGCCATCAACGGCGCCGGTGACGTGATGATCACAGTCGCGCTCGCCTCCACCGTCTTCTTCTCCGTCCCCACGGACGAGGCACGCGGCCGAGTGGCCCTGTACCTCGCCATCACGATGGCCCCCTTCACCCTGCTGGCCCCCGTGATCGGCCCCCTGCTGGACCGGCTGCCGCACGGGCGGCGGGCCGCGATGGCCGGCGCGATGCTCACCCGGGCCCTGCTGGCCGTGATGATGTCGGGCGCGGTGGCCACGGGCGGCCTGGAGCTGTACCCGGCCGCCCTCGGGGTCCTCGTCGCCTCCAAGGCCTACGGCGTGGTCCGCAGCGCGGTCGTCCCCCGACTCCTCCCACCGGGGTTCTCCCTGGTCAAGGCGAACTCCCGGGTCACCCTGGCCGGCCTGCTCGCCACCGGCGCCGCCGCGCCCGTGGGCGCCGCCCTGCACACGATCGGTCCGCCGTGGCCGCTCTACGGGGCGTGCGCGATCTTCATCTGGGGCACCTTCGCGGCGTTCACGCTGCCCCACAAGGTGGACGAGGCCAAGGGCGAACGCCGGGCCCGGCTTTCCACCCACGAGGCCCACTCCAAGCGCCCGGGGCTGCGCACGGTCAGCCGGCCGGTGCTGTGCGGGCTGCTGGCGAACGCGTCGATGCGCGGGCTGTCCGGGTTCCTCATCTTCTTCCTGGCGTTCCTGCTGCGCGAGCACCCCCTCGCCGGGCAGAGCGCGGCGGTGTCGCTGGGCATCGTCGCCGTCTCGGCGGGCGTCGGCAACGCCTGCGGGACGGCCGTGGGGGCCTGGCTCCGCGCCCGGGCGCCCGAGGCGATCATCGCCACCGTGCTCTCCCTGACGCTGGCGGTGGCCGTCCTCGCGGCGGTGTTCTTCAGCGGGGTGTTCATCGCCGTCCTGGGCACGACGGCCGGCTTCTGCCAGGCGCTGGCGAAGCTCTCGCTGGACGCGATGATCCAGCGCGACGTGCCGGAGGCCGTCCGGACGTCGGCGTTCGCCCGCTCGGAGACGGTGCTCCAGGTGGCGTGGGTGCTGGGCGGCGCGATCGGCATCGCGCTTCCCCTGAACGGCGTGCTCGGCATGTCGGTGGCCGCGGCGGTCGTCGCCCTGGGCACGACGATGGCCCTCCGCGGCTTCCTGACCTCCCCGCGCCACCAGCACACCACGCCGTCGCGCCCCCGGGTGGCGTAGCCGCTGCCCTGCGGGGCCGGCCGGCACGTGAAGGTCGGCGGTTGGAAAATCCAGCCCGTCCCCGGCCTGCACGTGGACGCCGGGGGTGGGAAAATCCAGCCCCTCCGGCGTTTGAGGAGCGGGGTCCGGGGCGGCGCCCCGGAAAGCCCGGCGCAGCCGGAGGCGCTCGCGCCACGGCGCCGCAGCCGAATCCCGTCCCGCAGCGGAAGCCACACCGTGGGACCCCGTGCAGCGGCGCAGCCCACCCGCCCGATAGCCTTCGGCTCATGACCGCACCGCTTTTCTCGGGTAGGGCCCGCCGCAGCGTCGCGGCCCTCGGAGCCGTTTCCGCCGGCCTCCTCCTCCTCTCCGCGTGTGACAAGCCGACGCCGCTGGCGACCGTGACGGTCGGCACCTCGTCGGTGTCCACCGAAGCCGCCTGCAGCGACGCCAAGGAACTCACGGGCGAGAAGGTCCAGGAGTGCTTCAACGACCTCAAGCACTCCAAGAACATCGACTACGGCCGCGGCGACACGCTGCGCCTCGGTGTCGAGCCGGACGTCGTCGAGGACGGCAAGAAGTGGCAGGCGGTCCTCGACGGACAGCCCATCACCGAGCCCTCCTCCAACACCTACCGCAGCTTCCCCGGCGCCGACCTGTTCGCCACCGGCGGCCAGGGCGAGGCCCCGGCCTCCAAGAAGCTGAACATCGTCCAGGTCTCCGAGGACGGCAAGCCCCTCGCCGTCTGGGCCTTCAACGTCAAGCTCAAGTAGTCACACGCCCACCATGCGCGCGCTCATCGTGACCGCGGTGACGGCGGAGGCCGACTCCGTCGTCCGAGGCCTGTCCGGTCCGGTCCCTCATCCGGACCACGTCCCCGTCGACGAGCACAGCCCGGACCACGCCCCCGGCAGCGAACCGCCGCGCACCCTCCCCGGCGGTTACCTCATCCACCGCCGGGGAGCCTTCGACGTACTGGTCGCCGGGGTCGGCCCGGCCGCCGCGGCCGCCGGCGCCGCGACCGCCCTGGCGCTCGCGGCAGCCCCCGGCTACGGCCTCGTCGTCTCCGCCGGCATCGGCGGCGGGTTCGCGCCCGCCGCCCCGATCGGCTCCCTCGTGGTCGCCGATGCCATCGTCGCCGCCGATCTGGGCGCCGAGACCCCGCAGGGGTTCCTCACCGTCACCGAACTCGGCTTCGGCCGCAGCGTGCACCTGCCTCCCGCGGAGCTCGCCGCGCGCGCCGCCGAGGCGACCGGGGCGCTCCTCGCGCCCGTCCTGACCGTCTCCACCGTCACCGGCACCGCCGCCCGTACGACCGCCCTCGCCGCCCGCCACCCGCTCGCCGGGGCCGAGGCCATGGAGGGCTTCGGGGTCGCCGAGGCCGCCGCCGCCCACGGGCTGCCCGTGCTGGAGGTCCGTGCCGTCTCCAACGCCGTGGGCCCGCGGGACCGCGACGCCTGGCGGATCGGCGACGCGCTGACGGCGCTGGCCGACGGCTTCCGGGCCCTGGGCCCCGTACTCGCTTCCTGGGGAGGACCCTCATGACCGGAACCGACGCCGGAACCGACCCCGCAACCGCCGCCGGCCTCGCCCGGCCCGTACGGATCGCGTACTCGCCCTGCCCGAACGACACCTTCGTCTTCGACGCCTGGGCCCACGGCCGGGTCCCCGGCGCGCCCGACCTCGACGTCACCTTCGCCGACATCGACGTCACCAACGGCCTGGCCGAGCGCGGCGAGGACTGCGAGTTCGACGTGCTGAAGGTGTCCTTCGCCGTCCTGCCGTGGGTCCTCGACGACTACGCGCTACTCCCGTGCGGCGGCGCGCTGGGCCGTGGCTGCGGCCCCCTGGTCCTGACCCGGGAGCCGGGCCTGGACCTGACCGGCAGGACGGTCGCGGTCCCGAGCGAACGCTCCACCGCCTACCTGCTGTTCCGGCTGTGGGCCGCCGACGTGCTGCCCGAAGGGGTCGGCAAGGTGGTCGTCCTCCCCTTCCACGAGATCATGCCCGCCGTGCGCGACGGCCGGGTCGACGCCGGACTGGTCATCCACGAGGCCCGCTTCACCTACCAGGACTACGGACTGCACTGCCTGGCCGACATGGGCGAGCACTGGGAGTCCACGACCGGCCTGCCGATCCCGCTCGGCGCGATCATCGCCAAGCGCTCCCTGGGCGCGGACGCGCTGCGCGCGCTCGCCGAGTCGGCCCGTACCTCGGTCCGGATGGCCTGGGCCGACCCGGAGGCGTCCCGGCCCTACGTACGGGCGCACGCGCAGGAGCTGGACCCGGCCGTCGCCGACCAGCACATCGGGCTGTACGTCAACGAGTTCACCGCCGACCTCGGCGAAGCCGGCTACGCGGCGGTGCGCGGCCTGCTGACCAGGGCGGCCGCAGAGGGACTGGTTCCGGCCATCGCGGCCGACGCACTGGCCTTCCCGTAGGACATGACCGTGCCCCGCCGCCCGCGAGGGCGACGGGGCACGGTCCCGCGCACGGCTCAGACGTCGAGCTGGTCGGCCACCGCACGCAGCATGCCGGCGATCTTCCCGCCGTGCGCCTTGTCGGGGTAACGGCCCCGCTCCAGTTGCTGCGTGACGTTCTCCAGCAGGGTCGTGAGGTCCTGCACGATGGACGCGAGCTCGTCGGGCTTGCGCCGCTGCGCGGCCGCGACGGAGGGTGCCGGATCCAGGACGATCACCGAAAGTGCCTGGTCACCGCGCTGCCCCGCGACAACACCGAACTCGACGCGCTGGCCGGGCTTGAGCGCGTCCAGCCCGTCGGGGAGCACCGACGAGTGAACGAAGACGTCGCCGCCGTCGTCGCGGGAGAGAAAGCCGAAGCCCTTCTCGCTGTTGAACCATTTGACCTTGCCGGTAGGCACGTCCGTCCTCTGTCCTTGCGTTCGTCGGGTGGGAAGCGGGCCGCAGACCCGCACCTCTCAGGCTAGTTGCCCCTCTCCGGGTGACAAGACGTTCCCCGGTCCTTCGCGGGTGACCGCTCCGGCCAGGGAACTACCCTGGTCGAGTGACTGTTACTCCTCAGCCCGAGCCCGCGGACCCCGACGCGGCCCGTCCCGGTGATGCGCTCGTCAAGGCCGGCGGCATCGTCTTCATCGTGGGCGCCGTCGCCACGCTCGCCACGATGGCCCCGCTCTTCCTCGACACGGATCCGTTCCCGTCGTACGCGTGGGCCGTCTGCATGCTCATGGGCGTCGGCTTCATGATCTCGGCGGCGGGCGTGCTGCGCTCGGCCGCCGCGCAGCGCACGGCGGCCCGCGCCTCGCAGGCGTAGGGGGGCTTCGGCTACGCCGGCTACGCGGTCCGCCTGCGCTCGTACTCCGCGAGCCAGGCCGGCAGCTCCGTGAGGTCCGTCAGGACCACGTCCGCGCCCGCCTCCCGCAGTTCCGGCTCCGGGCACGGGCCCGTCGGGACCGTCACCGACACGGCTCCGGCCGTACGGGCGCCGCGGACGTCGCCGACGTGGTCGCCGACGTAGACCTGGGCGGCGTACTCGCGCAGGGCGATCGCCTTGGCCTCCGCCCACAGCGAGCCGATGACCGCGTCGGGCTTGATCTCCAGGTGGTCCAGGTGCAGGCGTGCGTTGGGCTCGTGCTTGGCGGTGACGACGATCGCGCGGCCGCCCAGCGCACGGACCGCCTCGACCGCCTCGCGGGCGCCGGGCATCGCCGGGGTCGGCGCGATGGCGTGGGTGGGATAGATCTCCCGGTAGCGGTCGGCCATGGCGGGGATGTCCGCCTCCGGGAACCAGTACGCGAGCTCCTGGTCCAGCGGCGGACCGAGGCGCGAAACGGTCTGCGCGGTGTCGATGTACGTGCCCGTCTCGGCCGAGAGCGCCTCGAAGGCCGCCTTGATGCCCGGCCGGGAGTCGATGAGGGTCATGTCGAGGTCGAACCCGACGGTCAGCTGCGTCTCGGGAGTCATGGCTCCATTGTGCCGATCCGGGCACCGCGACCGGGAACGTAGACTTAGCCTCGCCTTACCAGACAGTGAAATTTGGTGACATGTCAGCCCCCGCTCCCGCGGCTCCCGCGCGTCCCCTCCCCGCGGCCCCCACGGCGGGTCGGCGCGCCCTGACGGCCCGTCGCATCGCGTGGACGGCGGGCGGCCTCGCCGCACTGCTGTGCGCGGTGCTCCTCAGTCTCGCCGTCGGCGCCCGCGCCGTCCCTCCCGGCGAGGTCTTCGACGCGCTCTTCCGGGGCGCCACCGGACCGAACGCCGAGGTCGTCCGCACGCTGCGGGTACCGCGCACCCTCATAGCCCTGATGGTCGGCGCGGGCCTCGCCCTCGCCGGGACCGCGCTCCAGGGCATCACCCGCAACCCGATCGCCGACCCCGGCATCCTCGGCATCAGCCAGGGAGCCGGGGTCGCGGTCGTCTGCGCCATCGCCTTCGCGGGGGTGCACACGCTCAGCGGCTACGTCTGGTTCGCCTTCGCGGGCGCCGCCGTCGCCTCGGTGGCCGTGTACGCCGTCGCCTCCGGCGGGCGCGGCGGGGCGACCCCCGTCAAACTGGCGCTGGCCGGGGCCGCGATCAACGCCCTGCTGGTGTCGGTCACCATGGGCGTCCTCACGACGAAGGCCTCGGCGCTGGACGAGTTCCGCTTCTGGCAGGTCGGCTCGATCGCCGGCCGCGACGCCTCCGTCGTCCACCAGATCTGGCCGTTCCTCCTCATCGGCGCCGTCCTGGTGGTGTCGGTGGCCCGCGGCCTGGACGCGCTCGCGCTGGGCGAGGACCTCGCGAAGGGACTCGGGCAGAACGTCGCGGCCGTACGGATCGTCGGCGGCCTCGGCGCCACCGTCCTCACCGGCGCCGGGGTCGCGGCGGCCGGGCCGATCGCCTTCGTCGGACTGGCCGTACCCCACCTCGCACGGGCCGCGGTCGGCAGCGACCACCGCTGGGTGCTGCCGATGGCGGCCCTGATCGGCCCGGTGATGCTGCTCGTCGCGGACGTGCTCGGGCGGATCGTGGTGCCGCCCGGCGAGGTCCCGGCCGGGGTGATGACCGCGCTGATCGGGGTCCCGTTCCTGGTCGCGCTGATCCGCCGGAAGGCGGCGGTGGCATGACCCCCGGTACCCGGGTCCGCCCGGCCGGCTATGCCCTGGTCCGCCCCCGTTCCGGCCGCGGCTCCTTCCTCCTGCACCGCCGGGCGGCGGTCACGGCGCTCTGCCTGGCCGTACTCCTGGCGGCGGTGTGCGTCGCGTACCTCTCCCTCGGCGAGTCCTTCGTGGCCCCCGGCGAGGTGGTCAAGGTCCTGCTCGGGCAGCCCTCCCCCGACGACCTGATCGTCGGCACCCTGCGGCTGCCCCGGATGACTGTGGGCCTGCTCGTCGGCCTGGCCTTCGGGGTGGCCGGCGCGCTGATCCAGACCGTCGCCCGCAACCCGCTCGCCTCCCCCGACATCATCGGCATCAGCCAGGGCGCGAGCGCCGTCACGGTGGCGGCGCTGACCTTCGGCGTCACCTCGTGCACGGTCCTGCCGTACCTCTCGGTCCTCGGCGGGATGACCGCCGCCGCCCTCGTGTACGTCTTCGCCTGGCGCGGCGGCCTGCACGCCACCCGCTTCGTCCTCATCGGCATCGGCTTCGCGATCGCCCTGCGCTCGGTGACCACCCTCCTGATGACCAAGGGCGACTACCTGGTCGCGCAGCAGGCGCAGATCTGGATGACGGGCTCCCTCAACGGCCGTGGCTGGGACGTGGCGACCCCTCTCTCCTGGGTCCTGCTCGCCCTCCTCCCCGGCGTCCTGTGGGCGGCCCGCGCGCAGCGCACGGTCTCCCTCGACGACGACACGGCCACCGCGCTGGGCATCCGGCTGGGCCGGGTCCGCCTCGGCCTCGTCGCCCTCGGCGTGATCCTCGCCTCCGTGGCGACGGGCGCGGCCGGCCCGGTGGACTTCGTGGCCCTGCTGGCCCCGCAGATCGCCCGCCGGATGACCCGTACCGCCCAGATCCCCCTGCTCTGCTCCGCCCTGACGGGTGCGGTGATCGTCGTCCTGGGCGACCTGCTCGCCCGCAAGCTCCTGTCCCCGACCGAACTCCCGGTGGGCGTGCTGACGGCCGCCGTAGGAGCCCCGTACCTGATCTGGCTGATCATGCGCAGCCGTAGTGGAGGCAAGCCGTGAGCCGTCTGTCCGCGCGGGAACTGACCCTCGCGTACGAGGACCGGGTCGTCGTGGAGGACCTGGACCTTGCCGTCCCGGACGGCAAGGTCACGGTGATCGTCGGCCCGAACGCCTGCGGCAAGTCGACGACGCTACGGGCCCTGGGCCGGCTGCTCCGTCCCCGGTCGGGCTCGGTGGTCCTGGACGGCGAGGCCCTGTCCTCCCTCCCCACCCGGCGGATCGCCCGGGCCGTCGGGCTCCTCCCGCAGTCCCCCTCCGCCCCGGAGGCGATCACGGTCGCGGACCTGGTGGCGCGGGGACGGCAGCCGCACCAGCACTGGTGGCAGCAGTGGTCGGAGGCGGACGAGCGGGCGGTCGTCGACGCGATGGCCAGGACCTCGGTGGCGGACCTGGCGGACCGGCCGGTGGACGCGCTGTCGGGCGGGCAGCGGCAGCGGGTCTGGATCGCGATGGCTCTCGCCCAGGACACGGACATCCTGCTCCTGGACGAGCCGACGACCTTCCTGGACATCGCCCACCAGGTGGAGGTGCTGGACCTGGTCCGGCGCCTGAACCACGAACGGGGCCGCACGGTCGTCGCCGTCCTCCACGACCTCAACCAGGCCGCGCGGTACGCGGACCACCTGGTGGCGATGAAATCGGGCCGGGTGGTCGCGGAGGGCCCACCGGCGCTGGTCGTCACGGCCGACCTGGTCCGCGAGGTCTTCGGCCTCGACTCGATCGTCATCCCGGACCCGGTGACGGGCTCCCCCCTGATCGTCCCGACATCACCGTGGACGGCGCCGGTGCCTTCCGTCTGAGGGCTCCGCCGGCCGCCCGGCGACGGGGTCAGCGGCGGCGGGAGCGCCAGGCGAGGTACAGCGCCGAGGACAGCGCCGCGGCTCGCGCCAGCCAGGGCAGGAGGTCATGGAAGGTGCCGCTCAGGGCCTCGTCCGCCAGGGGAGCGCCCCAGCGGCCGTTCAGGCGGCCCCACAGCCACAGCACCGCCCCCGCGAAGACCACCCCGGGCAGCCCGAAGACCACCCACTTCCGCTCCGCGGGACCCAGCACGCGCGAGGCGTACGCGAGCAGCCAGCCCGCGGCGAGCAGCAGCCAGTACCCGGAGACGGCTCCCGCGACCAGCGCCACCGCCGCGAGCAGCAGGAAGGCGTACGGCTTCTGCCGCGGCGCGGCCACCGGCGCGGCAGGGGCCGCCTTCTCCTCCTTCGCCCGGCGCCGCCGCTCGCGCAGGAAGCCCATGAGGGTGGGGCGGCCCTCGGCAGCGGCGCCCTTGGAATCGTCGGGATCGGGATCGGGATCGAGATCGGGATCGGGATCGGGATCCGTGACCGGCCTCTTCAGGAGCTCCGGGATCTCGATCCCGCCCGCGAAGCCCTCCACCGTCGATCCGGGCCCGACCGTCCACCAGTCGGGCTCCCGCTCGCCCGCGCCCAGTTCGTCGCGCCCCGCGAGATGCGGCGGCGCAGCTCCCCGCTGGACCGGCACCGCCGGAGCGGCGGGAGCGGAGGGACCAGCGGCAGCGGCGGGAGCGGCCAGCCGCGTGTCCAGGACCTCCTCCGGCGTCCCGATCCGATCCAGGATGCGCCGTACCGCCGCCGTCGTCTCCGGTTCGTACTTCGCCCGGCTCCGGTCGATCTCGTCCCGCAGCCCCGCCACCAGCCGCATCCGGTCCCCGGACGACAGCTGCCTGCGCTGCGCCAAGTCCCCGACCCGGCTCAGATATTCGTAGACCAGATGGTCGCTCTCGATCCCCACGCCCCGGCTCCTCCCGTGCCACCTCAGGCGAAGGTAGCGCGTGCGCCCGTGGAGCGGCCGGGGGCGCAGCGGATACCGTTGGCCGGATGGGGACCGGCCGACTGACCGGCCGACGCGACCAGGAGGCGACGACCGTGCCTGACCCGAGCACCGCGGGAAGCGCTCCGCGCTCCCTCGCCGAAGCGCTGCGCGCCCGTGACGACCTCGGGCTCGGCGCCCTGCTGCGCGCCCGGCCGGACCTGCTGAGCCCGGTGCCCGGGGACGTGACGCAGCTCGCCACGCGGGCCGGGACGCGGGCTTCGGTGGTGCGCGCGCTGGACCGCCTGGACCGGTTCGCCCTGCAGACGGCCGAGGCGCTCGCGGTGGGCCCGGAGCCCTGCCCGTACGCGGTACTGGAGTCCCTGCTCAGCGGTGACACCGGCACCACCTCGGGCGCCGACAACGGGGCCCGCGCCGAACTCCCCCGGGCCCTGGCCACCCTGCGCGAGCAGGCCCTGGTCTGGGGCGACGACGAACGGCTGCGCCTGGTCCGCACCGCCCGCGAACTGCTCGCCCCCTCCGCCACCCGCCCCTCCCCGACCGGGCTCGGCCCCACCGTCGCCGAGGCCACCGCCGGCATGTCGCCGACCCGGATCCAGGAGATCGTGGCGGCCGTCGGGCTGCCCGCGACGCACGACCCGGTGTCGGCGGTGACCGCGCTGACGGGCCTGTTCACCGACCCGGTACGGATGTCGGCGCTGCTCGACGAGGCTCCGGCCGAGGCCCACCAGGTGCTGGGCCGGCTCGTGTGGGGTCCGCCGTACGGGGAAGTGACGCCCCATCCGACGCCTCCGGTGCGCTGGCTGCGCGACCGGGGCCTGCTGCTTCCGGCCACGGCGCGCACGGTGCTGCTGCCGCGCGAGGTGGCCCTGTACCTGCGCGGCGGGCTCGCGCACCGGGCGACGGAGCCGCTGCCCCCGGAGGTCCCCGCGCACCGCGAGCACCGTCCACAGCTTGTGGACGCGAACGCGGCCGGCCAGGCACTGGCGGCGCTGTCGACGGTCGAGGAGCTGGTGAAGTCCTGGGAGCACGCCGGTCCGGCCGTGCTGCGCGCGGGCGGACTCTCCGTACGCGATCTGAAGCGGGCGGCGGCGTCCCTCGACACCGACGAGCCGTCGGCGGCGTTCTGGATCGAACTGTCCTACGCGGCCGGCCTGCTGGCCAGTGACGGCGAGGCCGACGAGCGGTACGCCCCGACCCCCGCCTTCGACGGCTGGCTCGAACTGCCGCCCGCCGAGCGCTGGTCGGTGCTGGCCGCGGCCTGGCTGACCGCCACCCGGACCCCGGGCCTGGTCGGCGAGCAGGACGCGAAGGGCCGTACGCTCTCCGCGCTCGGCGCCGAACTGGACCGCTCCGCCGCCCCCGAGGTGCGCCGCCGCATCCTGGGCCTGCTCGCCGCGCTCCCCGAGGGCGGCTCCCCCGACCCGGCCACGCTCCTCGCCCGCCTGGAGTGGGAGCGGCCGGTGCGCGGGACGAGCGAACTGCGCGCCCGCCTCGCACGCTGGACGCTGACCGAGGCGGAGGTCCTTGGGGTCACCGGCCGGGGCGCGCTCGCCGCGCCCGGCCGGGCCCTGCTGGAGGGGCGCGACCCGGCGCCACTGCTCGCGCCGCTGCTGCCCGAGCCCGTGGACCACGTACTGCTCCAGGCGGATCTGACGGCGGTGGCTCCGGGGCCGCTGCGGCGGGCGCTCGCGGAGGTGCTGGCCGTGCTGGCGGAGGTGGAGTCCAAGGGCGGGGCCACCGTGTACCGCTTCACGCCCGGCTCGGTCCGCCGCGCCCTGGACGCCGGACACACCGCCGTCGACCTGCAGTCCTTCCTCACCGAGCACAGCCGCACCCCGGTGCCGCAGCCGTTGTCGTACCTCATCGACGACGTGGCCCGGCGGCACGGACACCTCCGGGTCGGCGCGGCCTCCTCGTACGTGCGCTGCGACGACGACGGCATGCTGAACGAGATCCTCGCCGACAAGCGCTCCGCGGGCCTCGGGCTGCGCCGCCTCGCGCCGACCGTACTGGCCGCGCAGGCCGAACCGACCTCGCTGCTCGACGGGTTGCGGGCCATGGGGTACGCCCCGGCCGCGGAATCCCGTACGGGTGACGTCCTGGTCTCCCGCGCCGACGCCCACCGCACCCCGGCGCGCGCCCTGCCCGTACCGGTCCCGGACGGGCCGCCGGTACCGGACTCGACGCTTCTGGGGGCGGCCGTACGGGCCATCCGCGCGGGCGACCTGGCGGCGACGGCGGTCCGCAAGGAGCCGGCGGGGGCGGCCGGGTCCGCGGCGGGAGGCTCAGCCGCCCCGGGCGAACTCCCGCGCACCAGCGCGGCGGAGACCCTGGCGACCGTGCAGGCGGCGGCGCTGACCGGGTCGGCGGTGTGGATCGGCTACGTCAACGCCGACGGTGCGGCGAGCCAGCGGGTCATCGCCCCGGTGCGCGTGGAGGGCGGGTTCGTCACCGGCTACGACCACACGGCGGACGAGGTACGGACCTTCGCGCTGCACCGGATCACGGGGGTCGCGGAGCTGGAGGAGGACCAGATCTAGAGATCCGGGCCGTCCGCGTCGGCCCGGAGTCCGCGTCGGCCCGGAGTCCGCATCGGCCCGGAGTCCGGATCGGCCCGGTCTCCGCGTCGCGCGGCGAAATCCCCTGGCCCGGGCGGTGCTCGGGCCCGCACCCTGGGGTCATGTCCGAAGTCACCGCCCACCCCGTCCCCCGCCACCGGATCCGCGCCGCGCACACGGCCGACACCCTCACCGTGTACCAGGCGTACCACCCCCGGATCGGGGTGCCCGCCGCCCGCGAAGGCCGCTTCCCGCCCGCCTGGAAGCGGGAGCGGATGACCTGGGTCAAGCCGTCGTTCCTGTGGATGATGTACCGCTGCGGCTGGGCCACCAAGGCCGACCAGGAGACGGTCCTGGCCGTCGAGATCACCCGCGCCGGCTTCGACCGGGCCCTGAGCGGCGCCTGCCTGTCGCACTACGTCCCCGGCGTGCACGCCGACCGCGAGGCCTGGACCCGGGCCCTGCGCA
The DNA here is from genome assembly GCF_026340675.1 of Streptomyces sp. NBC_01264. Classification (NCBI taxonomy): domain Bacteria; kingdom Bacillati; phylum Actinomycetota; class Actinomycetes; order Kitasatosporales; family Streptomycetaceae; genus Streptomyces; species Streptomyces sp. NBC_01264. The sequence continues at coordinate 4,559,946 of NZ_JAPEOX010000001.1, forward strand.
CGGCTCCCGCCCGCGTGCAGTGGGACCCGGAGCGCGACCTGCACCTGAACCCGCTGCCGTACCGCTCGCTCCAACTCGGCCTGTCCGGACCGATGTCACGCGCCTACGCCGACGAGTGGACCGTCTCCATCCGCGATGTCACCCCGCTGGCCCGGGAGATCCACGCCCTGCTCCGCTCCGGCGAACCGGAGGCGGCGCGGGCCCTGCTCCCGGTGGAGTCCCCCTATCCGGCGGGGCCGCTGGAGCACTTGGGCGCGTAGGGGGGCGCAGGGGGCACAGGTGCGCTATCTTGAACATGTTCAGTTGAACGCGTTCAAGACCGAGGGGGGCGTCATGGGGGAATCCCAGAAGGTGGCCGGCCGGCAGTGGGCCTGGGGCGTGGCGGGGGTCGCGGCGGCGGGAGCCGCGGCGGTCCTGGGGATCGCCATGTCCCAGCTCCTGGGCGGGTTCTTCTTCACCACCGCGATCGTGACCGCCGCGCCGCTCCTGATGCGCGGGGGCCCGAAGGCGTTCGCGCGGACCTGCCTCCTCATCGGGTCGGGCCTGATCGCCTGGTCGGTGATCGGCGCCCTCATCGGCATGTTCTTCTTCCTCCCGGCCGCCGTGCTGCTGCTGATCGCGGCCTTCGTGGACCCCCAGAACCGCCCGGGCACCAGGTTCTCAGTGGCGGCGCCCCTGATGGCCGCCGCATCCTTCGCCCTGATCGCCCTCCCCCTCTTCTTCCCGTCGGCCCACGATTCGGAGGCGAACGAGCCGCCCCCGCACTTCTCCGCGAAGCTGGACGGCGAGAACGACCGGGACCGCAGCCAGGAGGTGGACGGCTACAAGGAACGGTTGCGGCCGTTCGGGGCGACCCAGGTGGAGGTGGGCGAGTACGCCGGGGAGCTCAAGCTCCACGTGGGCATGCCCAAGCACTTCCCCGAGGAAGGGGGCCGGGAGGCGCTCAAAGCGGAGATCTCCCGAATCCCGGGCGTGAGCGCGGTCCGCTTCTGCACCTTCCACACCTGCGACGACTGACGATCGGGGGATCGGGGGATCGGTGGACCGGGGTGACCGGGGCGACCGGGGCGACCGGGCGATCACCTGGGCGCGTAGTCGATCCGGTCCGCCGGGAAGGGCCAGGCCTCGGCGAGCCAGCGCGTGACGGTCCCGTACACCGCCTTGTCGTACGCGGCCCGGTCCCCGCGCACCCAGGAAGTCACGTGCACGCGCTCCGGGTCCACCTTCCCGGGGTAGATGTAGAGGCAGCCGATGACCTCCCCCTCCCCGTCCCGCTCGCCGTCCAGCACGCTGTACGTGAACCCCCGCCGTTCGGCGAAGTCGCGTGCGTGGCGCACCAGGTCGGCGAGGTTCGCCTCCGCGCTCATGCCCTCCTCCGGAGGCCAGTCCCCCAGGAAGCCGGGCGTCGCGCGCACGTGATCGATGCTTCCGCTCCAGGCGGCGAGGTCGCCCTCGTTGTGCTCGGGCCCGAGGGGCTCCAGCCGGAAGCCCTCCCCCACGAGCCGGACGGGCACCTCGAACACCTCGGCCGGCGGTACGAAGCTCTGCGGTTCAGTAGTCACACCGCGACCCTACGAGGCTCCTTCCCCGGCGCCCACCGGATAAAGGGCGGCCGCCAGCCCGAGCAACTCGTCGACGGACCACTGGTCGTAGACGTGCTCCCCGTACTTGGCGGCCAGCACCCGGCCGTCCGGCCCGATCAGCAGGTCGGCGGGCAGCCCGAGCCGTCCGTTCGGCTGGCGGCGGGCCGGAAGCCGCTCCCGGCCCCGCGCCACCTCGGCGGCCGAGCGGGCGATCCCCCACAGCACCGGCCCCCAGGCGCGGGGGTCCAGCAGGGAGCGCGGGGAGGACTCGACGCCGAACTCCCGGTACAGCAGCTGCCGCGGATCGGCGATCACGGCGAAGGGGAAGTCGGCGGTGTGCGGGCGAAGTTCCTCCGCGGAGGAGTGGAAGAGCACGACCTCCCGGATGCCGGCGGCCTCGATCTCCGCGTGCCGCCGGACGACGGAGCGCAGGTGGAGGTGGCAGACGGGACAGCCGGCGAAGCGCCGGAACTGCAGGTGGACGAGGCGCTCCGGGTCCGGCAGGGGGACGGGCCCTCCGGTGACGGACGTGACGGGTGTGGCGGATGTGACGGGCACGGCGGACGCGACGGGCGTGACGGGCGTGACGGGCGTGACGGGCGTGAGCAGGCGTGCGGGTACCACTGAACCGGGTTCGAGCATGGGAAACCCTCCCTCGAGAGGCGTAGGCGTATGCCGTACGCCTACCCCCCCAGCGTAGGCGTATGCCGTACGCTGTCAACCGTCATGCCGCGCCCCCGCTCGCACACCCCGGACCAACTGGCCGCCGCCGCCCTCGCCGTCATCGACCGCGATGGGCTCCCCGGCCTCTCCATGCGCGCCGTCGCCACCGAGCTCGGCATCAGCCCCATGGCCCTGTACCGCTACGTCCCGGGCCGCGAGGAACTCGAAGCGCTCGTCGTGGAACTCGTCCTCAGCGGCGTCGACACCACCCCGCCGCCCCCGGGCCCCTGGCAGGGCCGGGTCACGGACCTGGCCCGGCGCCTGCGCGCCACCCTGTGCGCCCACCCGGCGACCCTGCCGCTCTCCCTGACGCACCGGCACCGCTCGCCGAGCGGGCTGCGCTGGTCGGAAACCGTGCTCGGCGTCCTCACCGAGGCCGGCATCGAGGCCGAGGAACGGGTGATCGCGCTGCGCGCCCTCATCTCGTACGTGATCGGCGCCACGCAGCTGGAACACCTCGGTCCGCTGGCCGGACCCGGAACCACCGCCATCGCGGCTCTCCCCGCGCAGGAGTTCCCGTACATGTCGGCCACCGCGCGCGACGCACGCTCGGTCACCCCGGACCGGGAGTTCGAGGGCGGCCTGAAGCTGCTCCTGCGCGGCCTGTCATGATCCGCCGGTGACCCACGAAGCCGCTGCTCCCGCCGGCCCCGCCGCTCCCGCCGCCCCCGCCCGGTACGTCCTGTTCGACGTCGACGGCACCCTCGTCGACGCCGTCGCCAACCAGCGCCGGGTGTGGGCCACCTGGGCGGCCCGCCACGAGCTGGACCCGGACGCGGTGTACGCCGTGGCCCTGCGGACCCGCCCGATGGAGACCTTCGCGGCCGTCGCCCCGGACCTGGACCCGCACGCGTGCCTGGCCGCGCTGCACGAGCTGGAGGACGAGGACGTCCGCTCCGGCACCTACGCCGCCTTCGACGGCGTGGCCGAGCTGCTGACCGCCCTGCCCCCGGGGAGCTGGGGCCTGGTCACCTCGAACTACGCACACCGGGTGCGCGGCCGCTTCGACCGCACCGGCCTGCCCGTGCCGCCGGTGCTCGTGGACGCCGCCGCCGTCGCGGAGGGCAAGCCCTCACCGGTCCCGTACCTGCGGGGCGCGGCCCTCCTGGGCGCCGACTCCGCCCGCTGCCTGGTCGTCGAGGACGCTCCCTCGGGCGTCCGGTCGGGCCTCGCGGCCGGCATGACGGTCTGGACGGTCAACACCCCCGAAGCCCACTCCGGGGCCCACCGCCACTTCCCGACGCTCCGCGAGGCCGCCCCCGCCATCCTCGCCTTCGCCACCGGGGGAGCCTGACCGCGCGCACCCCGGCAACGCCGCCGCACCGGCCGGCGGAGCTGCGCACAGCTCAGAACCACCCGGCCCGCGGAGCGATACGGCAGACTGGAGGTTTGGCCGCCCGCGTCCGGGCGGTCCTCCCACGCCGAAAGGGACGTGCGTGAACGGGCCCCTCATCGTCCATGCGATCAAGCTCGATGCACATACTTAGCACGCCAGGGGTTACAGCGGAAAGCCCCGCCCGGCAGTCATGCTCGCCGTCGCCGGACGAGGCCGCTCGTGAGCGCTACTCGACGCGCGTGACCAGGGCCACGTCCTCGTACTTCCTCGCGAACGTGGGATGACCCGTGCGGCCCGTGTGGGACATGCACGCCACGTCCACGGCGGCCACGTCGGCGGACGGAAGGGCAGACCATCCACAGTCAGCGGCAAGGCACTGCGCCGAGACCGTGACTTCGCCCTCCGGATGGCTCACGATCCGATGCGGGACGAACCGCAGCACCGTACTCATCGGCCACCACCGCACGGCACATCGGCCCACACGGTCTTGCCTACGTCACGCCGGTCCACTCCCCAGGCAGTGGACAACGACGCCACGAGCCGCATTCCATGACCGCCCTCCCCCTCGCTGGCCGGCTGCGCGCAGGGCTGACGATCTCCACGAGCATCTGACACAGCCACACGCACCACCTCGGGCATACAAATGAGCTGCACTTCGAACTGCCGCCCCCTGACGTTTCCGTGCCGGACTGCGTTGGACGCCAGTTCCGCAACGACCAAGGCGACGGCATCAATTTCTTCGTCTCGCTCAAGGCGCCCCGAGTCGAACAGTTCGACGGTCGCGAAGTGTCTGGCCAGCCGGGCCCCTTTCGCGGTAGCGGTGAACCGCCGGACGAAGGTGGGTAGCCCGGTCGAGTCCGCCTCCTGCTGCGTGGTCACGGTCATACCGCCTCCCCTTCACGGTCGTCGTGTTGGCGACGCTAGAAGTCCGCCCGTCCGAGGTGCCACGAACTTGCATAAGCTTGCACACCAATTCGCTTGTCTTGATGTGGCATTGACGTCCAAGGCGCAGTTCAGAGAAGGTCGTGCAAGCCCGAGCAAGCACCTAGACCAGGGAGCCCGCCATGGCCGTAGAGTTCGTCGGAATCGACCCGAACACCGACCGGGACCACTGCCCCACCGTGTGGGCCGACACCGACGCCCAGGAGATCCTGTTGCAGGGCTGGAAGCCGAGCCAGGACACTCAGGCGGAATGCGAGGCGAGCAGCCCCGCGAACGGCCCGGTGCCCGAGACCGAAGCCATCGTCAGGATTCCCGCCCGGATGATTCCGCTGATCAGGGAGGCGTGCGATGCCGTCGAGCGTGCCCAGCTTCGCTGAGCTCCTTGGCCGGTGCCGCCGGTCCGCCGTCCACCTGGAACTGCGTGATTCCTACGCTCCGACCGATCGGTTCGCGGCATGGCAGCGCGGCGAACGGATCGAGTGGGACGACCGGGCCTCCTGGTGGCACCCGTACGACCAGTTGATCTCGGACACCGTGGCCCGGGGCGTGGCGATCCGCAGAGTGCGCGTCGTCTCCGAGCCCGTTTCGGAGTACATCCGGTGGGAGCACTACGTCACCCACGCCAACGTCACGGCAGGTGAGCAAGTCCGGTGGCTCCCCCGGCGCCGAGCCACGGACATCCCCCTCCCGGGGAACGACTTCTGGCTCTTCGACGGGACGTTGCTCCGAGTGCACCACTTCTCCGGTGACGGTGTCGTGGTGGAGGACGAGATCACCGACGACCCGAAGACCATGAAGCTGTGCTCCAGCGCCTTCCAGGAGGTCTGGGAGCGCGCCGTCCCGCATCACCTGTACGAGATCTGACGAAGGCCGGCTCCTTGCCCCCACACCCCTCTTCCAGCGTCCAGAAGGCCCGCGAGAACTTGGCGGGCCGTCTGCGCGACATCCGGAAGGACGCGGGGATCAGCGGGCGGGAGCTGGCCGTCAGGTGCGCTTGGTCCGAGTCGAAGTCATCACGCATCGAGAACGCCAAGACGCCTCCCTCGGACGCGGACATCAAGGCCTGGTGCCGGGCCTGTGACGCCAGCGATCAGACACCCGACCTGATCGCGGCAAACCGGCAGTCGGCAGACGCACACGTCCAATGGAGACGCCTCCAACGGACCGGCCTCCGCCGCCTCCAGGAATCCGCAGGAGACCTGTACCAGCAGACCCGCGTGTTCCGCGTTTATGTCTCCGACGTGATCCCGGGGTTCCTCCAGACGCCCGGGTATGCCGCCGCGCTGCTCGCCTCCATCGCGACCTTCCGGGGAACCCCGGACGATGTGACCGAGGCAGTGGCGGCACGGATGAGGCGCAATGCGGTACTCAGCAGCGGGGCGCACCAGTTCTCGTTCGTCCTGGAGGAGTCGGTGTTGCGGTACCGGCAGTGCAGTGCCGAAACCATGGCGGCGCAGCTCGGCCACCTGCTCGGTGTCATGGACCTTCCGAATGTCGCCGTCGGCATCGTGCCCTTCTCGGAGCGCCGGACCGTGTGGCCCATGCCGACGTTCACGATCTTCGACGGGGTCAGAGTGCACGCGGACACCCTTGACGCGGCCTCCACCCTCACCCAGCCCAGCCAGGTCGAGCTGTACACCCGAGCATTCGAAGGGCTTTCGCAGGGAGCCGTCCGGGGAGCTCCGGCCCGTTCCCTGGTGGCGACAGCTCTGGCGTCCCTGGGCTAACGGCCACATCAGCGCCGGAGTCATTCGCCGACTGAGATCCGAGCGACTCTGGAACCCGTACCTGGAACGGCCTGCCATCACGTTGCGGTCCCGTATCCACCCACCAAGAGGGCACTCCCCACCCCTTAACTGGGTCGTTCTCACCCCGCCGCACAAGCATTCCCGCAGGTCAGCGACCCATGGGGGCAGGGAAACGGGCTTGCACCCAGCGTGCGCGTTCCGAGCTTGAGCCGGGATCGCCGACCCACGTTCCGCCCGAACTTTGCTCGCGCCCTCCCTCCCGGCCGGACATGCGAGAGACCGCCTACCAGCGAGGGCAGACGGTCTCTCGGAACGGAGCGGACTACTCGGCGTCAGACAGCGCCCGGTACAGCGTCGCGCGGGACACCTTGAGCGCCTTCGCAATGGCCGTGACGCTCTCGCCCTGAGCCTTACGAGCCTTAGCCGCAGCGAGCTTGTCAGCGTCCATCACCGCCGGACGGCCCCCCACGCGCCCCTGAGCCCTGGCAGCGTCCAGACCCGCACGCGTCCGGTCCTTGATCAAGCTGCGTTCGAACTCCGCCATGGCGCCCACCACCTGAAGCATGAGCCGCCCGTCAGGGGTGTTCGGGTCGATCGACGCCAGCGCACCCGTCAGCACCTTGAAGCCAACTCCACGGGCAGCGAGAGCATCCACCATGTTCACCAGGTCGATCAGCGAGCGAGCGAACCGGTCCAGCTTCCACACGCACAGGATGTCCCCGGGGCGCACGTAGTCGAGAACGGCGGCAAGCTCCGGGCGGTCGGTGTTCTTCCCGCTCGCCTTGTCCGTGAAGACCCGCGTGCAACCGGCTGCCGCAAGCGCGTCGTGCTGGAGCTGAGCTTCCTGGTCGTCCGTGCTGACCCGCGCATATCCGATGAGGTGTCCCGTGTTCGTATTCATGACCACATCGTCTCAGAACTCGTCTCACAACACCATGGGTTTCAGGTAGGTTTTGAGACGGGTTTTGAACGTCATTCGGAGCCCCCAGGGGCGTCGGCGCGACCGTCTCACAAACCATCGTTTGATGGACGGGCCATCGGCGGTCACACACGGCAACCCCCGCGCAAACGAAGGCAGTCGCGAGAGCGTGACCGCTCCCTTCGGGCGCGCATCCACCGAAACACGTAGATGAGCCATGCAAGCATTTTTTCTCGCTGCCGATCAGCCGGTCCACCCTTGGGGGCACCCCCCTGCCCCTCCTGTCGCCCTGCCAGAACAGTCAGGTACATCAAAGGTTGAGACGTACCGTCAATCAACGGTCATACTGCCGCAATGGACAGGCGTGAGCGCTGGTTCAACGAAGGTGCCCCCAAGCTGCGTGATGCGCTTGCCGCCCTGGCAATCGAGAGCAAGCTGCCCGAGGGTGACTTCTACATGTGCCCATGCTGTTTGGTCGCCTACCCGAAGGAAGCCCTGGCAGTCGAAATACTGACTGAAGAGCATGTACCTCGCCGCCTGGGCGGATCGGGGATCGTGTTGACCTGCAAGCCATGCAATAACTCCGCCGGCCACCACTTCGATATCCATGCTCTCACCCGGCATCGCTTGCACGGATTCATCAGCGGCGTGCAGGTAGGGCGCCCTCTTCCCGCAACCATGTACTCAGATGGAGCACCTTTGCGCGGAGAGGTCACTCGCGTAGGTGAATCACTGTTCATTCAAGGCATTACCAAGCAGAACCACCCGGACGCCGTTAAGGCCTATGAGGACGCACTAGCCACAACCGGTGGAAGCACAAGGATTCAACTGCGAGAGAAATTCACCCCCCATCTCGCAGATATCTCTTGGGTACGATCCGCATACTTGGCAGCGTTTGCCGCCCTAGGCTTTCGCTACATAATGCAATCCACCCTTGACCCGATTCGAGCACAGCTCGCAACTCCAGCCTCCAAGTCCCTCCCCAAGCTTGTTGCCATACACCCAGAGACGACACCCGGCACCCGCCAGATCCTTGTAGTTGAGAAGCCCGCAGGGCTGGAGTCAGTACTAGTACGCATGGATCAATACTCGATACTAATCCCGGACCCTTTTGGCACCAATTCATGTGACGATTTGTCTGCTAATTTGACGCGACTCGCAGGAGACGACGGGAAATTCCGGCTGACCTGCCGAGGAAAGGTACTCGATTGGCCCAAGAAGGCCAGATATTTGCTCGACTAATGGAGCTACACCTCGGCAAATTTGAGCCTACTTACCCGGACGGACTCAGGATAGCCCGCCAGGGACATTGCGCAACGAGCGCTGCGGAGACCACTCGTCCATTAGTTGATCCTTCTTGGACGAGTTGCACAGCACGCAGACCACACGCATATTGGCCACCTGCGACAGGCCACCCCGCGATATCGGCCTCACGTGGTCAATCACCCCACCCTCAGGCAGCGGAGCCGCGCAGTGGAAGCACCCCGCACCCCCGTGAGCAGCACGCACCTTGCGCTGGAGCGTCACCCGACGAGCCACCGTGCGCTGCACGTTCTGGCATGACCGGCACACCCCGTCACGGAACTTGAGGACCACCGGCGTGCCACAGCGCCGACAGGGGACCGGATCAGGCTTGGTCCGGGCGCGCTTACGGATGTACTCAGCTGCCCGACTACACGCATCCGAGCAGTACAGCCGGGCGGGACCCCGAGACACACCCACCAGGTGCGAGCACTTCGGCCCCCGACACGGCCTGCGCCCCTCCAGCTCCCTTCGCGCCTCCGCCTCCTTCTTGCGGTCAGCACGTCGCGACTCCTCCACTTCCTCGGCACACCACTCGCAATACCGCGCCCACGCCTCACGGCCGTGCGGCTGATCGCAGCGATAGCACCGTGGAGGGCCCACAGCAGCGCGCACCGCTTCACGGGCCCTGCGAGCGGCCGTCTGCAACCGTGCCGACTCCACACACAGCGGCGCGCCGCACGTGGCACGGGCGTCACGGGGGCGCTCCCCAAGACACTCCGAACACGTCGCGCGCGTCTCCTCCAGCGCAGACACAACCCCACCCCTAGTCATTTTTGTTGATCATGAAAGCCCACGGACATCCCTCCGCAGGCCAGCAACCGCAAGGGGTAGAGCCCACAGCGGAACCGACAGCAAAGAAGCAAAGGAGGCGCACATGAACCACACCCCGGCAACGTCAGTTCGTCATCCCCCCGACGAAAACGCCACCGAATCCGGACGCCCGACTGTATGCACGCGGGCTGACGCCCTCCACCGGATTCCCTGGAACGCCACGGGACCCCAGGAACGCCGAACGGCCCGCCCCCAGGTTTCCCCAGCGACGAGCCGTGAACGGCGCCCAGGCGGGTCTAGAACAGCTCCAGGTCCCGCGCCACGGCCTGTTGGATGACAGCCTCAACGTCCTTGCCATCGGCGTCCGCACGGCGGATCTCGCCGTCCTCACCGAAGTGGACCGCCAGGCGGGACGTGTCGAGCCTCGGGCCGCCCTTACGAGACATGCCGACTTCGACGTAGGCGCCGGCGTTCAGCAGCAGGTCACGCTTGCCCGCCGTGTCCGCGTCCTTCCACAGTTCGCCGTGCGTACGGCCCGTCGGGATCTCCTCAACGCCCGCAGGCTTGGCGGTGCGTTGCTTCTCGTTGAGCGACGCCAACCGCTCTTCCAGCTTGGCGTACTGCACCGCGTACCGTGCCGATCCTTCCTCGCCCTTGAAGAGGCCACGGTCGTAGCGGTCCTTCTCCAGCTCTTCCAGCGCTTCGCGCGCCTGCCTGATCTGCGGGCGGAAGTCCTCCCCGGCGTGCTCCACCATGCGCACCACGGGGAACGCACCGAACGCCGCGAGGAACCTGTCCGTGACGTACTGCTCCATGCCCTCACCGGCGATGCTCACGCCGTAGCAGCCGTTCTCCACACCGGACTGCCGTGCCTTCAACCGGCCGATGCACCGGTACCGGGTCCGCCCCTTCGCGATGTACGTATACATGCGGTTCTGGCACACCGCGCAGTAGACGATCCCGCGCAGCAGCGACGTGCCTTCCCTCCGCCGGTCACCGGGGTTCGCCCGCCGGCTCAACTCGTCCTGCAACGCCTGCCAGGTGTCCATGTCCAGGATCGGCGTGCGGTTGACCAGCGGAAGGCCGTCCGTCATGAGGATCGGCTTGCCGTCCTCGATCACCTGCCCCAGCAACTGCGGGTTGGTCAGCAGACTGCGCAGTGAGGACGTGTACCACTGCTTCGAGTCGCTGCGCTTTCCCGTGGTCTGGCGGGACGAGTGGCCGGGCGACGGCTTGTCCGACGCGGTGAGGTCCGATGCGATCTTCAGGAGTGAGTCCTTGTTGAGCACACGTTCCACGATCCCGTGAATCGTCTCGGCTTCCTCAGGGTTGATCTCCAGGACCTTCCCCGCCCCGTCGGGGTTCGGGACCACCCGGTAGCCGTACGGCACTCTGCCGCCCGTGTAGCGCCCTTCCCGGCGCAGGTGCTCATGGGCGCTGGAGACGCGCATGCCTATGGTGTCCGACTCCAGTTCCGCGAAGACCGCGATCACCTTCGCCATGGCACGCCCCATGGACGACGTGAGGTCCAGCGGTTCGCTCGCCGACGCCAGGGCCACGCTCGCACTCTGCGTGATCTTCATGATCTCGGCGAAGTCCACGGTGGACCGGGCCAGTCGGTCGATCTTGAAGAACACGATCACGTCGAACTCAGCGAGACGGGAAAGGACCCGTTGCAGCCCCGGGCGGTCCAGCCCACGGGAATATCCGGACACGTCGATGTCTTCTTCTACTGCAACGACGTTCCAGCCTCTGGCCTGGCACAACGCCTCGCAGGCAGCCCGCTGACGCTCGGGCGATGTAGACTCTTCAGTTTCGCGTGAAAGTCGTACGTAGATGGCAGCGCGCATTCCCGGCGCACTTGCCGAGACGCCCTTAGAGCGTCTGGCACGGGGCAAAGCCCGAGCCATGGCGGGTGTGCTGTCTGTCACGGGATGATCCTAACCTCGGAGGTATGCGTGTCCTGCCTGATCGTCCAGAGCGACAAGACCCTCCTCCTGGAGATCGACCACGAGCTCTCCGCGGCCGCGCGGCGCGCCATCGCGCCCTTCGCCGAGCTGGAGCGCGCTCCCGAGCACATCCACACGTACCGGATCACGCCGCTGGGGCTGTGGAACGCGCGGGCCGCCGGGCACGACGCCGAGCAGGTCGTGGACGCGCTCGTGGAGTTCTCCCGCTACCCCGTCCCGCACGCGCTGCTCGTCGACGTCGCCGAGACCATGGCCCGCTACGGCCGGCTGACCCTCTCCAAGCACCCCGTCCACGGACTGGTCCTGACCAGCACCGACCGGCCGGTGCTGGAGGAGATCCTGCGGTCGAAGCGGATCGCCCCGCTGGTCGGCGCGCGCCTCGACGCCGACACCGTGGCCGTGCACCCCTCCGAGCGCGGGCAGATCAAGCAGACCCTGCTCAAGCTGGGCTGGCCCGCCGAGGACCTCGCCGGGTACGTGGACGGCGAAGCGCACCCGATCGAGCTGGACGAGACCGGCTGGGCACTGCGCCCCTACCAGCAGCAGGCCGTCGAGGGCTTCTGGCACGGCGGCTCCGGCGTGGTCGTGCTGCCCTGCGGCGCCGGGAAGACGCTGGTCGGCGCCGGTGCGATGGCCAAGGCCAAGGCGACCACGCTGATCCTGGTCACGAACACCGTCTCCGCCCGCCAGTGGAAGAGCGAGCTGATCAAGCGGACCTCGCTGACGGAGGAGGAGATCGGCGAGTACTCCGGCACGCGCAAGGAGATCCGGCCCGTCACGATCGCCACGTACCAGGTCCTGACGACGAAGCGGAAGGGCATCTACCCGCACCTGGAGCTCTTCGACTCCCGGGACTGGGGCCTGATCCTCTACGACGAGGTGCACCTGCTGCCGGCCCCGGTGTTCAAGTTCACCGCCGACCTCCAGGCGCGCCGCCGCCTCGGCCTGACCGCGACGCTGGTGCGCGAGGACGGCCGCGAGTCGGACGTGTTCTCGCTGATCGGGCCCAAGCGGTTCGACGCCCCGTGGAAGGAGATCGAGGCGCAGGGCTACATCGCCCCGGCCGACTGCGTCGAGGTCCGCGTGAACCTCACCGACTCGGAGCGCCTCGCCTACGCGACCGCCGAGACGGAGGAGAAGTACCGCTTCTGCGCGACCACCGCCACCAAGCGGAAGGTCACCGAGGCGCTGGTGCGCAAGCACGCGGGTGAGCAGACGCTGGTCATCGGGCAGTACATCGACCAGCTCGACGAGCTCGGCGAGCACCTCGACGCGCCCGTCATCAAGGGCGAGACCTCCAACGCGCAGCGCGAGAAGCTCTTCAACGCCTTCCGCGAGGGCGAGATCAGCGTGCTGGTCGTCTCGAAGGTCGCGAACTTCTCCATCGACCTGCCCGAGGCCACGGTCG